>NZ_LGIA01000147.1 GCF_001270965.1 Sunxiuqinia dokdonensis | reverse complement strand
GGTTGATGTTGTTCTAGTTGTTGGTATCGTAGCCGAAAAGTCCGGTAAAACGAAGGCCGTCGGTCACAAAATAAAAAAAATGAAAACGATAAAATACATTCTTCAAAAAGAGTTCATCCAGATATTTCGGAACAAAACCATGTTGCCGATGATCTTTTTATTGCCACTGATACAAATGCTCGTGTTGGTTTTTGCGGCCACCTACGACCTGAAAAACGTGAATATTTATGTGGTGAACCAAGACCTGTCGGAGACTTCGCGCGAGCTGGTGTCCAGGTTCGAAGCCTCGCCCTTTTTCAACATTTACGATGCCTCGTTTGATGTACAGGATGCCGAAAACAGTTTCAATAAAGAAGAAGCCGATTTTGTGATGCTCATTCCACCTGGGTTTGAACGCGACCTCATTCGCGAAGATCAGGCGAAGCTGCAACTGCTAATCAATGCCATAGATGGTAACAAAGCATCGCTCATCTATTCATACACGCTGGGCATTCTCAAGGGCTTCAACAAAGCAGTGGTTGCCGAATGGAAAAGCCTGCCCGAGTTCAACCCGCCCCGGCGCATCGAGGTGAAGGACAGCTATTGGTTCAATCCCGAGTTGGATTACAAATGGTACATGGCTCCCGGCATCCTGGCAATTCTGGTCACCATTATCGGCATGTTTTTATCGGGCATGAACCTGGTGCGCGAAAAGGAAATTGGCACCATCGAACAGCTCAATGTGACCCCCATTAAAAAGTACCAGTTCATTTTGGGCAAGCTCGTCCCTTTTTTAATCATTGCCCTGTTCGACCTCGCTTTTGGTTTGGTCATCGCCCGGGTCGCATTCAACATGCCCATTGTAGGTAGCCTGCCCCTGTTGTTTGGTTTTGCCGCGCTCTACCTGGTTGGCGTGCTGGGGCTGGGCCTCTTTATTTCGACCATTACCGAAACGCAGCAGCAAGTTATGTTTGTCACCTACTTTTTTATGATGATTTTTATTTTGATGGGCGGCATTTTTACCCCGGTCGAAAGTATGCCTGAATGGGCCCAGGAACTCAACCGCATCAACCCCATTTATTACTTCATGCGCATCATGCGGATGGTCGTACTGAAAGGTTCCGGCTTTTTCGATTTGCTCGAAGAATTTGTTTCCCTCACCATCATCGGCACCACCTTTTTGGCACTCTCCATTTGGCGCTACCGGAAAACAAGCTAGCCCGATTGACGATTTAACGATTGACGATTGACGATTTTATGCTGCTGGCTTCTGCTCCGTCATTCCGGCGAAAGCCGGAATCTGTAGGCAAGCCGTTCGATCCCATCCGGGATTGCATCATCCTCTACTCGGGTTAGTTCTACAAATATTGGATGCCTCTGGCATCGAAAACGTACCCGGTTGAAGAAGCGATCCTGTTTTTTACTGAGCGGGTGACTCCAAGTCACCCGCTCAGTAGGTAGGCACCCACTTTTGAAGAGACTACAACCCTCAGCCGTCATCCCGATGAAGATCGGGATCTGTAAGAAAATAGGGATCAAGCTTCGTAATCATCCAACGATATTTCAATTTCAAATCCAGCGGATTTGCATGTTTGTAGTAAAGCTGCAAGGTAGCAAGCCGTTCGATCCCATCCGGGATCGCATCTTTCCCTGATTCTGTGTTTCTATAAACATCCGATGCCGCGGGCATCGAAAACGTGCCCGGTTCAAAAAGCCGGCATTTCTTTTATTGATCGGATGACTCAAAGTCATCCGATCAATAAGCGGAATAGCCTGCCAGTGAGGGCGTCATCATTTAGTCATGACTTCCCTGACAAAAAGTGAAGGTGTGACTATTTAGTCATGGCTTCCCTGGAGAAAAGTGGAGGCGTGACTATTTAGTCATCGCTTCGCTGGCAAAAAGTGGAGGCGTGACTATTTAGACATAGCTTCCCCAATCAAAAAATGGAGGCATGACTATTTAGTCATGACTTCGCTGGCAAAAAGTGGAGGCGTGACTATTTAGTCATAGCTTCCCCAATCAAAAAGTGGAGCTGTGACTATTTAGTCATGACCCCGCTGGCGAAAAGTGGAGCCATCACTATTTAGTCATGGCCTCCTGGTGCAAAAGGAGGCGAAATACTGTAAAATACTGCTTAGACGGAAAAAAAGAGCGTGAAACGACTAAATATATGTTCAAAAACATAATCATTACAAAATGTAATTGCAATAATTTATTCTACATTGTACACACAATTAACCCGCCGGTCACCCAATCTTCATCTTCAACCCGATTCAGGGACCGGTCATTATTCATTAATAAACATACCTATATGATCGAAAAAGTAATCACCACCAGTCGTACGACCGAAGTCAACGATCTGGCCTCGCGGGCGGTTGGTGCATTTAAGAACACCGAACTAAGCGGTGACGCCTATTTAACGGGCATCATCACTGGTTTGGAAGGTGAAGTGGCGCGTTTGACTGCCGCCATTAAACGAATGAAAATTGAGTCGCAACTGGAGGAGAAGGATGAATTTCGGGATGATACCTTACGTGCATTGTTCTACCTGGTGCTGGGCTTATCCCTCCATCCGAATGCTGAAATAAAAGCAGCGGCTACGAAGGTAATTGCTGTGCTTAACCGTTACGGAATGTCAATTTTAAATGAAAGTTATGCTATTGAATCGTCGCTGGTCAACTCGATGCTTGGCGATTTAAGCCGAGCCGATTTGCAGGATGTAATTGCTGTTTGCCCAGGATGCCCTGAATTAATTGCTGCTACGCAAACTGCCCAGGATGATTTCGAGGCTACCCGGATTGCCTACGAAGAAGAACAAGGGCAGGAAACCACCCAGGAAAACGCCACAGCCATTAAAAAGCAAATGGTTACTCTGATTAATCAGAAACTCGTGCTTCACCTTCGTGCCATGGAGCAGGTACAACCTGACGCTTATGGGCCTTATGCCCGCACCGTGGCGCAGATTATTGCCGACAACAACGAAATCGTGAAAAGACGCCGTTCAAAAGCGGCCTAAGCAGCATAAAGGTTGATAGTTGGGTTTAAAGGTAGGGATGTCATTTTCGAAAGAAAGTGGCATCCTTTTTTTATTGGAATTATTCGACCGAAGAAATTTTGATTTTCGCTCGTTTCAAACCCTTTCCAGCAACCGACAATTCAATGTCTCCAGCCCTTTCGTTGCTTTGTACCAACACCACCAATTGGCCACTAAACAGCTTCATCGTTGGCTTGTGGAACAATTCCAGCGATGTGGCATCGCCGTTGCAGGCTGCCCGGTATTCGCCTGCGCCGCTCACCTCGAATGACAGTTGGTTGGTGGCCGTGGGACAAGGATTGCCATTTTTATCGACCACCGACACGGTTACAAAGCTGATGTCTTTGCCATCGGCCTGAATGGTCGAGCGGTCCGGCTCCAACACCAAGCGATGCGGCGCTCCTGCAGTACGAATGATCTTCTCTTCAGCAGGTTCGCCTTTTTCGTTGAATGCAACCACTTTCAGTTCGCCGGGTTCATACACCACATCGTTCCACATCAGGCGGTAACGCTCCAATTTCGAATCTTTACTTTTGGTTCGCACGCCCAGGCTTTTCCCGTTTACAAAAAGTTCGGCACTGCTGTAACTGCTGTACACAAACACGGGAATGGTATCTCCCTCCTTGCCTTCCCAGTTCCAGTGGGGCAGCACGTGCAAAGTTGATTCATCAGTGTCCCAACGGCTTTTGTACCAGTAATAGCGGTCCTTGGGCAAACCAGCCAAATCACAAATACCAAAATACGAACTGCGCGACGGCCAATATTGGTCGTAAGGCGTCGGCTCACCCAGGTAATCGAAGCCCGTCCACACGAATTCACCGATCACCCAGTCTTTGTCATCCTGCAACACAGCGTCATCGTCCGGCAGGTTACTCCAATTGCAATATTCCAGATCATAGGAAGAACACTGCCCGTCATCGTACATTTTGCCAACGGCTTGTTCTACCGGAAACTTGTAAATGCCCCTGGAGCTCACGGTCGATGCCGTTTCGGAACCTAAAAGCAATCCTTGGGGAAAACGCTCAAAAGCCTCTTCATACAGATGCGTGCGATAGTTCAACCCCGGCACATCCACAATGGCGCCAAATCCCGACGCCATGACAGCTTTCACCTGGTCCATACCAACCGTCACCGGCCTGGTCGGGTCTTCACGATGGAAGATATCCTGTAAGCTTTTTGCTCGTTTCACCCCTTCGCTGCCATGCTGGTCGGGCACCTCGTTACCACTGCTCCACATCACAATACACGGATGATTGCGGGTTGCACGCACCAGGTTCACCAGGTCTTTTTCGTGGTATTCGTCGAAAAAACGATTGTAGCCGTTTTTCACCTTCGGTCTTTTCCACTCATCAAAACTCTCCGCCAAAAAGAGCATGCCCATTTCATCACAAAGCTCAAGCTGTTCGATCGACGGCATGTTGTGAGCACTGCGAATGGCATTGGCGCCCATGTCTTTCATCAGTTGGATCTGGCGTCGAAGGGCCGCCTTGTTCACCGCTGCGCCCAATGGTCCCAGGTCGTGATGCAGGCAAACACCCTTAAACTTGCGGACTTCTCCATTCAGCTTGAATCCCTCGCCGGCCTGGTAGCTGATGGTGCGAACCCCAAAACGGGTGGTCTGCTCATCCTGAAGCTGGCCGCTTTCATCGTATAACTTCGACTCGGCATAATACAAAGCCGGCGATTCGGGGCTCCAAAGTTTGGGATTTTCCAAAGCGATATTTTGTTCGAATTCCTTGCCAAACAAAGCTGTTGCGGTCTCTGTAGCCAGCACATTTCCGTCAGTGTCCTTTATGGCCGTTTCCAGGCGAAGATTTTGTCCTTCAACCTTGGTTTTAATATTGATTTTGGCCAGGCTGTCGGTCACAAAAGGGGTCGTGACAAAAGTGCCCCACAATTGAAAATGATGCTCCGGCAGGACCAGTACGCGCACTTTTCGAAACAGTCCGGCGCCGGGATACCAACGCGAAGACAAGGGTTTTGGCGAAAGGTGCACCGCCAGCAGGTTGCTTTCGCCTGAGGCCACAAAATCGGTGATGTCAAGATTAAAGTAAGCATAACCATAGCCCCACTCGCCTGCTTTTTCGCCATTGACAAACACCTCGGGGTCGCTCATTGCACCTTCAAACACCACCAAAACACGGCTACCTGCTGCCAGCTCCGGAAGCTGAAAACTGGTTCGGTACCAACCATCCCCAATGTGTGGCAATGCTCCGGTGCGTCCGGTTTTTTCCGAGGCCTCCTGCTCATTGTTCTGGCTGATGGCAACCACCTGTTTGTCCACCTCTTTGTCAAATGGCCCATAAATCGCCCAGTCATGAGGCACCGAAACGGTTTCCCAAGCCGAATCATCAAAATCCACCTGTTCAGCATTTTCAAAATTACCCTTGCTGAATTTCCAGTTGTTCTCCAGAATATGGGTGGTTCGGGTTGTTTGGGCATTTATCAGATAGGGGCAGATCATTAACAGGAGCAAAGAGCCAAAGCGTAGTTTTTTCATGAGTTTGAGCTTAGTGTTTGAAAGTTCTGAATGAATTCCAAAGATATTGTTTTTATAGAAAAAGTAGATCTTCATTTGCTTTCCGGTTTTTGAGCACGTTATTTCAACAAGGAGCAGCTCAAATCAATGTATTTAGCGGCAGCATTGAAACCGTTGGGTTATAAGTTTCCATTTCTTCAAAATCAGTTGAAAAACAAGCATTTTACGCATCTTGAGCCGGATTCCTTCATCGTGATCCTTTATTTCGACAGTTTATTCCTAATTTTGAGCTTCCTTAAAAATCAATCGCAAAAATGGAAGACACCACTTATAATTTCGTCCCTTTAGCAGGCTATGAGCAGTTTGAAGCCACCACGCAAATCATCGTGGCAGAAATCCTGCGCCGAAAGCTCCCCTTCGAAATCATTGATGCCAACAAAAACCTGCTTGCCGTAACCTACGAGAACAAGGAATTTATTATTCATGAAGGAACTATTTCGGATGCCAATAGCCTGATTGCCTACTGGATTTCGAACGACAAATGGATGACGCGCCAGTTTCTGCAGCGCAAAGGAATCCGCCAGGCCAAGGGCATTTTGCTCGAACGGGGCTTCGATCCGGAACGGCTCCAAAAGGTTAGTTTTCCGGCTGTGGTAAAACCCGTTGACACCGACCACGGTATTGCGGTTGCCACCAACCTGCAAACCCACAACGAGCTTCACGAAGCCATCAACAATGCCTTTTTGCACGCCAACCGGGTGATTGTGGAAGAGTATTTTACTGGCCGCGAGTACCGGTTTTTGGTGATTGACGACAAGGTACGGGCCATTGCCTACCGCGAGCCGGCGAACGTAACCGGCGATGGTAAGCTGACCATTCGGCAGCTGATTGAGCAGAAGAATGCCGGGCGTGGAACAGATTACCGACATCCGCTGCTGAGGATTGTCATTGATGAAGAGGTGCTGCGGCATTTGAAGGCTTTTCAACTCACCCCGGAAAGTATTCTGCCGGAAGGCGAAAAAGTGTACCTGCGCAAAAATTCGAATTTGAGCACCGGAGGCGACAGCATTGATGTCACCGACGAAATGCCGGACTATTATCGCGAAGTGGCCATCCAATCGGCGCAGGCCGCAGGCTTGAAACTGGCAGGAATTGATATCATCATCAACAATTTGCTGGCGCCGCCTTCGACAGAAAACTACATTGTCGTCGAGTTAAACGCGCCAGCCATGTTGTCGATGCACAATTTTCCGTACATCGGTAAAAACCGTCACGTGGAAAAATATGTTTTAGACTGTATTCTGAACTCAAAATAAGCAAGCGACCATATTCAATTGACAAGCCCACCAAGCGCTTAAAACGAAAAAGAATTCAACTCAAGGGAAAACAAAATTGCCAAAAAGAACTTTAGTAAGAAGATGACAGAAATAGAAAAACAACAACACATACTGGACAAGGCACAGTTGGTGCATTACTTTGAGCAGGGAAGCAAACCTTCGGTGGATTGGGGCATTGGAACCGAGCACGAAAAATTCCTATACAACACCACGAACTTTCATCGACTGGGTTACAACACAGAACCGGGCATCAAAACCATTTTGAAGCATATGCAGATTCACGGTTGGGAACCCATTAATGAACATGGAAATATCATCGGGCTGAAGCAGAACGGAGCTTCCATCACGCTCGAACCCGGCGGCCAGTTTGAGCTTTCCGGAAAGAATTTCAAGACGGTACATGAAACTTACATCGAAACGAAGAAGCACTTTGAGGAGCTCAAATCCATTTGTCAGGAGTTTGGCTTTTTTAGTCTTCCCATGGGTGTTGGCCCCCTTTGGGAAGTCGACGAACTACCCTGGATGCCCAAGAAGCGCTACACGTATATGAAAGAGCACATGCCCACCCGCGGCAAACTCGGACTGGATATGATGACCAACACGGCCACCATTCAGGTTAACCTCGACTATTCAAGCGAATCGGACATGGTTCGGAAAATGCGGGTTGCTCAGGCTTTGCAATACATCGTCACCGCCATCTTTGCCAATTCGCCGTTTTCGGGTGGAAAACCAAACGGCTATTTGACTTACCGGGCACACATTTGGGAATACACCGACCCGGACCGATGCGGCTTTTTACCTTTTATTTTTGATGAAGGTTTTGGCTTCGAACGCTGGGTAGATTACCTGTTGGACGTGCCCATGTATTTTATCTTCCGGAATGAAGAATACTTACCGGCCAGTGGCATGACCTTTCGCGATTTTATGAATGGGAAGCACCAGCTTGTGCCCACCATGGAAGATTGGGAAACGCATGTATCGACCGTCTTTCCCGATGTGCGCCTAAAGCAGTTCATCGAGATGCGCGGCGCCGATGCCAGCTGCACCAGGCATATTGCCGCACTGTCGGCCCTTTGGGTAGGCCTGCTGTACGATGGCGACAGCCTGGATGAAGCCGAAGCGCTGATTTCAAATTGGGACGTGAAAACCATGCAGGAAGTGCGTGCGCAGGTTCCCCGCAAAGGATTGCAGGCTGCCAGTGGAAACATCCACGCCGGAACGGTGGCCAAGCAACTGTATCAAATTGCTTTGGGTGGCCTCACGCGGCGTTCGGTCACTTGCTGCAGCGTGGACGAAAGTCTTTATTTGGAGCCCGTCCGCGAAATTACGGCAAGCGGCATTACCCAAGCCGAACGGGTGCTTCATAATTATCATCAGAAGTACAATGGAAATTTAATCAACTTATTAAACGACTGGCAGTTGTTGCAATTGCAAAGCTGTCCCAACGAATAGAAGCCTTTAAACGACAATTTAGCTCATGTTTTCAAAACTGAAATTTTTATTCAGCTACATGCACCAATACCGCTGGTGGTACACCGGGGGAATTCTTTTTTTGGCGCTTACCGTTTGGGTGTCGGTCACCATTCCCGAGTTTATTCAGCGAAGCATTGACCTAATTGCCGACGGACGCGCAGGCAATGAAGCTGATTTCAACAAAAACGTACTGATCATCGTTGGCTTGGCTTTGGCGTTGATCCTGGTGCGGACTTTTTCGCGCATCCTGATTTTCATCCCGGCCCGTTTGATTGAACGGCAGCTGAAAGGCGAAATGTTCCGAAAACTTTCGTCGTTTGGAAAAGACTATTACGATGAAAACTTGTCCGGCTCCATCATCTCCCGAATCAACAACGACATCAACGGACTGCGGCTGATCGCCGGATTTGGCATCCTGCAAATCGGTAACATCATTTTCTCCCTGTCGCTGACGCCTTATAAAATGTGGCAACTTTCGCCCGCGCTCACCTTGTACTGCATTGTGCCCATGGTGGTGGTTTTTATCATCGTTCGTATCGGCATGGCCATCATGGTGAAAAACACAAGGTTGCAAATGAACACGCTGCAAAGGCTATCCGGAAAAACCATCTCCTTTTTGTCGGGAAACAGCGTGATTAAAAGCTACAACATTTACGATTACGCCGAGCGTGAAGTTCAGAAGGAAAACATCTCCCTGTTTGGGCAAACCTTGAAAATTGCCTGGATTCGTTCTTTTGTCATGCCACTGCTTTTCAACCTGGGACAAATTCTGAAGATTGTGGTGCTCTTTGTCGGTGGTATGTACGTCATTAACGGAAAGTTTACCATTGGCGAACTAACCGGATACATTGCCTACGCGGCGCTGCTCAGCCAGCCCATTATGGGCTTGGGCTGGGTGCTCACCATTTTCCAGCAGGGTTTTGTGGGCATCAGCAGCATTCAAACCATTTTGGAACGAAGAGGAGCCGATGAAAAACGCCAGGCACTTCCCGATGAAATCAAAGCCAATTTGTTTGGCGATGGCATCCGTGTAAAAAACCTCAACTTCACCTACCACAACGGGGAAAAACCCGAATTGCAAGCTATTTCCTTCACCATCAAACCCGGGCAAGTCGTTGGTATCACCGGAAAGGTGGGTTCTGGTAAAACAACGCTCATCAACTGTTTGAATGGCTATTTACGCCCCGAAAAAGGCATGGTTTATTTTGGCGATTTGGACGCGGCCGACCTGCGCAGCGAAGATATCCGCTCGTCGGTAAGAACGGTGAGCCAGGAGGTTTTTCTGTTTTCGGATACCATTGAAAACAACATTGCTTTTGGTTCGGAAAAAGCACCGACAAAGAACGATTTCAAGGAAGTGATTTACAAGAGTTCCTTTGCCGACGAACTGGCCCGCTTTCCGAAGAAGGAAAAAACATTGGTGGGTGAAAAAGGCATCATGCTCTCGGGCGGACAAAAACAACGCATTAGCCTGGCCCGTGCGCTTTACACGCCCTGCGACCTGCTGATTTTGGATGATGTGTTTTCGGCGGTTGACACCGACACCGAGCGCTTTTTGATCAAGCAAATATTCGACAATCATCCGGCCAAAAGCCTGGTGGTCATTTCGAACCGGATCAGTGTGCTTGAAAAAACTGACTTTACGATTGTACTGGAAGAAGGAAGGATGGCTGCCAAAGGCAATCACCGCGAGCTGCTGGAACAATCTGAATTTTACCGCGACATTCTCGCACTTCAGCAGGAAAGTTAAACGCAAAAGCTGTCATTAAAAATTGAATTGGAAACCGATGATTAACGCAACACAAAAGATATTAAAAACAAAAGACTGGCAATTGCTTCGGCGATTTGGACGCTATTTTGTTCCGCATAAAAAGTGGTTCTTCCTCAGTATTGCTTCCATTCCGGTCACCACCATTGCGGGTATTCTTTTTCTGTGGCTGGTTGAAAACATCATCGACAACTACGTCGTTCCGGGAAACCGCGAAGGTTTGATTCTTCAAATCATTTTGCTGGCGGTGGTGTTGCTTGTCAACCTGTTGTTTGACGGTGTTTACAGCTACGCCTTTTCGAAATCGGGCGGAATGGCCATTGTTGATATGCGGAAAGAGCTGTTCGGAAAATCACTTCGGTTTCCACTCAGCTATTTCGATAAAAAACCGATTGGTGTCACGCTTTCGCGCCTGACCAGCGACATGGAATCCATTTCAGAATCGTTTGCCCAGGGAATCCTGGGGCTTTTGGCCGACAGTATCAAAACGCTGGCCCTGGTTGGTTACCTCTTTTACCTGAACTGGCGGCTCACGCTGGTTCTGCTTATTGTCGTTCCGGTTATTGTGCTAATCATGAGCTATCTGCGGAAGAAAATCCGCATGGCTTACAACAATTCACGCACCAGCCTGGCCAAATCCGCAGCATACCTTCAGGAATCACTCAACGGTATGAAAACTGTTCAGCTATATGCAGCCGAAAATGAAGCATTCGAAAAATACGACAAACTCAACAAAGAATATTGCGATGCCCAAAACAATTCGAACATTTACGATTCGGCACTTTATTCGCTTGTTGAAGGAATTACCTCGGTAGCTACGGCCATTGTCATTTGGTACGGCGCCATTCAAATTTGGGATTATGGCTTTACGCTGGGAATCCTCATTGTGTTTGTCACTACGTTGGAACGTTTGTTCATCCCGGTCAAACAATTTGCCCAGCAAATCTCCACCATTCAGCGGGCTTTATCGGCGCTCGAACACATCAACGAATTGGTAGATCAGCAAGTGGAAGACCCCAAAGCAGCGCAAAGGAGCCAAACGCCACAGCCTTTGCAGGTTCGCGAAATTGAGTTTAAAAATGTCTATTTCCGTTATTCTGAAGATTCGCCGGACGTATTAAAGAATGTTTCTTTCACACTCAACAAAGGCGACCGGCTGGCTTTGGTTGGAACAACAGGATCGGGCAAATCGACCATCATTAAACTGCTGGCGAAAACCTACACCGGCTATCGGGGCTCCATCAAAATTAATGGTATTGAACTAACTGACATCCCCATTGCGCAGGTTCGCGAAACCATTTCGGTGATGCAGCAGGATATTTTCATGTTCAACAATACGGTGGAATTCAACATTTCGCTGGGGCGCGAATCAATTTCCAAAAGCGATGTGGAACAAGCCGCTTCCTTTGTGTTTGCCAACCACTTTATCAATCAGCTACCGGGCGGCTATGAATTTGTTATTCAAGACAACGGCGACAACCTGTCGAAAGGACAAGCCCAGCTGATTTCGTTTGCCCGGGCCATTGCCGGCAACAGCGAGCTCATTATCCTTGACGAGGCCACCAGTGCGGTTGACTCACTCACCGAGCAATATATTCAGCAAGCCATCGCGAATATTTTCTCATTGAAAACGGTGATTGCCGTGGCTCACCGACTGAGCACCATTAAAAACTCCGATATGATTTTGGTGCTGGAAGATGGCGAAATCATTGAGCGGGGCAATCACAACGAACTGTTGCTCCACGGTGGAAAATATGCCCGCTTGCTTCATCAACTACAGGAGGAAAATAAACCGGAAGCCGAATAAAATAGACTGACTAATTTTTCGTCGCCTGAATTATTGTTTCATCGAATAGAACAATACCGGCGTGCGGGTTTGTTCCAAAATTTTTAGCACAAATTCCTTTTTGAAAAAACTTGCAATGGCATTCTGTGGCCGCTCAAAAATCAAGGTCAAACCGGGCTCGAGCAGCGCCGTATACTCGATAAATTGCGCTTCGAAATCACCTGCCGTGATCAGCTTGTGATTGACCGATGAAAGATGAAATACGCTCGAAAGCTTTTTCTCCCACTGCCGCAGCTCACCCGCTGTTTTGTCGGCACGCATACCCATAGCATTCACCACGGGATGAAAAACACCCAGAAAATCAGCTACTTTCCGATAGTTGTTAAATTCTTCATCATCGAAATTTGTTGGTAAAAGAATACTTGAAATGGGTTGAAATTCTTCACCGGGTGGAACCAACAAGCTTATCCCGCTAAAAGCTTTACAGCAATCGATCAGCTCCTTTTGCGATTCAAAGATGGCCCCATCCGCTTCCTTATTGATAACCATTAAGGCACTGGCACCTGCGTTCAGATCATTCGCTATTTTATTTTCAACACTGTTTTCTTCAATGTCAACATTGACTTTTAAAGGATAATTCAACTTCGAAGCTTCCTTACTCAGCATCTGGTCAATTTTCATGGCAACCTGTCGCTTTTCGCGCTGCATAATTTCGGCATGCGAAAACTTATTCCCTGGCGTTATGCTTTGCGAATCGGCATACGTACTGCTGACTCCCTGCGCCATGCGCGAATCAATAACATGAACCAAGTCTACCTCAGCCTCCAGATGTTTGGCCAGGTTTAATCCATAAGGAATGATGCTTTCCGCATTTCCTTTTATATCACTTATAATCGTTATTCTCATTTCGTTCTGTTTTTCAGATTAAACTTCTTCTGATTCGAAAGTTGACTATCAAAAGGCATCCCGGTTGAAGCGACCCCATTCGCTAATCCAAAATCCAGCGGACAGCATCGGTAATTTCCTCTTCGGAATAGTATTTCATCTCGCCTGAAACAAATGGGCTAGCCAGATTTGACCACAACTTTTGCCATTTACTTTTGCCAACAACAACAACTTTTTCCATATGGTTAAAATGTTTGATGTAGGTTTTCAAATCTTCTTTCAACGCTGCAGCCTCAACACCCTCAATACTTTCAATTTCAATGTACATCCTGATTTTCCCATAGTCTTTGACACGTCCATTGATCAAAGGGGTAATCATTTGATAGTCTTCTTTTCGGACCTTTCCGTCAATCTTAATGGCTATCAGATTATCTTTTGTCAAATTCAATAATTTAAACATGCTCGTTCCTTTCTTTAATCGTTAAATGATGACTTTTTTCAAAACGATGCCGGCTGAATCTGTCTTGATTTCAGATGCTAATCCGACCGCTTACTTTCAAATACAACGACTGCTTCAGGACTTAAAACCCTGAAGGTAAATGAAGCCGTCAGGTAGAGTTTCACATTTTGAGTATCATGTGTATCATAGCCCAAAGTAATATCTTGTCCTTGAACCAGTTCATAATCTCCTCCCCGCTCCGAAACCAAAAAAGAAAGCTTATTGGATTGGTTAATGATCAGCTGTCCACCTAAGATTTCCGTTAGCTGCTTTTGGATGGGATAACCTTCGGAAAGCTTCACCAACTCAAGCCATTCGGCTGCTGAAATCACCAACGAATATGGGCCTTCAACCCCATTTTGACATAGTTGCATAATTTGCTTGCCCAGTTCTTTCAAAAATGCATTGGTACTTTTCGGAATTTCAACAGATGGATTTTCCGCAGCCTGTTTCATTCCCTTAATTTTGATCGGTTCAAAGCCTTCATAAATCACCTTTTCTTCAAAAAAAGCCACTTCTTTTACAGCTTCTTCCAGTGGAGTCAAGTCAACATCTTTTGCGCCCCGTTCAATGTTGTCGAGCTCCCAAAGATCCAGTTCAAAAGGCTTGCGAATTTCGATAAAAGGCAACATTTCCCTGATTCCATAATTTACACCATCATCCGACTGGTTTTCAGGTACAATTAAACGGCCGGTTGAAATTCCACCTTGTTCCAGACCAGTTGGCCCTTCAATGTCAACAAACTTTCGGGCAGTCAAATAGGTTCCCATAATTTGCTTGGTCCTGTCCGTAATTTCCTCCCAGGCCTTATCGGTAATTGGTGCGATCGATTTTTTTAAAATATTCATAGCTTTCTATTTTTTAGTCATCTTCAATTTTAACAATATCTTTTTCGGTAAATAGGTAAGTTCTCAAATGTTCATCCCAACCTTTCATATTTCTTCGGAGCCATTCTAAAGCCATACAGGCATGCTCCATTTCTTCATTGCGGTTGTGTTCTAAAATCTTTTTGAGTTGTTGATTTTTAGTGACCGATAGACGCTGTTGATACCAATCAATAGCTTCAATTTCTTCTTTCAACGATGTAAGAGCCCGGATAAAATCGCGGGTTTCATCTGACAATTCTGTTGGTGGCTCATGATAGTTTTGCATGGTTATTTATTTTAAAGGTTCTACAAATGATTTGTTATTTCTTTTTGACAAACGTATGGGCCGGATGGCCGTAAAATAATTCGGCCGCTTCCATAATGGTTTCGCTCAGCGTTGGATGCGGATGGATGGTCAGCGCCAGATCTTCAGCAGTTGCTGCCATCTCGATAGACAGCGCCAGCTCCGGAATCAGATCACCGGCATTTTTTCCGACAATCCCCGCTCCCAGTATGCGTTCGTTTTCCGGATTGATCAGCAACTTGGTAAAGCCGATCGTTTCATTCATCGCCACGGCCCTACCCGACGCGGCCCATGGAAACTTGGCTACTTTATAGCTGATGTCGTTATCTTTCGCCTCCTTTTCGCTCAATCCACAGGTGGCAATCTCGGGTTCGGTATAAATCACTGCCGGTATCACTTTCGCGTCGTTGGTTGACTTTTTACCGGCAATCACCTCAGCGGCCACTTTGCCCTCGTAACTCGCTTTATGTGCCAGCAAAGGGGCACCGGCAACATCGCCAATGGCAAACACATTTTTGCCCGTTGTTTCCTGCTGCTCATTTACCTTGATGAATCCTTTTTCATCCAACTCAATGGCTGTCTTTTCCAGTGCCAGGCTGTCGGTGTTGGGCTTTTGCCCCACGGCTACCAACACCTGGTCGTATGGCTTCCTGAATGTCTTTTGTTCGCTGTCTTCGAAAGTCACTTGCAGCGCGTCACCCTTTTTATCCACCTTCACCAATTTCGTTTTCAGAAAAACATCCTGGAACATTTCTTTCGATGCCTTCTTATATTCGGCCACCAAATCCTTGTCCATTCCCGGCATGAAATCATCTGTCAGTTCGGCAATGCTAACTTTCGAACCAAGTGCATGATAAATCGTAGCCATTTCAAGGCCGATGTAACCGCCGCCAATCACTAACAGTTTATCAGGAATCTCTTTCAACTCCAAAGCTTTTGATGCGTTTAAAATACCGGGCTTGTCAAACTCCATTCCCGGAAGTTCGACTGGTGTGGCACCGGTTGCAATAATGGCTTTTTGAAAGGTGATCTTTTCCACATCGCCATTTTCATGCTTCAACTCCAGTGTTTTCGAGTCGATAAACTTGGCATAAGCCCTGATGTAATTGATCTTCCGGGCCTTTACCAGTTGTCCCAAGCCGGCGGTCAGCTTCTTCACAACCTTGCTTTTCCAGTTGGCCACCTTTTTCACATCAATTTCTGCGGCAGAAAAATGAAGCCCCATGGCATCAGCTTCTGCCGCATCCTTTTTAATTTTCGACAAGTGCAACAATGCCTTGGTAGGAATGCATCCGCGGTAAAGACAAACGCCTCCCGGATTGACTTCTGGATCGACCAAGGTAACTTTCAGCCCCAGATCGGCGGCCATGAATGCCGCGCGGTAACCTCCGGGACCAGCACCAATAATGACGAGTTCGTGTTTTTTATCGTTGTTCATTATGATTCGTTTTTATTGCAGGATGGCGTAAGGATCTTCAATCACCTGGCATATCCAGCGTAGAAAGCGTGCACCATCGGCACCATCAATCACGCGATGATCATAAGAAAGAGACAAGGGAATCACCATTCGCTTTTGAAATTCATCATCAACCAAAACCTGCTGATATTTGCTTCGAGCTACGCCTAGTATGGCGACCTGGGGCGCATAAACAATCGGCGTGAAACCGGTCCCGCCAATACCGCCCAAATTGGAGATGGTAAAGCTTCCACCCTGCATTTCGTCGGATGAAATTTTCTTGTCGCGGGCTTTTTCAGCCAGCTCATCCAGCTCAGCTGAAAGCTCGGTCAGCGACTTCTTATTGACATCGCGCACCACCGGAACCAACAACCCCTGAGCCGTATCAACCGCAACGCCAACATGGTAGTAATGCTTGTAAATGATTTGATCATTCTCGGTATCCAGACTGGCATTAAACTGAGGATATTTCTGCAGTGCAAAACCAACAATTTTGAGCAACAAAGCTGTCACCGTTAGTTTTCCACCTGTTTTGGCAACTTTCTCTTTATTCTTTTGTCTGAAATTTTCAAGATTGGTGATGTCCGCTTCGTCAAACTGGGTGACATGCGGAATGGTTTGCCAGGCACTCTGCACATTAGTGGCTGTCAGCTTGCGAATGCGGCTCATCGGCTCGACCGAAATCAGGCCCCATTTGGCAAAATCAGGCGACTTTTTCCCGTCGTCTTTGGTTTCTTTTTTCTTGTCCGATTTTTTATCAGACTCACCAGCCTCCGCTTGTTCTGCGTGCTTTTTTACGTCCTCAGCCGTAATTCGCTCGCCTGGTCCCGTGCCTTCCACCTGACTCAAATCCACCCCTTTTTCGCGTGCCAATCGTCTGACCGAAGGCGAAGCAGGCAGATCAGCCGAATCTTTCTTCTCTTTCTTTTTACTTTCATCCTCTTCCTGCGACTCATCAGACTTTTCGCTTTCTTCGGAAGACTCTTCTTGCTCGTCATCGTCGTCATCTTCTTCTGAATCCTGACCCTCTTCTTCAGAATCTCCTACCTGTTCTTCCTTTTTTGTCGATTTTGATTTTTCCTTTTTAGACTTTTTATCATCCGAAGCTTGTTCATCGTCTTTTTCGTCGGCATCCTCATCGCCATTCTCCTCTCCTTTTCCTTCGGTTTCAATAATCATGATGACCTGGTTGACTTTCACTTCATCGCCTTCACTCACTTTAATTTCATCCACCACACCGGCGTAAGGCGAAGGAATATCGGTAGTCGCCTTATCCGTTTCAATTTCAACCAAGCCCTGATCTTCATCAACCTTATCGCCAACAGAAACCAGGATTCCGGCTACTAAACCAGTTTCGACACTTTCGGCGATCTCTGGAATTTTTATTTCTTTCTTCATCTGTATTTCAAATTAAGGGTTACTACCTGTTTTTTCGGATTGCTTCGCTGATTCACGGTCGAAGTGGCGATTTTTTCTCCCCGGTTATCTGCAATTTCTCTTTGGCTTCTTTTAATGTTTTTTGGTCAATCTTTTTTTGCTTATGGAGAGCCAGCAAAGTACACCAAACAATATGTTTTGCATTGACTTCGAAATGTTCCCGCAATTCGTCGCGATGTTCGCTAAGGCCAAAACCATCGGTTCCCAGGGCCTCAAAAGTTCCGGGAAACCATTTTGAAACCGACAATGGCAAAGCCTTAACATAGTCGGAAGCAGCAACAAAAATTCCTTCTTCCTTTCCCACAGCCTCTTCGATGTAAGATTTTATTTTCGAATCATTCAGTCGGTTTTGGCGTTCCGTTTCAATAGCGTTGTCATACAATTGCTTGTAGCTGGTCACACTCCATACTTCCGAAAAAATATCGTAATCTTTCTTCAGAATATCGGCTGCTTTCAGGGCTTCATTCAAAATGGAACCACTTCCAAGCAAGTGCAGGTTATGCTCATTTTTCCGGCTGCTCCTAAACGGGTACATCCCATTAATAATGCCTTCTTCGATTCCCTTTCGGGGAGGTTTGGCTGGCATCTTATATTTTTCGTTCATGATGGTGATGTAGTAAAAGATGTCCTCGCCATCCACATACATGCGTTTGATTCCATTCTTTACGATCACCGCCAGCTCATAGGCAAATGCCGGGTCGTAAGCCTGAACTGTAGGAACGGAAAGTGCCAGCAAATGGCTTTGCCCATCCTGGTGCTGCAGGCCTTCGCCGGCCAAGGTGGTTCGCCCGGCTGTTCCTCCCAGCAAAAATCCTTTGGTTCGCGCATCGGCAGCGGCCCATATTAAATCGCCCACCCGCTGAAAACCAAACATGGAGTAAAAGATGTAGAACGGAATGCAATTGATTTGATGAGCAGAATAGGCTGTTCCTGCAGCGATAAACGACGACATGGACCCCGCTTCGGTAATTCCCTCTTCCAAAATAGCGCCGTCTTTTGCTTCCTTGTAGTACAATAAACTATCGCGGTCAACGGGTTCGTACAGTTGTCCTTTGTGCGCATAGATACCCACTTGCCTAAACAAGGCATCCATCCCGAAAGTCCGCGATTCATCAGGCACAATCGGAACAATCAGCTTTCCGATATTCTTATCCTTCAGAAGTTTCGAAAGCAGCTGCACAGCAGCCATGGTCGTGGCCACTTCCCGCTTTCCGGAACCTTTTAGGAACTCCTCAAACACCTCGGAATCCGGCATCTCAAAATCTACCGTCTCCTCATTTCGAACCGGTAAAAACCCATTGAGTTTCTCCCGCTGTTTTTTCAGGTATTGAATCTCGTCGCTGTCTTCGGCAGGCTTGTAAAAGGGAGCTTCTGCCAAATCTTCATCCGAAATCGGGATATTGAACCGATCGCGAAAATGGATGAGCTCTTCTTCATTCAATTTCTTTTGCTGGTGGGTAATGTTTCGGCCTTCGCCCGCTTCGCCCAGTCCATAGCCTTTCACGGTTTGGGTTAAAATGACCGTTGGGCCGTTCGTAGATTCAGACGCTTTCTTGTAGGCATTGTATACTTTTAGCGGGTCGTGGCCTCCGCGGCGCAACTTGACCAGCTCGTCATCACTTAAATCTTCAACGAGTTTTAACAATTCCTTGTACTTTCCAAAAAATTCCTTGCGAATAACATCGCCATCAGAAATCGAGAATTTCTGACGCCGCCCATCAACCAACTCGCCAAGTCGCTTTATCAATAAACCACTTTTATCCTTCTCCAGGAGAGGATCCCAGTTTTCGCCCAATATCACTTTAATGACATTCCAGCCAGCACCATAAAAGGCTGCTTCCAATTCTTGTATGATCGATGAGTTTCCCCGAACTGGTCCATCAAGCCTTTGCAAATTACAATTGACCACAAAAATCAGGTTATCCAAATCCTCTCTCGAAGCCAGCGTAATGGCACCCAGCGACTCAGGTTCATCCATCTCACCATCGCCAATAAATGCCCACACTTTTTGATCAGACTCTTCCAAGAGACCTTTGTCTTGCAAGTACTTGTTAAATCGTGCCTGGTAAATGGCCATAATTGGCCCCAAGCCCATCGACACGGTGGGAAACCGCCAATAGTCTGGCATTAACCGCGGGTGCGGATAAGAAGACAAGCCGCCTTTGGGATTCAGTTCACGCCGAAAATTTTCCAGAAGCTTTTTCGAAAAGCGCCCCTCCAAAAAAGAGCGGGCGTAAATACCGGGAGAAGAGTGTCCCTGAAAATACACCATATCAGCCGATGTGCCGCTGTCTGCTCCCCGAAAGAAATGATTGAATCCAACCTCATAGAGCGTAGCCGACGAAGCATAAGTTGAAATGTGCCCTCCAATGCCATCTTGCTTTTTGTTGGCTTGAACCACCATCGCCATGGCATTCCATCGAATGATACTTTTAATTTTTCGCTCTAACTCGCGGTTGCCCGGGTAGTCCACTTCATCAGAAACCGGAATGGTATTGACATATGGAGTATTGACAGGAGACTTTAGCCGAATGCCTTTTGCCCGGGCCCGGTTTTCTAGTAATTCAATTAATTCGTCAACCCGGTCAGCATCTTCATTCTCAATAATGTAATCAATGGAATCAAGCCACTCTTGATTTTCAAACTCGTGTATCTTGTGAGAGTGATTTTGTTTTGTCATACCTGCTCTCTTTTTGTTTTGATTATTCGGAAATCAATTTCCTTTTTTATGATAAAAATGGCAATTGTTATACCATAATCAGCATGAAAGCAACGGCACAACTGAAAACGAGGAAACTGCTGGGACTCGCTGGAAAATCAAGGCCAACCAGATTCTATCGAATGCAAAGTGATTGTGGAATTTTCAAGAAAAAGCGTGTAATAACTCTACACAAAAATAGTGACTTTACCAATAATCCTGCAGTAGCGGTAACGCTGCCTCATGACTCCTAAAACGAAGTCTTTAGGTGAAAAACAGATCAGTGCCCACTCACAATCCCCTTCGAGTCTTCCTGCAAAAAATAACAGCATCACAAGTTCAGCGCATCCAAATTTGACCACTTTCCGCCAACGGCCAAAACTGGAACGGTTTTTTCACTTCTAAAACAAAATTAACGAAATGACGAATCAAGAGCATCTGTTTTCGATCAATATACCAGACACAAAAAAATCCCGAATTGTAATCATTGGCGGAGGTTTTGGAGGTGTTCAACTATTAAAGAATCTGAATTCTGACTATTTTCAGATTGTGTTATTGGATCGGTACAACTACCATACATTTCAGCCCTTGCTCTATCAGGTGGCAACTGCTGGACTTGAACCAGATTCAATTGCAGGACCGTTAAGAAAAGTGATTAATCGAAAGCCGGACACCCACTTCCGGATGCTCAAGGTGAACCGAATTAACCCGAATACCAAAACAGTAAAAACATCCGCAGGAGTGCTAAACTATGACTACCTGGTCATTTCCACAGGCGCCCAGATCAATTATTTCGGTAATAGAAATATTGCAGAACATGCTTTTCCCCTCAAACAGATCACCCATGCGCTGGATTTGCGCAGTCATATTTTTCAGCAATTCGAAAAGGCCGAAATTATGACCAGTGAAAAGGAAAAGAAAAAGCTCATGACCTTTGTTATTGTTGGTGCCGGGCCTACAGGGGTCGAAGTTTGTGGTTCGTTAGCCGAACTAAAAAACAAGGTATTGCCCAAAGACTACTCCGGACTGGATTTCAGCAAAATGGAGATCCACCTAATTGAAGGACTGGATCGTATCTTGCCATCCATGTCAGAAAAGTCGGGGAAAAAGGCAAAAAAATACCTTGAAAAAATGGGGGTTCATATCGTGTTAAACTGCATGACTGACGATTATGATGGCGAAGTTGTAAAACTGGATAATGGCACAACAATCCATGCCGGAACGTTAATTTGGGCTGCTGGTGTGAAAGGAAATTTAATTGATGGATTTGGCAAGAAAAGCATTCTAAAAGGCAAATTGGTCGTTGATGAAATCAATCGTGTTTTTAAAGATCAAGAGCAAAAACAAGTCTATGAAAACCTTTTCGCCATCGGCGACGTTGCCCACATGCTGCATCCAGACTACCCCAAAGGGCTCCCTGGCCTGGCACAGGCGGCGATACAACAAGGCCGGCAACTGGGCAAAAACCTGAACAGGCTGCATCAAGCTCAAACCATGAAGCCTTTTCACTACAAAAACAAAGGCGTTTTGGCAACCATTGGCCGGAATAAAGCGGTAGCGGATTTTCCCGGCGACCTCAATTTCAGTGGTGCCCTGGGTTGGTTCATCTGGATGGTGGTACACTTGCTCTTTCTGATCGGCTTTCGGAACAAAGCCGTGGTATTTGCCAACTGGTCATGGAACTACTTTACCTATGATCGTGGAATTCGGCTTATCCTTCGTCCGTCAACCAAAGAAAACGACGCAGTTAGCCGCGAAATGATCGAAGCAATGAAGGAGACGCAAGAATAATACGATCTGTCCGCTCCTGTTTCTAAGAATGGAGCATTTGCAAGCGCAAAAAGTGAAAGATTAATAACAAAAGATGCAAAGCAATTAAAAGTATAACACGTCATGAAAAAATTAAATGTCACACAAAAGCTGATAAAAAATCACCTGGTGGAAGGTTCAATGGAGCCTGACTGCGAAATCGCCTTGAAAGTTGATCATCTTTTGCAGCAGGACGCTACCGGGACACTAATCATGCTTGAGCTTGAAAAGCTTGGGCTGGATCACGTGCAGGTGGAAGTGGCTGTTCAGTATGTAGATCACAACTTACTACAGGCTGATTTCAAAAATGCTGATGATCATGCTTTCCTGCAGTCAGCCGCCCAAAAATACGGGTACTGGTATAGCCGTCCGGGAAATGGAATCAGCCATGTGGTGCATATGGAGCGCTTTGGCAAGCCGGGCAAGCTGATGATCGGATCGGACAGCCACACCTGCTCGGCTGGTAGCCTCGGCATGCTGTCCATGGGCTCTGGAGGCTTGGACATCACCACTGCCGCAGCGGGGCAGCCCTACTACATCAATATGCCCAAAGTTATGGGCGTTGAACTGACCGGCAGGCTGCCCGACTGGCTAAGTGCAAAAGACATTATTCTGGAAATGTTACGCCGCTACGATGTAAAAGGAGGTGTCGGCTATATTGTTGAATATTTTGGCGAAGGACTGAAACAGCTCAGCGCCTGGGATCGGCACGTCATTGCCAATATGGGTGCCGAATTGGGAGCAACAACCACCGTTTTCCCGTCGGATGAAGTGACCCGGGCTTTCCTGAAACAAGAAGGCCGCGAAGATGACTGGACCGAAATTAAAGCCGACGAAGGTGCGTCATACGATCACTACGAACACATCCGGCTCGATGAACTGGTGCCCCTGATTGCCAAACCAGGCAGCCCCGACAAAGTAGTTCCGGTGAGCGAAGTAGCCGGAAAACCGATTTCGCAGGTTGTGATTGGCTCATCAGCCAACCCCGGCTTGCGCGACTTTTGGATGGTTAGTGAAATTGTAAAAGGGCAGGTTGTTCCCGCTGACGTTTCTCTGGACGTCAACCCTTCTTCGCGGCAAAAAATTGAAGATCTGGGAAAACTCGGTGCCCTAAATGAATTAATTAAAGCAGGCGCCCGCTACCACCAAACCGGATGCATGGGATGCATTGGCATGGGACAGGCACCCGCATCCAACACCATCAGCCTGCGTACCATGCCCCGAAACTTTCCGGGCCGGTCGGGAACAGCCGACGACCAAGTGTACTTATGCAGTCCCGAAACGGCTGCCGTATCTGCCCTCCACGGGGTGATTACAGATCCGCTGGACTATGGAAAGAAAGCCGCCTACCCCAAATACATTGAGCCCGAACAAGCATCGGTCAATAAAATGATGTTAATTGAGCCCAACGAAAGCGGCCGGGATGTTGAGCTGAAAAAAGGGCCAAACATCACCTCCTTACCGGATTTCACACCAATTGAAAATACCTTCGAAGCCCCCATCATCCTAAAAATGGGCGACAACATTTCGACCGATGAGATCCTGAAAGCAGGAGCCGAAGTACTGCCGCTTCGAAGCAATATCGAGGCGATTAGTCAGTTCGCTTATGAAGCGCTCCACCCTTCGTTCCATCAGGCTGCACTCAAAGCCCGCGATGCTTTGGGTGGCCACCTGGTTGTCGCAGGTGAAAACTATGCCCAGGGTTCGAGCCGCGAACATGCGGCCATTGCCCCCCGCTACCTGGGACAAAAAGCCGTAATTGCCAAAAGTTACGCACGTATTGCCTTTCAAAACCTGGTCAACTTCGGCATTATCCCTTTTGTGTTTGAAAATCCTGAGAACCTGAACCATCTGGAAACAAACAACATCCTGGTCTTCAACGATGTCATTTCGTCTATCGAACAGGGAAAAACCATTACGGCATACAACAAGGCCACACAACAAGGTATTAAACTGGTCTGCCCCTTAAGCAAACGGCAACGGAAAATTCTTTTGGCCGGCGGACTCATCAACTATTTAAAAAACAGCAAATGAAACTGAATATTGAAGGAATTGAAGCAGCCATTTTTGACATGGATGGTGTAATCACCCAAACAGCGCGGCAGCACGAAAAAGCATGGAAACAGGTATTTGACGCTTTTCTAAACTCAAAAAGAAAGGATTTTAAATCGTTTAGCCACAACGATTACCTGAGTTATGTGGATGGCAAGCCCCGCTACGATGGCGTGGCAAGTTTCTTAAAATCAAGAGGGATTGAAGTGCCCTACGGCAAACCGTCAGATTCGCCAGATCAGGAAACCATTTGTGGATTGGGTAACAAAAAGAATGCTCATTTTTTAGAAATCATTGAAGCAGAAGGTGCCGATGTTTACCCGGATACCATCGCACAAATAGAGGAATGGAAAGCCAAGGGGCTAAAAATCGGCGTGATTTCCTCCAGCAAAAACGCCCGGCTAATTCTTGAAAAAGCAGGCGTTTTGAACTTATTTGACACTCGTGTGGATGGTCAGGTTTCTGAAGAACTTGGACTGAAAGGGAAACCGGAGCCTGATATTTTTATTGAAGCAGCCAACAGGCTCAAATCTTCCATCAGTAAAACCATCGTGTTCGAAGATGCGGAAGCAGGCGTAAAAGCCGGACAAACAGGCGGTTTTCAATTTGTGGTCGGAGTAAAGCGAAGTGGCGGCAAAGCAGATATGCTGCGTCATGGTGCCCATTGGGTCATGAGCAACTTCGAGGAAATAAGTATCAGCAGCAAGACGGAAAAAGAAGCTTCATTTTACGAAGAACTACCTTCTGCGCTCGACGAAAAAGAACACATCTTCAAGCAATTTCAGAAAAGGAAACCGGCCCTGTTTTTCGATTATGATGGTACACTGACCCCAATCGTATCGCAACCCGAAGATGCCGTTTTGGGCGAAAACATGCGCCAGACCATTGTTCAGCTTGCTGAAAAATATCCGGTTGCTGTCGTTAGTGGCCGCGATCTGCGCGATATTCAGCAGCTCGTCAAACTCGACACATTGATTTATGCCGGAAGCCACGGCTACCACATCGAAGGACCAGACAATTTATATCTCGAACAGAAAGAAGCACAGGCCGTTCTTCCACTCCTGGATCAACTGGAACAACAACTTCAAAACGAACTGGCCGGAACAATTCCCGGATGCAAAATCGATCGGAAAAAGTTTGCCATCGCCGTGCACTACCGCAATGTAGACGAGCCGAATGTAGACACCATCAAAAACAAGGTGCAACAAGTGGTTGATGCACACGAGAATTTGAAACTGGGAACCGGAAAACGCATTTTGGAAATCAAGCCGGCCATCGACTGGCACAAGGGAAAAGCAGTGTACTGGCTGCTGGATAAGCTCAACTTATCCGTTGACAACACAATACCTGTTTACTTTGGTGACGATGTGACGGATGAAGACGCCTTCCGGGACATCATTGATGACGGTGTCAGCATTTTGGTTGGCAAACATGATCAACCCACCGTTGCTCATTTCAGACTGAAGGATGTTGATGAGTTAGAACAGTTTCTGAACCAACTTCTTCAGCAGTCATAAATGCCCCCCCCGAAACTGAAAAACTGATTTATGGATAACTGGAAAATAACTTACCACAGCTACGATGCCGAAGAACAAGCCAAACGCGAGGCCTTGCTAACGCTTGGAAATGGCTACATTGCCCTGCGCGGTGCCTTTGAAGAAACCAGCGACAATGCGACTCATTATCCGGGAACCTATCTGGCCGGTGGATTCAACCGGCTTACAACAAATATTGCCGGAAAAGACATTGAAAATGAGGATTTGGTGAACTGGCCTAATCCGTTGCCTTTAACGTTCCGAATCAATCAAGGAAAACCGTTTCACATCGACCAGGTCACAATTCATGAATTTCAGCATGAGTTGGACTTAAAATCGGGCCTTTTAATCCGCAAAGTCAAGTTTTCAGATGAACAGGGAAATGAGACCAGTTTGATTGCCAAACGATTTGTCAGCATGAACAACTGCCATGTGATTGGTATCTCATGGGATATTGTTCCCGAGAATTGGTCGGGAACACTGCATGTCGTGTCCGCACTTGATGGTGATATCAAGAATAACAATGTAGCCCGGTACAGCGATTTGAACAACGAACACCTGAACCTGATCTCTACGAATTGCCTCGGCGAACATATCATCAGTCTGGCAGCCGAAAGCAACCAATCGCACATTAAAATGGCACTGGCTGCCCGCACCGAACTGTTTATAGATGATAAGAAACAAAAACCCAGGGCAAATTTTAAGTCAGAAAAAGGAAAAGCGATCCATGAGCTGGAACTTGAAGTTCAGAAGCTTCAGCCGGTCCGCATCGAAAAAATCATGACGCTCTACACCTCAAAAGATGTGGCGATTAGCGAACCACTTTACCAGGCCAAAACCAGCATTGAAAAATTACCCGGATTCAACCGCTTACTGCAAAAGCACGAGTCATCCTGGGAAAACCTGTGGAATCGAATTGATACCAAAATTCGGCTCAATGATCAAAGCGAAGACCAAACCATTTTGCGTTTACACACCTTTCATATTTTGCAAACCGTGTCCAGTCATACAGTCAATATCGACATTGGCGTTCCTTCACGAGGCTGGCACGGCGAGGCTTACCGCGGACATATTTTCTGGGACGAAATGTACATCATGCCCTTCCTCATTTTGCATTTGCCCCATGTGGCCCGCAGCCTGCTCATGTACCGTTTCCGGCGATTGGGTGAAGCCCGTCAGGCTGCCAGGGACGAAGGCTTTGAAGGCGCCATGTTTCCCTGGCAAAGCGGCAGCGACGGACGCGAAGAGAGTCAAAAGATTCACCTCAACCCGGAGTCCGGCAATTGGATTCCCGACAACAGCCACCAGCAGCGGCACATTAACCACACCATCGTGTACAATGTCTGGCACTATTACCAAGCCACAAAAGACATGGAATTTCTTTCATACTATGGAGCTGAACTAATCTTATCGGTCGCCTTGTTTTGGTCAAGCATCGCACAGTTCGACCGCAAAAAATCACGCTTTGTGATCAATGGGGTGATGGGACCCGATGAATACCACACCAAATATCCCGACTCGGACGAACTGGGCTTAAACAACAACGCTTACACCAATTTCATGACCGTGTGGGTTATTCAACGAGCATTGGACGTTTTGGCCTTGTTTGATGGCAACCAGCAAAAACAAATCATGCAAGCCGTTGGATTGAAGGATGAACATGTGAAAAAATGGGAAGAGATGACCCATAAAATGTATATTCCATTTCATGACGACAACATCATCAGCCAATTTGAGGGCTATGAAAAATTGAAAGAATTTGACTGGGAGCGCTATAAGCGTGAACACGGCGAGGTCATGCGGCTCGACCGGATTCTGGAAAGCGAGGGCGACACCCCCAACCGCTATAAAGCCAGTAAACAGGCCGATGTGTTGATGATCTTTTTCTTACTCACTTCGCATGAAATCAAAGAAATATTCGGCCAGCTGGGCTACTCCTTCAATATTCAAACCGATATTGCGAAAAACATCCGCTACTATCAGCAACGCACGTCGCACGGATCAACCTTGAGTAAAGTGGTTCACTCGTGGATTTACGCCCGTCTAAACCGAAGCAATTCCTGGAAAAACTTCAAGCAGGCGCTCATGAGCGACTTCAAAGATGTTCAGGGGGGAACCACGCCCGAAGGCATTCACCTGGGCGCCATGGCCGGAACAGTCGATTTGATTCAACGCTGCTACACGGGACTGCAAATTCGAGACGATGTGTTGTGGCTCAACCCACGCCTACCCGAAAACATTGAAAACATTGTTTTAAGTATCCGTTTCCGAAGCCATTGGTTCAGACTATACATCAATCACAAAAAGGTAAAAATTGAGTTTGAAAAAGGCTGGGCGCCACCTGTTGAAATTGGAATTCAGGGGAAAACCTACAAATTTGAAGAACGCAGCTGCAAAGAGTTTGAGCTCGACCAATCAAAAAAATCAAACTAGTTAGACCGGGACCGTTCCTTGCCCGATAAGTCGCTTAGGGACGAAACAAATAATCTGGTTCCTCTGGCTTTTTTGCACCCTCCCCGGCCCTCCCTACGTGTAGAGGTCGCGACTTGCCGCGGCAGGGTGGATCAAGGAGTTTATGGAATAGCCCCAATATAATCTGTTATTTTATGCAGAACACTTCGCATGTTTTCCAGCTCTTCGTTTCTGATTCGTATCACATGCAAGCCCAGGCTTGCCATGATCTCATCACGGGCGGTATCTTCCTCTTTTTGAAAGTCGTGAATTTTACCATCCAATTCGATCACCAGTTTTTTATCGGCACAATAAAAATCAGCAATAAAATAAAGAGGTTTGTTGTTGTACACTTGATAAATGATGGGATGTTGGCGTAAGAATTTAAAACCACCTAACTTTCTTTTTCGAAGATTGGCCCACAATATTTTCTCGAAAGGAGTCATGTTTTTGCGGAGTGCACGCGCCCGGCTAATTGGAGTAGGATCGCTCATTTGATTGGTGTTTTCAGACAAGTTATGAAAAACAAGGCAATTGAGCTGCTCCGTTCTCTGGCTTTTTTGCACCCACCCCGGCCCTCCCTACGTGTAGGGAGGGAAGTCGCGGCTCGCCGCGACAGGGTGGGTCAAGGAGCTTATGGAATAGCCCCAATATAATCTGTTATTTTATGCAGAACACTTCGCATGTTTTCCAGCTCTTCGTTTCTGATTCCTAAAACATGCAAATTCTAATTCGTTGACCAAATCAATCCATCCCGGAAAAAACTTGTTTTCTATAATATTCATGGTTTGTTTTTATGACTGGTAAGTTGTTTCTCTCCCTCTCCCCATCTCCCCTCCCCCCAAAAAAAGGAGAACCCGACTCCCATCGCCGGGCCCTCCATGCTCTGAGTTATCTAGAGACTTTGAAGCTTATCGGTCTACAATTACCCGGGCGGCCAGGTAGCCGTTGTAAAAGTCGGGGTCGCGGCGTTTAAAGATTTTCATCACCTTGTCGAGCTTGGTGGTTAAAATGTCGTGGGCTTCGCTGAATAGCTCGGCCAGGCTTTTGGTGGCCTGCACCGATGCAATTTGGTAGGCCCGCGGTTCGCCATTCATTTCCAGGAAACGATTCAGATCGGCTTTCAGGTCTTCAATTTGCTCTTCCGTCACGCCATATTCTGCCACAAGTACTTCCTTGTGTGCTTCTGCCATGGCAATCAATTCCTTAATTTTGGGGACAAAGTCGCCATTGCGCAGATTCTTCAGGTCCCAATACGAAGCAGCCATTTTGCTTTCCAGCGCCGCGTCATCGGTGACTACGGCCATCGCTTCTACCGAGTCGTTCAATACGTCGCCTTTCAGGGCGATTGTTTTCTTCAACTCTTGCTTACTTTCGCCAACAAAAACCTGTGCGGCCAGTTGCGATTCCTGCGATTGTTCAATCGCCACATTTACGGTACTCAATTCGGTTTTAAAAACGACAATTTTGGGGATGGAGCTCCATTTTTCGGGTTTGCCATCCAGAAAAGCGATGACGGCGTCATGCATGGCCTTTCGGTTAGATTGTTTTTTGTTCATGGTTTAACAATGTAAATTAATTTGCTTTGCTAGTTAGTACATTTCAGAACAAAATCCAATCAATTGTTCAATTATTTTTATGACTAGTTGATTTTTTATTTTTTACTGAGGTCTGCTCATCAGCTAGTTTAACTTGATGACAAGTGCTTGTCTAATCAAGTTAATTCCTATAAATCCCTTGTTTTATCTGCTGTTTTGGTCTCCTGTATTCGATGATTTGGGCAAATGTTATGATATTTCAAACGAAGATTCCGGTGCATCGAGCACTTGTTCCGATACATCGAGCGGTTGTTCCGGTGTGTCGGGCACTTATTCCGGTGCATCGAGGGGTTATTCCGGTACGTCAAGCGGTTATTCCGGTACATCAAGGGGTTATTCCGGTGCGTCGAGCGGTTATTCCGGTACATTGAGGGGTTATTCCGGTCCGTCGGGCGGTTATTCCGGTGCATCGAGCAGCTATCCCGGTGCATCGAGCCGATCGTTGGATGAATGAGGTGAACGCTTGGAAAAGCTACCCTTTCCCAATTCTCCGGTTTCGTGGGTTGACGTGGCTGAACTTGACCAAAGCGACAAACACCACGCCGCCGATGATATTGCCAAGGGTTGACCAAATCTGAACATGGGCATAATCCGTCAAATTTACAGCATTGCTGGTGAGTACGGCGGCAAAAACTTCAATGGAACCTACAATGGAGTGATGCAATCCACCGATGCCAATCACCGAAGTGATTAAAACGATGATCAGTATTCGGCTTATGGTCTCCTGTGCCGAGGTGACCAGCCACGACAGCAAGCCCATCAACCAGCCAGCCAGGATGCCACTGAGTAAAATGATATGCCAGGGAAAATTGATGAGTTTTAGAGAAAGTTCGGCCAAAGCCCTGGAATCGATAACCTCGAAGGCGGAAGGCAAAACCGCCAGAATACCGCTGAAAACATAGCCTCCGAGCAAATTGCCGGAATAGATGATTCCCCATAAAATCATCAAGCTTTTAAAGCTGGCGATTTTGTTTAAAACCGGAATAACAGCCAGCGTGGTGTGCTCGGTAAACAGTTCCGATTTTCCGACAACCACAAAAACAAAGCCTAATGGATAAGCACAGGCAAGCAGCACGTGCAAGACCGAAGGATGAACAACATCGTGGAAAAGCGTATAAATAACGGCCATCAGGAAAACACTGAAGCCAATGTCCAATCCGGCAGAAATGGCCGAAAGAAACAAATCCTGTTTGGATCGGTTATGCTCGTGCATGGCCATATCGATCTGCTCGGTCAGAATTTCATCAATCGGTTTCGGTTTATTCAGTGCTTCTTTCAGGTCTGTTTGTCTTTTCTCCATCCTATACAAATTAGTCATCAACTTTCCGTTTTTAAACCGGAGCATGCCGCCCTCGAAAATCAATTTTTGGTGTGGCAATATTCCACAGTTTTCCTATAATTTCCACAGGAAAAGCGGGCATCTTGATCATTCAGGCAGCTGCACGATTCATTTATTTTCGCCTGTCCACGCTATTCCCGGCCCCTAACGGTTCGCGCTGGCCCGTTTAGGAATAGGAGTTGTGGTTTCATGAACAAGAATAAAAACAAATTTTAAACCATGGACAGTTTACAAATCAATCGTACTCCAATCGATTTCACCCCAAAAGCATTTACCGCCCAATGGCGAGTTTCGATATGCTGCAAGAACAACTTTCCGTGCAAATTTCGAAAACCTGATTCCCTCCGCTTCCTGCCCTGAGATTGTTCCCGCAGCTAAACGGTATCTCCTCCAAAGCGGAGACAGCAGCAGGCTATTGAGCTTTATCCTACTTTCATTTTTAACATTTTAATCCGTTTAATCATGACTTTACTAAAGAAAAAACAGTTTGATGAACTGGTTGCCGAACGCGGCGACTATTGCATTTCGATTTACATACCGACCCACCACAACGGTGAAAACAAGGACAGCATGATCCGCCTGAAAAACCAGGTGTCCAAAATTGAAGAACAGCTCGTTGCGCTTGGATTAAAACAGCGAGCGATTTTTGAATACCTGGAGCCCATCACAAAGCTGCTGCAAGACACCACGTTCTGGAGACATTTGTCCGATTCGCTGCTGGTTTTCCGCAGCCGCGATAAATTTGTGTACCGTACCCTACCGCTCCGCATCGAAGAATTTTCGTTGGTTTCCAACCGCTTTTACCTGCTTCCTTTGCTGAGTATTTTCAATCGTCACGACCAGTTCTACATTCTTCAGCTTAGCCTGAAAAAGAATCGGCTTTTTGAAGCTTATCAATACGAATTGACGGAGATTCCAACCAAAGGCGTGCTTCCCGAAGATTTGGAAGATGCTGTTGGAAAAGATGTAAAACAAAAATCGTTGAACTACCGCAGCGGGCAAACCCCGGGCGGCTTTGGCCTTTATCATGGCAAAGGCGAAGGCAAGGAAGACAAGGAAAAAGAGGTGACGAAGTACCTGCAAGCCGTTGACGATGGTCTGAATAAAATACTGGGCGATGCATCGGCTCCTTTGGTCATTGCTTCGGTGGAGCACCTGTGCGCCCAGTTTCAGCATCTTTCGGATTATAAGAACATCTTCCCGAAATGTGTGCATGGCAACCACGATAACGGCGACATGGACAAAGTACATAAAAAAGCCTGCGAACTTTTACAGCCCTATTTTGACAAGACCAGAAATGAAAACAAAGAGAAGTATTCGGAAACGAACCTTCGGATTACTTCCGATCTGAAAGAACTGCTGATTGCTGCCAATGGCGGCCGGATAGAAACCCTGTTTGTGGGAAAAGGCCAACACATTTGGGGCGATTTTGATGTGGAAAACGCGAAATTGAAGATTCATGAGGACAAAGAACCGATGGATCATTGCCTGCTTGATTTTGCTGCCAAATCAACCTTTCTGAAAGGCGGAAATGTTTTCATTGAAGAGATGGATGAGTTGCCCTCCAGCGAGGCTCCGGCCAATGCCATCTTGAGGTATTGAGCGGCTCATTCGTTTTCGGAATCCGAAAAGCACACCGTTGCTGAAAAAGGGGTTGAAACCCAGAACCTCGGAACAAAAACTACTGCATGAGTGAGAAATCCAAACAGTCGCAAGCACATACCCGATCTGCAGACCAGACCCTTGAAGCCTGGTCTGCTTCCAAAGAAGGACTGTCGCCACAAGAAGTGAGAAAAAGGCAGCAAGAGTTTGGCCCAAATAAGCTTCAGGAAAAAAAACAAAAAAGCTTGTTCCGGCTGGCTATTGATCAGCTCAACAACCCAATTATTTACTTGTTGACGGGTGCTGTCATCGTTTCCTTAATTTTCAACGATATTCCCGAAGCGATCGCGATTCTGATTGTCATTTTACTGAACACCGCGATTGGATTCTGGATGGAATACCAGGCACGAAAGTCGGTTGACGCGCTTAAGAAGCTGGATCAGCTGGAAACCCACGTCAGAAGAGACGGGAAAAGCCAAAAGATCAATGCCGAAGAATTGGTTCCGGGCGATATTCTGGTGCTCGAATCAGGAGATTTGGTGCCGGCAGATGCCCGGATTCTTCAAGCCTCGGAGCTTGCAGCCGATGAATCCCCACTCACCGGAGAATCAGTTCCCACTGAAAAATTCACCGATCAGCTGAACGAAGAGACTCCCCTGGCCGAACGAACCAACATGCTGTTTAAAGGAACAGCCATCACCAGTGGAAAGGGCGAGGCCATGGTAACCGCCATTGGCCACCAAACCGAGATTGGAAAAGTTTCGGACATGGTTGATGAAACAAAAAGGGAAGAAATTCCACTGAACAGAAAACTGGCCAAATTGTCGCACCGGTTAATCTGGTTTATTTTGGGGTTGGCTGTGCTGTTCTTCATTTTTGGCTGGTGGTCGGGCAAAGAAATTTACCTGCTCCTGCAAACGTCCATTGCCTGGACTGTCGCGGCCATCCCTGAAGGGCTCCCCATTGTTGCCAGCATTGCCTTGGCCCGGGGCATGCTGCGCCTGGCTAAACGCAACGTGATTGTCAAAAAGCTGGAAGCCGTGGAAACCTTGGGTGAAACAACCGTCATTTTCACTGACAAAACAGGCACATTAACCAAAAACGAACTCACGGTGAGCCTGATGGAATACCCGGGCAAATCGATCGAGGTGGAGCAGACAGAAGAAGCAAAATACAATCTTTCGGATACAGAAGCTTCAGAAAATGAAAACTTTCAACATTTATTCAAAATTTCAGTATTCTGCAACGATGCCGAATGGTTAAACGAACGTGAATTGAAGGGCGACGCACTGGATGCGGCTCTGCTTCAGTTTGCCAAATCATTCCATCCTGAACACTACGAAAAGTTGACGAATACTGAACGGATTCACGAAGATCCGTTTGATTCGGAATCAAAGTTTGTGGGAACCGTTCATCAGGAAAAAGACATCCTCTATGTTGCGGCAAAAGGGGCTGCCGAACCTATTTTAAGCCGATCGGCAAAGTACCTGGATAACGGCAAAGAAGTGCAACTAAATGAGCAAGCGAAAAGTGACTGGTTGAAAAAGAACCGCGAACTTTCAGAAAGCGGACTTCGAATTATTGCCTATGCCTACCGCCAGGATGATCTCAGCCAAAAAGATCAGTTGAAGGCCAGAGAGGATTTTGTAGAAGAAATGGTTTTTGTTGGGTTTATCGGCTTTATCGATCCGGCTCGAAAAGAAGTTCAACCGGCCATTGAAAAGTGCCACCAGGCTGGCATTAAGGTGGTGATGGTTACCGGCGACCATCCGGGAATTGCTCGAACAATTGCCCATGAAGTTAACTTGACCGACAACGGCCACGAACAGGTGATTGAAGGTAAAAACCTGGATGAAAAGGAAAGCGAAATCATCAACTCACCACTATTTGCACGCGTCGATCCCGGACAAAAGTTAGACATTGTGGAACACTACAAGAAGAAAGGGGAGATTACAGCCATGACCGGTGATGGAATCAATGATACCCCGGCGCTAAAGATGGCCGATATCGGAATTGCCATGGGCGACAAAGGAACACAAGCCGCGCAAGATGTTGCGGACATGGTGTTGAAAGACGATTCGTTTTCATCCATTGTCGACGCCATCGAACAAGGCCGCGTGATCTTTGGCAATATCCGCAAATTCGTCCTGTATCAACTGTCCTACCACCTGGCCGAAATCCTCATCATCGCCGGAATCAGCTTTACGCTGTTTCACCTGCCTCTCCTACCCTTGCAGCTGCTTTTCCTGAACCTACTATCCGATGTGTTTCCGGCCCTCGCCCTTGGCATCGGCAAAGGCGATGCCACCATCATGCAGCAACCGCCAAAAAATCCGGATGAACCCATTATCAACCGAAATAACTGGATTGCGATCTCCGTTTACGGAATGATCATGGCCCTTGTCATGATCGGAACTTATTTGGTCGCCTTCGATCTTTTAAACGAATCAAAAGAAACAGCCAATACCATCACCTTCTTCAGCTTGGCAGTGGCGCAGTTGCTGCATGTTTTCAACATGCGTGATCCACAGGAAAAAATCTTTAATAACCAGGTCGTAAGAAATAAATACATCTGGCTGGCTTTAGGAATCTGCGCCATCATGTTGTCAATCGCCTATTTGACACCATTACTTCATGAAGTACTATCCTTCGAACAATTGACCCTGGTTCACTGGGGATTGGTTGCACTATCAAGCTTTTTGGTTCTACTGATTACTCAGCTGGTCAAAAAAATATTCAGGCTATAGCAAAAAAGGGATGAAGGCCATTGCTATCTGCAAAAAAAGGATGTTGCCTGAGGCAACATCCTTTTTTACAATCATTCAGAGCATACAATCTACTACCACTCAATGGCCTGATCTTCATCAGGTATCTGGGTATTGATCTTGCGTTCCAGAATCAGCGAACCACGCACGGTATACGCTATGCTTGCGTTAGGCACCGAAGTGTAATCCGTAAAACTGTAATCGATTTTGCTGATGGTAACATAGCGATGCAGCAGATACGGACGTGTAGCATCCATGGTTTCTTCCACGGAAAATACCGGAGTGCCATATACCTGAAACTCCATATCCGGATTATCAGCAGTCAGCGTTACCTGCTTGGTTTGTTCGTTGAAGGTCGCGTAAATCTTGTAGTTTTCGCGGTCTGTCCGGTTCTCGTCAACCGTGCCGGCATAGAAGAAAACCGTGTTTTCGTCAACCACATACACATCAACTTCACTTTTCACAATGGCCGCGTCGCCTTCATAACCTTTTAAGAAGGTCTTGAGTGCCGTGCCGCTGTAAATACCGGAATAATCGTTGAATGGCATCACCCGAAGCAAAGCTTTTCTGTAGTGCTTCCTTGGGTGAGGAACATAGTCGTATGAGGCGTCATCGACCACGGTCAAAGGTAGCAGCCATTTGTCAACCAAATCGATATCATTCAACGTGAAGTCAATATCCAGCAACGAAGTGTTCTCCCCAGCCACAACCTCAACGGTTTCCGGCATCGAAAAGTACTCGCTTGTCAGCTCCTCGTAGTAAAGCTCAGTACGGCTCTGGAACTGTTCCATGTTTAAAGCATCCAAAGTATCACGGTCTACCGCCACATGAACAGTCATATTCTGGTCGTTGGTTGTTGATCCACTTACAACGACGGGCAACCGGTAAGTTGAGATACTATCCTCCCGATAGCGAACGTAAATGCGTGTCACGCCTTGCTCATTCAAGGGAGCTTTAAAAGCAACGTAACGCTCATACTGCTCTTTGGTCCATTCATCTTCGCAAGAGCTAAACAAGAGAAGTCCAGCCAGCAAGGATAACAGTATATTATATTTCTTTTTCATATCCATCTATCTTTTTAAAGATTAGTCATTATAAGTCCATCCCGGGTTCTGCGTCAGGCGTTTGTTCCGCTTCAGTTCACTGTGCCTGATTGGCCAGAACCACATTTTACGCGAGAAGGTCGATTGAAGCGCCCACTCAGCCACCGGCGTGTGAAACAAGTCTCTTTGATCACTGGTCATCAACACGTTGCAACCATAGATTGGTAAAGATTCTTCTACAGGTGCATCTTTCCAACGACGCAGATCGTAGTAACGTTGTCCTTCGCCCATCAGTTCTACCTGGCGCTCACGTTTCACCGTTTTGCGAAACTCATCCTGGCTGGCATAAACTTCGGCCGGATAGTCTGGCACACCACCACGAATCCGGACAGGGCGAATGCCCTTTTTCATCTCGTTGACATCACGACTAATCGCGTAAGTTGTGCTTCCATCCCATGATGGAATATTATACGATCCGGTCAATTCATTCAAAGCTTCGGCATACATCAGCAGAATATCTGCGTAACGAATCGCTGGTTCGAGTTTGGGAACAATGCGCCCAATTTGTCCATCGCGGTAGGTGTCGCGTGGGTGTACAAACTTCATCACGCCAATACCGGTACGCAGCCAAAACATGGTATTGGTATAACCGTTCCCATCGCCACGGTAATAAAACACCTGTTGTTCCTTGTTCCAGCTGTCAGGCTCATTTTCGAGGTGCCAAACACTGCCATTATAAGCTACCGACGCATAGAAGCGAGGTTCGCGGTTGGCATACTGCAGGGAAACACCTTCTCTCAGTGGCTTGTATAAGCCATTGTCCACATCATCCTGTGTGACATAACCGGAAACACGATCGCTACCATCGCCTCTTCCAATCTCCTTGTCTTTACCCGGAGCATCCGTTCCATCGTTCATGTAGTAGGCATCAACCTGCTTCTGTGTTAAACCTTGGGTATTCCAGCCGTTGGCCACACGGGGTAACTGGTGTGCTACCATCGCCTGCCCGTTCTCACCGCCGTTATCTCCCCGCGTGAAGATCAGTTCGGGATTTTCGGCACCGGCAGTACCATTAAATACAGACCGATACGACTCAAACGGGTCAATATTCTTCCAGCCTTCCGGCCAGTTTTTGTCTGAGAATTCTGCATCGTAAGGTGGAACAATAGTTGGAGGATAGGAAGAATTCCCCGTTTCGCGAAAGCTGGCCGTGTAGAGTTCATACACCCCAAGTTCCATGACATCTCTGGCAGCAGCTGCTGCTCTGGCCCATTTCTCCTCGTCGTAAGTGGTTGACAGCAATTGGTTGCCTTCATCATCCACCAGTTCCATGGCATAATCATCGGTATTGCCATTCATCAAAGGACTGGCCGCATACAACAGCACTTTGGCGCGGGTAGCCAGGGCTGCTCCGCGCGTTGGGCGGGCAATGGCCAAACGATCGCGGCTCACTTGCAAATCCTGCGCTGCCAGCAACATTTCGCTGGCAATATACTCTGCACACTCCTCATACGTACTGCGGGGAGTGGCTACTTCGTCGTAGCTGTCAGTATAGTCAATCCCTTCATCCGGCAATAATGGAATGGGGCCATACTTGCGTAGAAGAAGCCAATAATAATAGGCCCTTACAAAGCGCGCCTGTGCTTTGTAGTCAGCGATTTCTTCCAATGTCATCTCCTCATTGATGTCGATGTTATGAATGAAAGTGGTGGCATTGCGAATGCCCCTGTAGGATTGAAGCCAGCTGCCTTGCTTCTCATTCTCAGAATACATACCGGTGTGAAACTCGTTGTATGACAATGCTGAGGCATTACTGATGTCGTAATTGGCATCGCGGTCGCCATAATACATGTCGTCGGCAAAGCAATGCGGCGTATATCCCTTACTGGCCACATCGGCATTCTCATCGCGCAGGTCAGAATAGGCATGTGCCAGCCACTCTTCCGAATACTGCTTACTCGAGAATGCTTTATCCAGCGTCATCCGATCCTTAAAATACTGGTCAGACTCCAGATAGTCAGCACAGGAAGAGAGCACGCTCACGCCCAGCGCTGTAATTAATAGAAGATACAGTGTCTTCATTTTATTTCGTTTCATTTGATAAGATTTTACAGATTAATGTTTAGTCCAAGCGTGATTGATTTCGTCAGCGGATACTCTTCACCGCGTGGATTAGCCATTTCCGGATCCCACAGTTTGAATTTGGACCAGGTCAGCAGGTTGGTACCTACCACAAATATGCGAATGTTATTGCAGTGCAGCTTGTTGACCACCTGTTTGGGAAGCGTGTAACCTACATCAACTGTCTTCAAGCGAAGGTAGGCTCCGTTTCGCAGCCAGTAAGTTGACTCACGGTAATTGTTACCATTTCCGCCAAAGCTCAAGCGCGGGTAGGAAGCATTGGGATCTTCTGTTGCCGGATCGCCGGAGATCTCAGAAGAAATCCAGCGGTTGGGTCCCATCAGGTCTTTCAATACGGTTCCCCATTCGCCTTCGCTGAAGGCGTAAACCGTTTTTCCGTAGATAAAGAAGCTAGACTTTCCGGCTCCCTGGAAGTGAACATTCACGTCCAGGCCTTTCCACCGGGCCGATGATCCAATACCGTAGATCAGGTTTGGCCGGCGGGTTGCACCAATGGCCACACGGTCGCCATCGTTGATCACACCATCACCATTGACGTCCTTGTATTTGATGTCTCCCGGCTGGTAGGGTCCAAACTGCTGCTCGGGGCTGTTGCGGATATCATCATAATCTTCGAACAATCCCAAGGCAATTAAACCTCGGGCCTGGTCAACACGGTAGCCTCTTTCCATTTGATAAGGATAAACATTGTTTTCCTCATCCCGCTCCAGGATCTCATTTTTACTGTAGGTGAAGTTACCCCTGACGGTCATATCGACCTCACCTACTTTTTGCTTGTACGCCACGCGGCCATCAAAACCTTCCGACTTTACAGCTCCCACATTAGCTCTTGGAGCACTTTCAAGCCCCACCATTTGCGGAAGGTAATTACGTGCCATGTAGATTCCTTCACGCTTCTCATCAAAATAGTCCACAGTGGCACTGAAACGGTCGTCAAACAGCGAAAGGTCTAAACCAAGGTCACTTTTGGTCGCTACTTCCCAGGTAACGTAAGGAGATGCCACTTGAGTGAACCTCATACCCGTATAATTCCGATCGAACGAATAGTCGGCCCATTCATAACCAGCACCGCCACCCTCAATAGTATAGAGGTACGGGAAACGCTCATTGCCCATGTTATCATTACCCACCTTTCCGTGCGAGTAACGAATTTTGAACATGTTCACCCACTTGAAATTATTCTTCACGAAACCTTCTTCCGCCACGTTCCAGGCGAATGAGTAGGCGGGGAAGAATCCAAACTGGTGTCCTCTGGCAAAGTTCTCCGAGCCAGTGTACCCAAAGTTGAAGTCGGCAAAATAGCGAAGGCTCCAGTTGTAGGCAACACGTCCCGCAAGCCCTTGGTTTCGCTCAGCAACCCCGTTTTTCAGATCATCTCCCAGGTTTTGTGTACGAACAAAAGAGTCTTGGGTATATTTCACCGTTCCGCTAAAGTGATGCGCTTTCAAACCGCGATCGTAGTTGAACATCAGGTTCAAAAATTCGCGTCGATCACCCGATGAACCACTTTCCTGATACATCTCACGAGGATTAGCAATATGGGTAAACACCAGGTTTCCTTCTGAATCGCGTGCCCGCTCGGCTCTCCACTGCTCTGGCCATTTGCGGCGGTTGATGTTGTTGTAGTTGTTGGTATCGTAGCCGAAAAGTCCGGTAAAACGAAGGCCGTCGGTCACAAAATCCAGATTCTGCTCCAACGCAACATTGGTCTGGATTTTATTTTCCCAGTGCTCATTAAATCCGGTTTGCGTGGCAGCCACCCAAGGGTTGGTCTGGTTACCTGTACCAACGGCCGGTACAAATCCATTCGAATACACAACCGGGGTACGGGTGGGTGAATAGCCAAACAGCTCACCCCAAACATCGTTGTCACCCAAGCCCGGGCTGTTGCGCTTGGCCAACGATCCGGAAACACCAACTTTTAACAAAGTGGTTTTCGTGATATCGAGATCCGTATTTAAACGATAGTTCCAGCGCATGTAGTTCGCATTGGTGTCGTAGTCATCTCGCAGTGAGCTGTCTGTATTGTACATCCCTTCCTCTTCCACATAACTGGCCGATACATAATAACGGGCCGTTGATCCACCACCATTGATATTCAAGTTGGCCCGGTGGCTCATCGCGCCGTCGCGAAGCAACAATCCTTTCCAATCAACATTGGGATACAAATCAGGATCCAGTCCCAAACGTAGGATTTCGAGCTCCTCAGGCTGATAAATAGGTGCCTGATTACGGGTAATCCGCGATTCGTTTAGCAAATTGGCGTAGGTATTTCCATCCACAAAGTCCGGTGTGATCGTCCTGGTGTTGTACGAATTTTCAATCTTCACATCAATATTCACCTTACCGGCTTTACCTCTCTTGGTGGTGATCAGAACAACGCCGTTAGCACCCTTCGAACCGTAAATGGCCGTTGCAGAAGCATCTTTCAGAACCGTGAAGGATTCAATATCTTCGATATTCAGCTCGTTCAAATCACGTTCAAAATCGTCAACCAACACATAGGCGCCTGAGCTGGCACCAAAGGTCGAGATTCCACGAATCCAGAATTCCGAGATATTTTTTCCGGGTTGTCCTGAAGTGGTCATGGCCATGATTCCCGGCACATTACCAGCCAGGGCATTGGACAAATTTGAAGAAGGAGTCGATTTCAGATCTTTCATATCGATGGTCGTAATGGCACCGGTTACCGAGATCTTTTTCTGTGCTCCCGTTCCCGTCACGACAATCTCGTCCAATACACTATCTTCTGACTCCTGCATCGTGATGTTCACCACACGCTGCTCCTTGATCAGTACACTTACTTTTTCGAATCCGATATAGGAAAAAGTCAATTCTTTATAAGCAGGCATCTTAATCTTGTAATTTCCGTCACCGTCGGTAATTGTACCCAAACCGGGAACATCGATTACGTAGACACTTACACCTGGCAGTGGTTCATTATTGGCATCGGTTACGATACCGGTTACTTCAACGGTCTCCTGTGCAAATACACCGATCGAGAAACCGAGAAACAACATACCTAGTATTAAATATTTAGTCATAAAATCAGTCTGTTTATTTTTTGGTTTATTCATCCTCCAAGGCTATTTTGCGGAGACGACGGTTCTGGTGATCCATCACGTAAAACGCTTTTTCTGCCTCATTGTAGGCCAAGCCTGTGGGTTGGTCAAAACGGGCTTCCTGGCGCAAATCTCCCTCAACATACCCCCAGGGATCGGGGTTGATGCTGGAGCTTCCGCGACCCGCAAATGTGGTCACCTTGCCCTCAGGCGTTAAGATGCGGAGATCGTGATTGTGCTGCTCGGTAAAGTAGAAGTCATACTCATCAGCTTCACCGGCATAGTCAGGATTTTTCACAAATACGCCCTGATAAGGATTTCTTAAGCGTGCTTTCGATCCCACACCGTCTTCCCAACCTCCGACGCGAGGCTCACCGCACACCAAATAAGGCTGGCTGAAACGTTGCTCATCCCAGTTGTAGTCGGTGCGTAATATATAGTGTTGATTGACAACTACGATATAAGCATAGTTTCCTGAGGGGTGAATCTGAACATTGAACTCCCACCCATTGTCCTGAACCAAGAATAAAGTTTCATAATCTTTCGTTCCTAATCCTGCATCACCAATAATTGGTTTTGAGTTCATGACATCGAACCGGTAGAATTCGCCTTTTTCATAGCCATTGAAATACATTTCGCCATTCACCGGGTGAACTGAAGCGCCGTTGCAAGCCCGCGATGTGGTCAAAATCTGTGGGTCTTTAAATCCATTGGCTCTTGACATGATGGACGTACTGATGCCATTCGGATCCCACTGGTCATGCGACACAATCATATATTCTCCGTCTATGGAGAAGTCCAGACTACGTATCCGCCACCAGTTTCCTGCCGAAGAGGTGAGGTGCTGGGTGACCGTGCTATCCGCGAAATTAATCAGGTAAATTCCGGGGCCATGGTCATACGACACATAAAGATGATCTGGATTCAAGGGGTCAAACTTCATGAAAGCGGGTTCACGAAATCCGGCCGCATCGTCGAAGTGCCCATTAATCCATCCTTGATCATCCCGATCGTTTCTAAAGCCAGCCAGCGTGCTTACGACCATTTTTCGCTCATAGGCAAATACCTCTGACCCTACAGCCAATGGCTCCGGACGGTCGCCCATATAGATTTCAATCGTACCGTCATAAGCTTTTTCAGGTACAAGACAATAAAGGCTTTCCCCATTCACGCCAATCACAATGGCTTCCTGGCCACCAATAAACACGCGAATCAATTCTGGGTCATTTCCAAAGTTTTCACCATAAATCACCAATCGTTGACCAACACCACCCGTTTTGGGTGTAAAGTCTGAAACCACGATCGGTTTCGATGGATCATAAGGCGGGGTCGTTTGAACCGGGTCATCATCCGAGCAGCTTGCAAAGCTGAAAACAAAAAATGCCAGCATGATAAAATGAATGGTCCCGCGACCTTTTGTAATGAAATTTTTCATTCTCATAATCATTTAGGTTAACAAAATTGATAAAGTGCTCCCTGGCGTGTACCTGTTTTGCAAACAAGTTAAGTGCATGTCCAGGGCAGGCACCGTTTTTTTCAAAGAGTAAAATGAAAGGATTTCCTCGCCCCGTTCAGGCAAGTGGTTACGTTTTTTGTTTTTTCTCATAATTTTCACTTAGGTTTTCAATTTAGAGTTCATACAATGAATATTTAGGTTTACTATTATTGTTGAGCATTTTGAATAGTGATTTTATTTTCAATATCTCATGAGGGGACCACAAAAGCCAGGCTACTGGTCATGCAGGAAATTCGACGCCGAAGGATGTTCGGAACTTGTACCAAGCAAGCAAGAGTTTAGGAACTACGCACTACCTGAACAAAAAATTCACAACTGTAAAAATCGAACAAACCTTGAAATGACCAACAGAATTGGCTCACAAATAGTCGCTTAAGTCTTTGTGCAGTATGAAAGATATCCGTGACCTGAGAACAGCCCGGTAAAAGTTTCCTTCCGAAGTTGAATTAGATCATTTGTTTTTTTCATAAATTTGGTTCGTTAACGGTTATTCGATTAGTGCTTGCGTAAACCGACCAGTTCATGAAGCATTAATCAACTTAGCTATTTTTCTAAGAAGGGGGTAGATCGGCAAAATCTGCTCCCTTTCTTTTTCTTGTTTTTTAGGTTTTAGTTTTCGATCACTTTATCTTCGTTTTGATCTCAATCGATTCGTTAAATCGACTGATGATTTGTTTTCTCAATCGTTTTTATTCGACCGCTACAATCAAATTGAGTCTGATTATGATCGTAGAGCATCACCAAATTTTTTCCTTTTTCAATCAGTAGCTTGTCCAATGATTCGCTCTTTTGATCCATCAACCGATCATTTTTCCACGAAATAAGCGGTTGCGGATCGACATTCGGACTAATCACCAGGCGTGGTTGCGCGTAACTCAAAACCGCTCCGTTCTGCTGCTTATAAAAAGTTGCTTTGTACTTACGACCAAGCGACACATCGCTGGTAATTTCTTCAGTCCTGTGCTTGAGCCAAACTTTTCCTTCAACCAAAATAGCCTCAATGGTCGGCTCATCACAGTAGGCTTTCACATTAAATTCAGTTTCTCCACCCTGAACCAATAAGCCAAAAGCATCTACCACGAAAGGGTTTTCTTTATTTTTTGCCACCTGAAAATATCCTTCGCCTTCCAGCTTCACCAAGCGATTGTCCTGATTAAAACTGGTTGAATAGGTCAGTTTACTCCCGGCATTTAACCAAACGACCGTACCATCCGGCAACACAACCTGGGTTTTGGCTCCATCCGGCGCTACAATCTCACTGTAGGAAACCGGAGGTCGTTCAATGGCATGTCTTTCATTCAAAAAATAGGTGGTTAATCCGCTAACCACAAGGGCCAGCACCAAGATTGCTGCCGCAGGCAGTAAGCGATAAAGGCCCGGCAGTTTCCTGATGACCAGCTTTGGCTCAGTCGTCTCCCGGTCCATTTTACATTCGAGACTCTGAAACAGGCGAGCTTTGTCGAAAGGAACCAATTCCTGATAATCCTGCGCATCCAACTTCCGGTACATGGTATTTTCAATTTCCGAAGTCGTGGCTTCGTTTTCAACCAATTGTTCCAGTTCGTTCAGCTCGCTGGCTGTACAATCTACTGCCTGAAATTTATCAAGCAGCTGTTTAAAACGCTTTTCTATGTTTTGATTATCTTCCATCTCACTATCACATACAAGTAGCTTTAAAAAGCTACTCACGTCATTTTAAAAAAAATTCAACTTTATTTACAAAAATCTCAATCACTTTGCCTTAAATAAAACAAAGACAGCCAATTATCAGGATCAAGTAGTCATCCTTTAAATGTTCTTTCAGAAATTTAGTTGCCCGGTACACCTGGTTTTCAACCGTTCGCACCGACAAACCCAATTTTTCCGATATTTCAACATTTGAATATCCTTTCAAGCGACTCAAAACAAAAATTCTTCTTTTCTGCTCAGGCAATTTATTGAGCACGTCCTGAACTTTATCACTCAGCTCATTTCGCCTGAACGCTTCCTCGGGCGTTTCGCTAAAAACCGGATCGAGACTCATCAAATGCTCTTCGTACTTTTGACGCACAATCTGGTGTTTCAGATGATTAAATACCCGGTTGACCGTCATTTTATAAAGGAAACTTCTGAACGACTTCTCTTCGTCAATTTCGTTCCTGATTTCCCAGAGTCGAAGAAAAACGTCCTGAACAATTTCTTCGGTATCATCCGAATCTTTCAGGTAGGAATAGGCAAAATGAAAAAGACGCTCACTGTAAGCATCAAAAATCAGCTGAAAAGCCTGCCGGTCTCCATCCTTTAGTTTTCGGAGTAATTTCCTGTCGATATGTTTAGATTCTTTCGCCAATCGTCTTTTTTGTTTTCGGGCTACAGCAAATTGTTATGGCAATTTGCCTTGCTGCGGCCCTTTCTATCCGTCATTCAATCCTTCACGCTCAAATCCTGCTTCAACTAACGGTTGATCAGTTCCACATTTTG
>NZ_LGIA01000146.1 GCF_001270965.1 Sunxiuqinia dokdonensis | reverse complement strand
TGAACAACGACGGACAAATTACCGATGCCGACAAACAAATTCTGGGGTCGGCCACGCCCGATTTTTTCGGTGGATTCCATTCCTATGTGCGTTACAAAAATTTCTCCTTGTCAGCTGAGTTTACCTACTCTTCAGGAAATGAAGCCTACAATGCAACGCGTCGTTCGGTCGAGGCCATGGATAACTTCAATAACCAGTCCAGGGCTGCGGTTAATCGCTGGCAGTTGGACGGTCAGGTCACCAATATGCCAAAAGCGGTGTACGGCGATCCGATGAACAACAATGCGTTTTCATCACGTTGGATTGAAGACGCTTCCTATCTGAAATTGAAATATTTGACCTTTGCTTACGAGTTTGACAAAACGTTTGTGAATTTCTTCCGCTCAGGAAAAATTTATGTTGCCGGTGAAAACCTGCTGACCTGGACGGACTACCTGGGACTGGATCCGGAATTTGCCTATTCGTATGCGGAAGCTTTACAGGGCGTTGATTATGCGAAAGCAGTCATTCCCCGAAGCGTAAAATTTGGATTTAACCTGAATTTCTAAGTCGGGAAATTGAATTAATAGCATAAAAATTTAATCATATGAAAAAGATATTCAAAAATATAGTCATCATTTTGATGGTGTTTTCATTTGCGGGTTGTGAAGATTATTTTGACACCGACCCTTCCGACATTATCAACTCCGATGATTATATCAGCGCACAAAGTGAAATGTACTCAGGCTACCTGGGAATCATCTCCAAGATGCAAATCGTGGGCGATCAGCTGGTCTTTATGTCCGATATTCGTGCTGATTTTATGGAGCCAACCTTCGATGCGCCCGAAGACCTGTGGCAATTGTATAGCTACAACTATTCTCAGAATAACCAATATGCTGATCCGGTGGACATTTACGCTGTGATTATTGCCTGCAATGATTATTTGGAGAAAATGTTCGCTTATCGTGAGGAGCTGGGAGACGCCATGGATAGTAGTACCGAAGCCAATTTCAAGGCCTTGATCAGCGGTACATTGCGCATCAAGGCGTGGACCTATTTCCAATTGGCAAAAAACTACGGCGAAGCGATTTATTTTGATGATCCGGTAACGGAGCTGAAAGATGTGACTGATGCTTCCATTTTTACCCGCTTAAACAGTGTGGAAGAAATCGTTGATAAATGTTTGGATCTCATTGACAATGGCGTCAACGGAATTGATGGTACATTGGAAATGAACTGGGGAGACTGGCTGGATCCGGAAAACCCCAACGATGGACAGTACCATCACTGGCGGTACATCACTCCTGATTGGATGGCTTTGCGTTGTGAATTGATCATGACCCAACCTTCGCCCGACTATGCCTGGGTGAAAGAACAAATCCTGACACGTCTCTCAACCACCTTTCTGGAGGATAGCTACATGTTCCGGTTGAATGCCGGTTGGACCAGTAATTACTATCGGATTTTTGCTGAGGGTATTTACTACAGCCGTTCGGCAATTTCATCCATCATTTACGACCAAGTCAATAATCAAAGCAACGATTTGATTACTTATTTCGGTAAACGATATCCGGCTCAATATTTAATTCGTCCTACGACCTTTGCCATGAGCAAGTATAGCGAAAACGACAGGCGCGGACGGTATTGTAACTTCCTCAGTCAGGATGGTGATACAGTGGTTGGAAAATACCACAGCAACTACCGCTGGAGACAACCCTACCAGAGTGATGCCAGTATTCCGATATACCGGGCACACGATTTGCATTTCTGGCTGGCCGAAGCTGAGAACCATCTGGGCAACTGGGATCCGGCAGGTGCACTGCTGAATGGAGGTGTGCATGGGCGGTTCGTTACCGGCCGCATCGACACGACCATCACCCAGGTGGGCAATGATGTGAAACAGTGGGACCTGCGTTATCAGACTTTTATGGAAAATTCAAGTTATTATAATATCGGTATCACAGGCTGTGTTAACGGCGAATTCCATGAGTTGCCTGATCCAACCGCCGAAGATTATGAGATGACTGAAGATGAGCGAATCAAAGCCTACGACTTGGCGCTTTTGGATGGCATGCTGCTGGAGTATCCTGCAGAAGGACGGGTGATGGGAATGTTGTATCGAATGGCCAAACGGTACAACGACATGTCCATCATTGCCGATCGGGTTGTGCCTAAATATCCGCAGTCGATGCAGGAGTCTGTACGAACCAAAATTATGGATGGTGATTTTTTTATAGATTACGATCTGCAGTAGAAAGCGCTTGATCCGTAAGGATACTGATTGGTTTGGCAGCCTGGAATTTTCCCGGGCTGCCAAATCCGTTTCTTTCAGTCGCTACGTGATAGAAGTAAAAGCATTTAGCTGTTTGTGCAGCGAATTAAAAATCTACAAAAGTGATGAATTCATTCAAATTGTTTTTTTTATTCTTGTTGACAAGTTTCACCGTTTCTGCGCAAACGCCGGCTTTCCCGGGAGCCGAAGGTTTTGGGAAATTTGCACGCGGCGGGCGTGGCGGCGAAGTGTATATTGTCACCAATCTGAATGACGCTGGTCCGGGTTCATTTCGTGATGCGGTTAGCCAGCCCAACAGAACCGTGGTTTTTGAGGTTGGCGGCGTGATTCAGTTGCAGGATCGGCTGTCGCTTTCAGAAAATCTGACCATTGCCGGGCAAACAGCACCGGGCGAAGGGATTACACTCAGTGGGAATGGCGTTTCATTCACCAATGCCAACCATCTGATTTGTCGTTTTATTCGGATTCGAACGGGCAAAGCGGCTGGCAAAGGAATTGATGCTGCAGGCATCTACCAGGGACACGATATGATTTTCGATCATATGTCAGTCTCGTGGGGAACCGACGAAAATTTTTCGGTTAGCTCCATGAAGGTGGTCGATGGGCCGGTACGGGTAACCATTCAAAATTCGATTATTGCACAGGGCTTGCAACCGCATTCTTGCGGCGGACTGGTGCAAACCGAGGGTGGCACCACCATGTTGCGCACCCTGTACATCGACAACCACACCCGCAACATCAAAATGAAAGGCCGCAACCAGTTTGTCAACAATGTGGTGTATAACTGGGGCGGCGATGGCTATATTTTGGGTGGCGAATCGCAGTACAAATCAAACGCAATTGTCACCGATAATTATTTTATCACCGGGCCTGATACCAAGGGAAAACCCTTTACACGGGGTAACGAAAACTTTTCCATCTATGCGAAGAACAATCATTTTGACAATAACCGGAACGGAAAATTGGATGGGAAGGTGCTCTCAAAAGATGCTTATGGAATTGTGACCTGGCTGGAGGAACCGGTGCCGAATTTCCCTGAATTGCAGGCCGAGCCGGCTGAGCTGGCCTTGAAGCAGGTGTTGGCCAACGCCGGGGCAAGTTTCCCCAAACGCGACGCGGTGGATCAACTGCTGATGAAGGAGCTGAAATCATACGGCAGGAAAGGCAAAATTATAGCCGACGAAAGCGAGTTGCCGGTTGGGATAACCCAAAAACAGTGGTCGCGAGACCCGGCGCTTGATACCGACCGCGACGGCATGCCCGACAAATGGGAACGGAAGAAGGGACTGGATCCAGCCGATTCAACCGATGCAGGGCAGTTCAAGCTGGATGCGGATTATACGAACCTGGAAGTTTATCTGAATGGGTTAATTAAATAAATAGATGAAAGATGAAAAAGTTAGTCAGTACGATGGCCCTGGTTGGTTTCTTTTGCTTGAGCCTGTTTGCTCAAACGCCCGAGGTATTAAAAAGTGACGGCATCAGCGCCGAAACACAGGAGCAATATGAAGCTGCCGCCAAAGCTTTTGAAGCCGCCGCGAAGGCTTTTCATGCTCAAAACATCATCGATACGGTGTGTATTTATCATGCGGGTGCCAATTACGCCCGGATCAATCAGCACGAAAAAGCCATCCCCTTTCTTCAGGAAAGTATTGAGCTGGGTTACAATGTGGGCCGCGCATCGCGCCTGCTTTCCGATGCCTTCTTCGGTTTAAAGGATGTGGAAAAAGCCGAAGCCGCGTTGTTGGCCGGAAAATCAAATGTTCCCGAAGAAGAATTTGAATTCGACAAGAAACTGGCCTATCTGTATTTCAATTCAGGGCAATACGAGAGATCGGCTGAATTTTTTGAGAAGGTGCTCACTCAGGCTCCTCAGAATAAGAACTACTTGTATCTGTATGGTTTTTCGTTGGAACGGATCAAAAAATATCAGGAAGCAATGGCGATTTTTGAAGAGATGCAGCAGCTTTTTCCGAATGATAAGCGAGCCAGGAAAATGTTGGGAATCGTCTTGTTTGAGCTAACCGATGAACGGAATACAAAAGAGGTAGCGAATTATGAGTCGAACAAAGGCGCCAAGTTGGAGGATTACATCAACACCAAAAAACGACTCGAAAATATTAATGCCGGCTACGAGAAAGCCCGATTGCTGCTGGAGCAAGCGCTGAAGGATTTTCCAAACGACAAACAGCTGATCCATACCTTGTATAAAACCTACAAAAAGCAGTCTAAGGAAGAAGAAGCTGCTAAAATGAAAAGTCGACTGTAATCCGGATTTATGCAAAAATGGGACGATCGGCTGCGGCTTACGGTAAACCAGACGGAAAAGCTTCACGACCGGACGGAAGCGCAAAAAACCAGGCGGAAATGCCTCATGACCGGGCGGAAATGCAAAAAACCAGACGGAAATGCCATTTAACCTGGTCGAATCGCATTTCCGCACCGTTTTTTGCATTTCCGTCGGGTTGGGTGCAGGTTTAGCCATTTTTTCGAAACTGTCTTTGCTCCTTTTGTAAGCGAATGGATGTTTTTACAGGCCAAAGCCGGATTTGCCCTCACTTGTTGGCCCTTATGATCCGTTTGGCAGATTTCTTTCAAAAGCGTTTGATTGGCGCTGCAAGTGGTCCGATAAAACCAGTTTGTCCCGGTAGTTGTGTACAGAATTACAGGAGAAAATAAGCTTTCCTCACCAAATTTGTGAGCGGAACTTAATCGAACCATTGAATAGACAATTTTTAGAATGACCAATATAAACTGAAGTAGAACGATGAACCCTAAACGAATGATAGATGCGGGACAGTTGAGGTTTTTGCTGGCCTTATTATTTTTTACAACTATTCAAGCCTGTAATTCTCCACAATCAGTTTCCGTGTTGAACTCCGGCGACGATTCATTTGCAGCCCTTCAAATTTTCAATCCTTATGGCGAAGGATTAACCATTTCTCCCGGTGAAGAAACCGGTGCCATTGGTTACCAGCATAGTGGCGAGATTCGTTGGGTGAAAGGAGAACCTGAAGTAAGTAAACAACAAGGAGCTTCAAGCTATCGGTGGAATAGCGGCGGTGAAATTGTGGTGCTCGAGCTGGTTGAAAAGGACAAGGAACTTGAATTGACCTTTAGGCTGGAAAACTCGGAAGAAGAGCCCGCTTCCTGGTTTTTAAAAACAACTGCTGCCCCCAACGAATATTTTACCGGTATTTTCGAGCGGGTAGTTGATGGGCCTCAAACCAAATCGTGGGAAGAAGGAATGACCACCGGCTTAAACCTTCGGGGCGAAAAAGTTGAAGTGAAGCTAAAACCTACCGTTTCGGCCTATGCACCTTTTTATATTTCTTCTGAAAACTATGCCTTGTTCGTGCATGGCACCTGGCCGGGCGTGATCGATTTCTGCAAGGAAAATCCGGATTTGGTTCAAATTTCGTTCGAAGGGCCCGAGTTTTCCTTTTCATTGATGATGGACGAAAATCCGGCCGAGCTGGTCAAACGCCATGCCCTCGAAACCGGACCTTCATTTGTGCCTCCCAAATGGGCTTTTGGCCCGTGGCGCTGGCGCGATGAGCATGTCAACAGGACAACACATTTTGATGGATCGCCAGTCCATGCACCTTATAATTCCGATTTGGTAGAAGATATTTTGATGATGGAAGCCTATGATATTCCGGTCACCGCTTACTGGATCGACCGCCCGTGGGGGCCTGGCGTACGTGGCTTCGACGATTACCTGGTCGACGAAGAGCGGCTACCCAAATTCGAAGAAATGATTGGCTGGCTTAATGCGAAAAAGGTGGAAGTGATGCTTTGGATTGGACCTTTTGTGATGGGCGACATGGCCGATGTGGCGGAAGAACGTGAATATGATTTGGTGAGCAGCGAATGGAAAAATTCGCGCCAGGTTCTCATGGACTTCACCAACGAAGAAGCCTGTCAATGGTGGGCTGAAAACGGGCCGGCCAAGCTCGCCAAAATGGGCGTGAAAGGCTACAAGCTGGATCGCGCTGATGGCGAAAAGCTACGGGACTCACTTCATCTGAAAACGTCGATCGGAACGACTTATCGCGAAAATTTTAACGATTATCCGCGGCAATATGTAAAAGCGGCTTATGAAGCCATTCAACCTGTTTTGGGCGACGACTTTATTTTGTTTCCCCGGGCGCAGTACACCGGTAGTGCCAAATACGGTGCACTTTGGGCGGGCGATACCGGCAACCCCGCTGAAGGGCTGCGCTCGGCCCTCATCGGTATGCAGCGTTGTGCGGTGATGGGCTATCCCATTTGGGGATCAGACACCGGCGGTTACCCCAAAAGAATGGAGCGCGAGGCCACCATGCGCTGGATGGGATTTGCCTGCTTTTCACCCATCATGGAGGTGGGGCCCACCAACAACCTGGGGTTTTGGGGAATGAATTATGAGCCTTCATTTGATCAGGAACTGCTGGCTATTTGGCGCTTTTATTCGAAACTCCGGATGAGCCTGGTGGATTACACCTACCATTTTGCACAAGTGGCTCATGACACCGGAATGCCGGTTGCCCGTCCGCTGTTTTTGGAGTATCCCGATCAGCCCGAGAGTTGGAACGATTGGGCAACTTACCTGTATGGAGACGACTTGCTGGTTTCGGTGGTCTGGGAAGATGGCAAAAGCTCGCATCGGCTGTATTTGCCAGCCGGTGAAACCTGGATTAACCTTTGGACGAACGAGGAATTGGAGGGCGGCACTTATGTTGAGGTTGAAGCACCTGTTCATCAGACCCCCGTGTTTTTAAAAAAAGGCAGTAACTTGGTGCTGCCGGATTTTAATCAGCTGTATGATGAATCAGTCAGAATTACTTCCGTTAAGTATAAAATGAGTGATTTGGAAGCCGGCGAAGGATGGGTAAATTGAAAATAGTCGTAACAACGTAGTATAGGAAAGAAGAAAAGTTGTGCTGAAAAAAGCAAAGGAACATTAACCGAAAACTGAGCCGGAACCGGGCCAGCTTTCACTAATCAAAATACCATGAAAAAAATCTTGCTCTACTTCACTGCCCTGCTGATCCTGTCCATTTCTAGTCAGGCACAAGATTTGCCGGTTTTGGAAACCGGAGCGCAGCAACCAATGCCAGCGGCCTGGATTGATAGGGATACCGGTCATAAGCTTGTTCACCTCACTGATCGTGAAGGTGACAACCGCAGCTTTTATTTTCACAATAATCCATTTCTTCCGGGCACCAGCACCGAAAACGACAAGATGATTTTTTACGGCATGGTGGACGGTGAACGGCAACTATTTTCAGTCGATTTGAAAACCCGCGAAACAGAACAACTCACCAATAAAAAAGGAGTGTCGGGCGAGATTGTCGGTAAGATGAGTCGCCGTGTTTTTTACCAGTGTGGCGACAGCGTGTTTTCAACCGGGGTGGACGACCGCAAAACCCGGCTGATTTATGTTTTTCCTGATAGCATTCGGGCCAATATTACTACCCTCAATGCCGATGAAACTTTGCTGGCAGGCGCGGTGAGCTCTCCCAAAGAACAGGAGCTTTTTCGGCAAAACCCCAAAAAAAGCGACTATTTCAATGTGATTTACGAAGCACGACTGAGGCGTTCACTGTTTACCATTGAGGTGGCAAGTGGAGAATTCAAAAATATTTATTCTGAAAATGCCTGGCTCAACCACATCCAGTTTTCACCAACTGAACCGGAATTGCTCATGTTTTGTCACGAAGGCCCCTGGCACAAAGTCGATCGCATTTGGACCATCAATATCCATGGTGGCGAGCCAAAACTGATGCACAAGCGAACCATGGACATGGAAATTGCCGGACACGAGTTTTTTAGTCCCGATGGAAAACGCATTTGGTTCGACCTGCAGTTACCGCGCGGAGAAGCTTTCTTTTTGGCCGGAGTGGATGTGAAAACAGGCGAAGAAAAACGCTATTCGCTCACCCGCGACGAATGGTCAATCCACTTCACACTTTCGCCCGATCAAACACTGTTTGCCGGCGATGGTGGCGATCCGGGACAGGTAGCCAAAGCCAGCGATGGCATGTGGATTTATCTGTTTTATCCAGAAGGCGATCGTTTTCGGTCGCAACGGCTGGTGAATATGAAACATCACGACTATCAGCTCGAGCCGAATGTGCATTTTTCTCCTGACATGAAGTGGATCATCTTTCGAGCCAACTTTGAAGGTCAGTCGGATATTTATGCGGTTGAGCTGAAGCGGGCGGTTCAATAAATTGTGGGTATCTTACAGGAAATGAAAAAATAAACATTTATGGCAACACGAATAGGACAAACAAAAGCTTCTTTTTTACTGAATGGCTTCGCCATCTGTTTGCTGATTGCGCTGGTCGGCTGCAGTACCGATAAAAGTGGCGCGGAGGTAGAATGGCCTGAAATTACCAACGAAACCAAGCCCTGGACCCGTTGGTGGTGGCACGATAGCGCGGTGAATCCTACCGATTTGACCGCCAACATGGAAGAACTGGAAGAAGCCGGCTTTGGCGGCTTGGAAATTACACCCATCTACGGGGTGAAAGGCTATGAAGACCAGGCCCTGCTTTTTCAGTCTGACGAATGGATGGATGCACTGGAACATACGCTGAATGAGGGCAAACGCCTGGATTTGGGCATCGACTTGGCTAACGCATCAGGCTGGCCGTTTGGCGGGCCGTGGATTTCAGCTGAGGATGCTTGCCGGAACGTGCAGTTCAAGCAATACAGCCTGAAAACCGGGCAACGGCTGAATGAAAAAGTGACTTACATACAGGAGCCGTTGATTCGTGCTGTGGGTCGCCGCGTTGAGATCTCGGAAGTGAAATTCCCGATTAGCAGCAATACCAATTTAAATGAATTGGCCCTGGACCAGATTCGGTTTGAAAAGCCGCTTCCCTTGCAAACACTGATGGCCTACAGCGATGCCGGCGAAGTGCTTGAGCTCACTTCCCTGGTTGACGGCAATGGTCAACTCGAGTGGCAAGCACCAGAAGGAAACTGGAATTTATACGCTGTTTTTCAAGGTTGGCATGGCAAAATGGTGGAGCGTGCCGGACAAGGTGGCGAAGGCAATGTGATTGATCATTTTTCGGAGGAAGCGACACGCAAATTCCTGAAAGATTACGACGACAAAGCTGAGGGCCGCGATTTATCCGGCTTGCGCGCCTTTTTTAACGACTCCTACGAAGTGGACGATGCCAGTGGCGAATCGAACTGGACACCCCGCTTTTTCGAAGAATTTGAAGCCCGCCGGGGTTACGATTTGAAAAACTATTTGCCAGCCTTGTTTGGTAACGATTCCGAAGAAAAAAACAGCCGGGTGCTTTGCGATTACCGCGAAACAATTTCGGATTTGCTGCTGGACGAATTCACCAGAGTCTGGGCCGGTTGGGCCGAGTCGCACAACGCGGTCATTCGCAACCAGGCACATGGTTCGCCTGCCAATATCCTCGATTTATACGAAGCCAGCCACATTCCCGAAACGGAAGGGCTCAACCCCATGCGCATCAAAATGGCGACCTCGGCCGGGCATGTTTCCGGAAAGGAATTGATTGCCTGCGAGGCTTCCACCTGGCTCGACGAGCATTTTCTGGCCAACCTGGGCGATGCCAAGCAAAACTTCGACCGCTACCTGGCGCATGGCGTCAACCACATCGTGTATCACGGAACACCCTATTCGCCTCAGGGAGAAGAATGGCCGGGCTGGTTGTTTTATGCCGCCGTGCATTTTGCACCGACCAACTCGTGGTGGCCCGACATGAAAGCGCTGAACGATTACGTCACCAATTGCCAGTCGTTCATGCAGAAGTCGATCCCAAACAACGACATTTTACTTTATTTTCCGATATATGACACCTGGTCACAGAAAGGGCGCAGTATGTTGGCGCACTTTGGAAAACCGCAGGAGCCGCTAACCCGTGAACTCAGCGAGCTATTTCTTGCTAAAGGATACTCGTTCGACTATATTTCGGATAGGCAAATCCAGAAACTGACTGCCCAAAACAAACTGATTAAAGCGCCGGGTGCCACGTATAAAACCATTGTTGTACCCAAATGCGAACACATGCCTTTGGCAACCATGGAAAAATTACTGGAGTTGGCCGAAGCCGGCGCCACCATCGTGTTTCAGGAGCAACTGCCGGTTGATGTGCCCGGAATGGGCGATTTGAAAAACCGTCAGCAGGCTTATGAGGGGCTGGTAAAATCCATGGAGTTCAATCCGGTGATGAACCTGTCCGTTTATAGTAGAGGCGATGGAAACTTCCTGATGAGTGACGACATGGATGGGATGCTGGAGATGGTGGATGTTTATCCGGAAGAACTGGCACAGCTTGGCTTGTGGTACAATCGGGTGAAACGCGTGGAAGGCACTTGCTATTTTATCACCAACTGGAGCGATCAGCCGGTTGATCAGTGGGTGACTTTGCAGACTTCGGGAGAACATGCCGCCTGGTTTAACCCGATGAACCGCGCCAAAGGGAAAGCCAGCGTTCAGAAAGTTGATGAAAACCAGTCACAGGTTTATTTGCAGCTGGCGCCGGGCGAAACCCTCATTCTGCAATGGTATCCGTACAAAGTACAATTGGATGATTATCCGATGATGACTGCTGCTTCAGAAAAAAATGAATTGAGTGGCGAATGGACGGTGGCCTTTGAAAAGGGCGGGCCAAGCTTGCCGGCTTCCTACCAAACCACCGAACTAAAATCGTGGACCGAACAATCGGATGAATTGAAGAAGTTCTCGGGAACGGCCAGCTACCAAATTTCATTCGACAAACCACAGGCAGAAGCTTCTGCTTACTTGCTCGATTTGGGAGAAGTGCATGAATCCGCTTCGGTTTACCTGAATGGTGAAAAACTCGGAACCTTGGTCGGGCCAAGCTATCAGTTAAGCATCGATCCAAGTTTGTTGAAAGAAACCAACGAATTGGAAGTGAAGGTGTCGAACCTGATGGCCAACCGCATCATCGACATGGATAAAAACGGCGTGAATTACAAGAAATTTTACAACATCAACTTTGCCGCAAACAAGCGCGAGAACGTGGGTCCCGACGGGGTGTTTACGGCCGCACATTGGGAACCGCTTCCCTCAGGATTGCTTGGGCCGGTAAGTCTGACACCTTTAGAAATAAAAAACCAGTAAGCATGAAGCAACGAATTCTTCTTTTATCAATCCTCTCTGTTATGGTGTTGGCTAGTTGCCAATCGAAAAATGAGCCCGAAAAAATTGACCGGCATAGCGTGGTGACGCGCAGCAATGTGTTGGTTGAAGGCTTCGACTCACTGGCTTCGCTGTCTGTTGGAAATGGTGAGTTCGCCTTTACCACCGACCTGACCGGGCTGCAAACCTTCTACTCTGACTATGAAAATGGCGTACCGCTGGGAACCCAATCCAACTGGGGCTGGCATACCAACCCCAATACCGAAGGCTACGACCGCTCCGAAACGCTCAAATATTTTGAAGTGGAAGGCAGGCAAGTGCCCTACCGTCATCAATTGAAAGATGATCCGAGGGCTGAAGCAGCGTGCAACTATTTCCGCGAAAACCCGCACCGCCTGCATTTGGGAATGATTGGCCTGGTGCTGACCAATTCTGAAGGTGAAACCGCGCGATTGGAAGATATCAAACAGGCTACACATCACCTGGACATGTGGACGGGAAAAATCAGCAGTTCGTTTGAGTTTGACGGGCAGCCGGTAAACGTTGAGGTTTATTGTCATCAGGATCAGGACCAGATTTCAGCTAGAATTGAATCGCCCCTGATTGCTGAAGGAAAACTGGCGGTGCAATGGAAATTCCCGTTTGGAGTGGCCGAAAATACCCACGAAGGCTACGACTTTGATTCACCCGAAAAACACCAGTCGGTTTTAGAAGAAGTCACTTCGAATCAAGTACTCATCAATCGTACGCTGGACAACGATCAATATGAGGTCGCCATCGCGTGGAAAGGTTCCGGTTCGGTGACCAAGGCCGGTGAACATCAGTTTGTCCTTCAGCCCGGAAGTAAAGAAGTTCTTGAATTCAACTGCCTGTTTGCTCCGGAAGTTGGCGAAATGACTTTAGCCGATTTCGAGTCAACCAAAACAAACAACGAACAGGCCTGGCTAAACTATTGGGAAAACGGTGGTATCGTTGATTTCACTGAATGTACCGATCCCCGGGCTCAGGAGTTGGAGCGACGCACAATCTTGTCGCAATATCTGATCAAAATACAAAGTACCGGTTCCTTGCCGCCCGCTGAAACGGGCCTGACCTATAACAGCTGGTACGGCAAATATCACCTGGAAATGCACTGGTGGCACATCGCCCATTTTCCGCAGTGGAACCGGGCACACCTCATCGAAAAACAACTGGACTATTACAACGACTTATACGAGCAGGCCCGGCAAACCGCGCAAGATCAAGGGTACCAAGGCGTGCGTTGGCAGAAAATGCTGGGGCCCGATGGCGAGAACAGTCCTTCGTCGGTTGGTTCCTACCTGGTTTGGCAGCAGCCGCACATCATCTGGTTTGCCGAGCAAATGTATCAGGCTGATCCAACGGAAGAAACCTTGAACAAATACAAAGACCTGGTTTTTGCCACGGCAGCTTTTATGGGCGACTTTCCGGTTTGGAACGAGGAAAAGCAACAGTACGATCTGGCACCGCCGCTTATTCCGGCGCAGGAGCATTGGTCGCGCGAAACCACGACCAACCCGCCATTTGAGCTGCCCTATTGGTACTGGGGACTGACCACCGCCCGGAAGTGGCAGGATCGTTTGCAACTGGAACCGGATGGCCAATGGGAGGATGTCCGGCTTAAACTGGCAGCTCCCGATCAGGCTGATGGGGTTTATTTGGGAATTGAAGGTGCAACCGAATCCTACACCGACATGGAGCTCATGGAGGACCATCCGGTGGTTTTGGGCGCTTACGGAATTTTGCCAGCCTGGGACAAACTGGATCCCGAAGTGATGCGCAACACCATGCATCGCATAGCCGAGCGATGGGACTGGCCTTCGACCTGGGGGTGGGATTACCCGATGGCAGCCATGTCGGCCGTCAGGCTGGGAGAGCCCGAACTGGCCTTGGAGTTTCTGCTGAAAGATGTTCAGAAAAACACTTATCTGCGCAACGGGCACAACTACCAAAGCGAACGCCTGCGGATTTATTTGCCGGGCAACGGCGGCCTGCTGACCACCATCGGCATGATGTGCGCCGGTTACGAAGGTTGCGAAACGGAAAACCCCGGCTTCCCCAAAGATGGCAAGTGGAAGGTGAAATGGGAAGACATTAAACCCGTGTTTTAGAGGCTCCCATGAAGGGAGTCGCAATTATAACTCTAACAACCTCTGCGGACCTCTGTGTGCAACTCTGTGAAACTCCGTGGTTAAATTTCGATATTCTAACCACAGAGTAACACAGAAAAATGGTCACAGACTTGCACTGAGTTTTGCGACACGTTTTCGCGGACCTGTTCGCATAGGAAATCTTGTTGGGAAAATGATTACGCATATTTATCGTCCTGCGAGGGGCTTTAATAATATATTTTGAACTATGAATAAGAACATGGAATTTTGTACAATTGTGAAGATCCCTTCTAGGGGATTTAGGGGGCTTTTTCTGATATTGCTATTTCCCCTTCTAGCTTTTTCCTCTCCCCAACAAAAGGAAATCCAATACCTTTCCGGAACCGACAATGAGAACACGGTGACCTGGGATTTTTATTGTACTTCGGGACGAAACAGCGGCGTGTGGAGCACCATCGAAGTGCCTTCACACTGGGAACAGCAGGGTTTTGGCGAATACGACTATGGCCGCGACTACCGGACCTATGGAAAGAAGCACAAGTTTTCGGATGAAACGGGAATCTACAAACACCGCTTTATGGTTCCGCAGGATTGGAAGGACAAAACCATTTTCATTGTTTTTGAAGGTTCAATGACCGACACCGAAGTGAAAATTAATGGCGAGTTGGCTGGTCCTATTCATCAGGGCTCGTTTTATCGCTTTCGATATGATATTTCCGATAAACTGGAAGCCAGACAGGAAAACGAACTGGAAGTCACCGTTCATAAAATGTCATCCAATCACTCCGTCAACCGGGCCGAGCGTTTTGCCGACTACTGGATTTTTGGCGGAATTTACCGTCCGGTTTATCTTGAGGCCGTGCCCGAATCCTTTATCGACCGCGTTGCTATTAATGCCCAGGCTGACGGTAGCTTTTCGATGGATGTTTTCCCGGTCAGGCTCGAAAAGAAACAAACGATTCTGGCTGAGATATTCGATGTGGCAGGAAACCGCGTGCAGAGCTGCGAAACCAAAGCCGGTACCGGCGATTCGCTGGTCACCATGACTTGCCAGGTAGCTGAGGCCAGGCAGTGGACACCCGAGACGCCCAATCTGTATTCGGTTAAAGTGAGCCTGAAAAACGGAAACAAAACTACTTATGAGCTGAGCGAAAAATTTGGTTTTCGAACCATTGAAATCCGTGAAAGCGATGGTATTTACATCAATGGCACCAAAGTGAAAATGAAAGGCGTCAACCGCCACGTTTTTTGGCCCGAAACCGGTCGCTGTGTTAATGCCACCATCGATTTAAATGATGTTCGGCTGATTAAGGCAATGAACATGAACGCCGTGCGTTGCGCGCACTATCCGCCCGATAAGGCTTTTCTGAATTACTGCGACTCGCTGGGTTTGTTTGTGATGAACGAACTGGCTGGCTGGCAAAATGCCTACGATACCGAGTCGGGTAGCAAACTGGTTCGTGAACTGGTGATCCGCGATGTGAACCATCCGTCCATCATCTTCTGGAGCAACGGAAACGAGGGCGGAACCAACAAGGAGCTGGATGATGATTACGCCATGTATGATCCGTCGAATCGCCCGGTCATTCATGCGCACCACCGGCCCGGGAATGATTTTAATGGGGTGGATTGCAACCACTACGAAACCTATTACAGTTCAAAAAAGATATTGGAAGGCGACTTGATTTACATGCCCACCGAGTTCCTGCATGCCCAGGATGATGGCGGTGGCGCTGCTGCCCTGGCTGATTATTGGGAACTGTTTTGGCATTCGGAACGGGCAGCGGGCGGCTTTTCGTGGGTGCTGGCCGACGAAGGTTTGGTCCGCACCGATTTGGATGGCGTGATCGACGTGAACCGCGTTAATGCGCCCGACGGACTGGTTGGTCCGCACCGCGAAAAGGAAGGCAGCTTTTATGCCATGCGCGAAATTTACAGTCCGGTGAAAATTGCGCTGGACAAACTTCCGGCCGGGTTTGATGGCCGTATTCCGGTTGAAAACCGTCACCATTTTACCAACCTCGCAGACGTTCGCTTTGAGTGGCAGTTGGTGAACTTCAGCTTGCCCGAAGAGCGGGGTGTCTATCAAAAAGTCATGAAAGAAGGGAAAGCCGAAAGCCCGGACGTGCTCCCGGTTGAAAAAGGAGAATTGAAGCTGGAACTGCCCGAAGATTACCAGCAGTACGACGCTTTGTTGTTGCGTGCCTTTGCTCCTTCGGGCGACGAGATTTATTGCTGGAGCTGGAAAACCGATGGCAACACCAATGCCGTGGTGCAACTGGTTGAAAAGGAACTGAGCGAAGCGGAGAAAGAACGGCTGAAGAAGCTGAAGGCCCAGGGAATTGAGGAGGATAACATCCTGCCCATCGAGCAGCAGGCCGGCGATGATAAGCTGAGTTCGAAGGTGGAAGTGACGGAAAAAGACAGCTTGCTGACCATGAAGGCGTCCGGGATTGCGGTGACTTTCAACACGAACAGCGGGCTTTTGGTGTCGGTTCAAAACGATTTTGGACTGCCCATTCCCTTTAATAACGGTCCGGTGCTGGCGAGTGGCGAATCGGAATTGATTCGCGTTACGCATGAGGAAACAGCCCATGCCCATGTCGTGAAAATGACTTATTCGGGCGATTTGAAAGAAGTGAACTGGACGATGTACAACAGTGGCTGGCTGCAAATGGATTACGAATACCAGGTGGATGGGGGCCAATATTTTACTGGCGTCAGCTTCGATTTTCCCGAGTCGGACGTGATTGGTGCCAAGTGGCTGGGCCGCGGCCCAACGCACGTGTGGAAAAACCGGTTACAAGGAGTCACGCTGGATGTGTATGAACGTTTGTACAACAACGTATTGCCGGGTGACAACTCCTGGAACTACCCGCAGTTTAAAGGATATTACGCCGATGTATCGTGGATGGAATTCAACACCGTACATGGCAAGTTTACCGTGGTTGCCCAGGAAGACGATCTGTTTGTCCGCCTGTTCGATTTCTACGGAATCTCCGGCCCCAAAAACTACCCGGCCCTGCCAACCGGCAACATTTCCTTTTTGGATGGCATTCCGCCGATCGGAACCAAGCTGGCCATGGGCATCAGCAACGACACGAAAAGCCTCGGGCCAGCGGGTGAGCTGAACGTCATGGACAAACCCGTCAGTCGAACCTTGTATTTTTATTTCGGACTACGAAACGAGTAGGCGATGCTGAAGTTTTTGATTACCATACTATTTGCTGCATTCGTTTGGAGCGTAGGCGCGCAACCCATCGATCCTGCCCGTTGGTGGCAGGGGAAAGAGCGCGAGCTCAGGTACCAGCCCGACGGCGACGAGTTTGTCATTCACAACGGAGACAAGCGCTTTACCCGGGCGATTTACGGAACCAACACGGGCTTTCGTTTCGAAACGAGTGATTTTCCCGAATTTGGGCTGTACATGCCTTATTTGGGCGGAAGCATTTATCTCGCGATTTCTACACCCAAAGAAACTCGCTGGGTAAAAGACCTGGAATCTGTCGAGTCCCGCTTCAAATCGGGGCAGCGAACTTATATTCTGAAAGACAAGAACTTATTGGGAGAGGGCACGCTCACCATTGAGGCCGTGGCCTTGTCTGACGGTGACGGTTTGGTGGTTAGGCACACAGCCGACAAGCTGCCCGCGGGAACTAGAATCCTTTGGGTTTACGGTGGCGCCAACAACAAGCGGTATAGCCGCGAAGGCGATCTGGGGGCCGATCCGGAAGATAGTTTCTACATCAAACCGGGCAATTGCCAGGGAAATGTGTTCGAAATTACCGATCATCAGGCAACCGTTTGGTACGGACATCGGACCAAGCCGGTTTCCGATGACGAAGCCTATGAGCATCCCGAAAGCCGGAACAAGCAGAACGCTCCGTTATCGCAGGTGTATGCCGAATCAAAAAGTATGACCGGCACCTTTCCCCAGGGAACAAATATTCGCGAAGCCGATGGCAACCAAATTGATGATCTGGAACAATTGCTCCAGTCCGAGAAGTCTTCCCGCCCGGTAATCATTGCCGAATACGAAATGGATGCGGAGCCCTTTTACTTCGAATTGCACAACCCGAAGAGCCGTGCGCCTTTTGTCTACAGCGAACTGGCCGATGCTTTTAACAAAGGCACGGCTTATCGCGAAAAGATTGCTTCGACACTGAAATTACATACTCCCGATCCGTACCTGAATACGCTGGGTGGCATTTTCTCCGGGGCTGAGGATGCGGTGTGGGAAGATCCCGGCTATTTGCACGGAGCCATCGGCTGGCGCATGCCGCTTACCGGCTGGCGGGCGGCCTACCTGGCTGATTTGCTTGGGCTGCACGACCGGGCGCGAACGCACTTCAACGGCTACATCAACTCGCAGGTGACCGATGTGCAGGTGACCTTGCCGCACTTGCAGGACGAAGAGCTGAACCTGGCGCGTGCCGCCAAAACGTGGGGAACACCGATGTACAGCAATGGCTACATCTGCCGGAGCCCCAACCGGACGGATATCATGCACCACTACGACATGAACCTGGTGTTTTTCGACGAGCTGCTGTGGCACCTGAACTGGACCGGCGACATGGATTACGCCCGCGAAATCTTTCCGGCCTTGCGGCGCCACCTGGCCTGGGAGAAGAACACCTTCGACCCCGACAACGATGGCCTTTACGACGGTTATTGCAGCATTTGGGCTTCGGATGCCTTGCAGTACAACGGAGGCAAGGCCACCCACTCGTCGGCTTATAACTACCGGGCCAACAAGATGGCGGCGGAAATTGCCAAAAAATTGGGTGAAGATCCTTCACAATACGAAAAAGAGGCGGAGCTGATTCTCACAGCGATGAACCGCGAGCTTTGGATTCCGGAGAAAGGCTGGTGGGCCGAATTCAAAGATAACATGGGGCACGAAATGCGGCACGACAATGCAGCGGTGTGGACCATTTATCATGCCATTGACTCGGATGTTCACGATCCGTTCAAAGCGTACCAGGCCACACGTTACATCGATACGGAACTGACGCACATCCCGGTTTTGGCCAAAGGGCTCGAAGACACGACCAATCACGTGGTGGCCACGACCAACTGGCAGCCCTACATGTGGTCGATCAACAATGTGGCCTTTGCCGAGATCGTCCACACTTCGTTGGCCTACTGGCAAACAGGCCGGCCGGACGAAGCGTTCAAACTTTACAAAGGGGCGCTGCTCGATGCCATGTACCTGGGTTCCGGGCCGGGCAACATCACCCAGATCTCGTTTTACGATGCCGCCCGCGGAGAAACCTACCGCGATTTTGCCGATCCGGTCTCCATGGGCGTTCGGGCGCTGGTGCAGGGCATGTACGGCATTGTTCCTGACCTGATGAACAAGCGGCTGACCATCCGCCCCGGATTTCCTGCGGATTGGGATTTTGCGGAGATCGAAACCCGGAATATGGCGTATGCCTTCAAACGCGAAGGATATACCGACCGCTATACCATCAAACCAAACCTTCTGAAAAAAGATATCCAGTTATCGCTGGAAGTGAAAGCCCCACGGAGCCAGGTGCAATCCATTCGGGTGAATGGCCGCGAAACGGGCTTTGACTTGCTTGATGAAACGGTTTCGGTTCCGCGAATCCGGATTGATGCCGGCGTGGCGCCAGCTTACGAAATTGAAATCGATTGGGCTGGAGAGGAGCTGAATACCGGGAAAGTAACAGCAAAAATCGCCCGCGGCGAAACGCTTCAGTTGGAATTGCCCTTTGAAGCGGAGAAGATCTACGATCCGCAATCGGTGCTTCAAGGTGCACAAATCCGAAACGGCGTGTTGAGTGGAACGGTCTCCGCAGAAAAAGGCAACAAGACTTTGTTTGTTGAGGCTTCATCGGGCGAAATGCGCTTCTGGCTTCCGGTGGAACTGGAGGTGGTGAACCCTGTTGAAATCGCCAATCATCCGGATTCAGAATCGCTTGTTTTCGATCTGCTCAATCAGACCGATCAGCCCCTTGCCGGTGAACTTTGGGTGAATGGTAACAACATGGGGACTGTAAAAATCCCCGCTCAGGGAAAAACCAAACACGAGTTTTCGTCGCCGGTGGCCACCCTGGGGACCAATAAAATTGAAGTGAAGGTCGGAAAGAAAACGCATGAACTGCGGGCCATCAACTGGAACATCGCCAATCCGGCTGCACAGGCGTATCGTGCCGTTGCGATGGCAGACCGCTTTAACGAAAAGGTGCGCGACATCTTCGCTTACGGCAAATACCTGTCGCCGCGCTGGGAATACACCACCTTGCAGGTGCCCACGCAAGGCATGGGGCAGTGGTGCCATCCCAACGACCTGTCGGCGATTGACGACAGCGGAATCCGCTCGCTGGCTGCGGCCAACAACGGCACTTTTACCATGCCGCAGGGTATTCCGTTCGCCACTCCGGGCAGCAAGAATGCCAACAACATTGCATTCACCACTTTGTGGGATAATTATCCGGCTTCGGTTAGCCTTCCGCTCAGCGGCAAGGCTTCGAAGGCGTATTTCCTGGTGGCCGCGTCCACCTATCACATGCAGGCGTATGTGCTGAACGGCCAAATCCGGGTGGGCTACGCCGATGGTACCGAGGACGTGCTCGACCTGGTTTTGCCCGACAACCTGATTCCGCTCGATCAGGATTTGTTTATCGACAACTGGGCCTTTTACACCCGGCAGCCCCGTCCGTGGCGGGTGCGACTGAAAACCGGCGATGTGAGCAAGTACCACGCCGGCGAGTTGGGCGGACGCATGTCGAACGATCCGATTTATGTGGATGGCGGAATGGCGACTTTGCTCGATCTTCCGCTCGATCCGGACAAAGAACTGGTGTCGTTGACTTTGGAAACCATAGCCAACGAAGTGATTATTGGCTTGATGGGGGTAACCCTTGCACGATAGCATGAAACTGATCGGATGACTTCAAGTCATCCGATCAGTACACCATAGAAATTTTTACATCCTGATGGCGATAAATTTCCATCAGGAAGAAAAAATATTTTCATCGGGAAGAAAATAAATTTACATCAGGATGAAAATTTAAGCGGGTACTGATGAAAAAATTGCCCGTTCATTAAAGAAGGAATTGACCATGCAAACACGACGTCATTTTATACAACAAAGTTTGCTTGCCGGAGGGGCGCTGCTGGTGTCGGGCGGCCCCGGACTGGCAGCTTCCATTCGCGATAAAAACTATAGGGAACAAGATATCTCTGCTTTTTCGAAGCGCTTGAAACCGATGGGGCGCATACTCGAACTCGAAGGGTATTACGTTTGGGGCTGTAGCCCGATTGTGGCACCCGACGGCAAGTTTCACGTGTTTTTTTCGCGTTGGAATGCCGGGAAGGGCATGGGCGGCTGGATCAACAGTTCAGAGATTGCACATGCCGTGGCTGATGAGGCGGCGGGCCCTTACCGCAACGTAGAAACCATTCTGGCCCCGCGTGGTGAAGGTTTTTGGGATGGCACCACTTGTCACAACCCACATATCCAGTTGGTTGACGGCACCTATTGCCTGTTTTATATCGGCAATTCGAATCGGAAAACAAATACCAAGCGTATCGGGCTGGCAACCGCCAACTCGCTCAATGGCCCGTGGAAACGGCCGGACAAACCACTGCTGGAGGCAGGACCGGAAGGGGCCTGGGATGATCATTGCACCTCGAATCCTTCCTTTCTGAAACATCCAAACGGACAATATTGGCTGTATTACAAAGGCTGGAACAACGAAGAATATGAAAATCCGGTGGATCCGGCCATTCGCGGAAACCGCAAATACGGACTGGCGATAGCCGAACAGCTGGAAGGGCCGTACGTTCGCTATGCCGAAAATCCCATCATCGACTATTCGGCCTTGGGCAACAACCGCCAGTTGGAAGATGGCAATGTGTTTCGCGAGAACGGGAAGTTCTACATGCTGGCGCGCGATATGGGGCGTTTCGACCATGAGGTAGGCATCATTCTGGAGTCGGACGATGGGATCCATTGGTCTGAACCCAAAATCAGCTATTTCGGGGTGTCGCATTACATCAACCAGCCACCAAAGCCAAAACATTTGAGTAAGTACGGCCGGTTTGAGCGGCCCCAAGTTTTGATGCAGCATGGAAAACCCACGCACCTGTTTGTCACCACGCAAGGCGGAAAATATTGGACATCCACTCCTTTTGTTTTTGAAATTGAAGCGGATGCACATAAGTAAGATATATTGATCGGATGACTCAAAGTCATCCGATCAATAAAAAGATAAACGAAAACGCTTTTGAAATGATAAAATTGATCAGCTTTTTATTGATGACTTGCCTATTGGCTTTCGGGAAAACAAACGCAAACGCCAAGCCTACCATTTATACGATTGGCGATTCAACCGTAAAAAACGGGCGGGGTGATGGCTCCGGTGGCCTTTGGGGCTGGGGTGATCCCTTGGTGCAGTTTTTTGATACCAGCCGGGTTGAGGTGGAAAACCATGCCCTGGGCGGAACAAGCAGCCGCACCTTTCGCACCAAAGGACTGTGGCAACCTGTGCTGGAAAGGCTTCAGCCGGGCGATTATGTGCTGATGCAGTTCGGCCATAACGATGCCGGCCCAATCAACGACGACTTCCGGGCGCGCGGCACGATCAAGGGCGTTGGCGATGAGTCGGAGGAAATCGACAACCTGCTTACCGGTGAGCACGAGGTGGTGCACAGCTATGGCTGGTACCTCCGTCAGTATATTCAGGAAGCCAAAGCGAAAGGGGCCATTCCGGTGGTCATGTCGCCCATTCCGCGTAACAGTTGGAAGGATGGCCGGGTGCCGCGCAACGATCAAAGTTATGGCTTGTGGGCCAAAGAGGTGGCCTTGGCCGAAGGCGTTGAATTCATCAACTTAAACGAAAAAATGGCCTCGGCCATGGAAAAGCTGGGCGAAGCGCAGGTGACGGGCAATTTGTTCTTTGAGCACGATCACACGCACACTTCGGCAAAAGGAGCGGTGCTGGCGGCTGCGCTGATTGTGGAGGGCCTGCGCGAGGCTGAGAACTGCCCGCTGAAAGACTTCCTGTTGGAAAATCCAACCATCAACTTCCCCGAAAAAAAGAAGGTCTTTTTGATTGGCGATTCGACCGTGGCTGGCGGCAGTGGCGAAATTGTCGGTTGGGGGCGCGAACTGCCAGCCTTTTTTGACAGCAGCCGGGTAGAAACCATCAACAAAGCCCGTGGTGGGCGCAGCAGCCGTACTTTTCTGTACGAAGGTTTGTGGGATGAACTTGTTCCGCAACTGGGCAGGGGCGATTTTGTGCTGATGCAGTTTGGCCACAACGATGGCGGCAATATCGACAAAGCCAAATACCGGGGTTCGCTCCGGGGGACTGGCAATGAAACGCAGGAAGTAACCCGTGAGGATGGCTCCAAGGAAACGGTGCACACTTATGGCTGGTATATGAAAAAGTACATCGCTGATGCGCAGGCCAAAGGGGCGATCCCGATTGTCGTTTCCATGATTCCGCGTAACAGGTGGAAGGACGGGAAAGTGGAACGAGCTTCGGACAGTTACGGCAAATGGGCCAGGGAAGTGGCCGAACAAACCGGTGCTTTCTTTATTGATTTGAATGAAGCCGTGGCTGCCGAATACGAAGCAATGGGAGCGGAGGCAGTCAGCGCGTTCTTCCCGGACGATCATACGCACACCAATTCCGCGGGTGCCCTGCTGAATGCGAAAATCCTGGCGCAGCAAATCGCACGAATCAAGGAATGTCCCTTGCGGGGAGCGGTTAGTGTCAGTGGGCAGTCGCATTGATCAGTATTCAGTCACAGTCCCAGTGAACAGTCCCAGTGATCCAGTATCAAGGATCATCAGCAATCCAGTTAGTAACTAATATCCAATAACCAATGACCAATTTAAAATTATTTCTAATCCTGTTCTTACTCGCTGGCTTAACCGCTTCGGCCCAACGCCAGATGGAGCATCTGTCGCGTGGGCTGGTGGCTGTGCAGGCAGGCAAAGACAGCATTTTTGTAAGCTGGCGCCTGCTGCATTCCGATGCCGAAGACGTGGCTTTCAACGTTTATCGGCAGTCTGAAAATGGTGAAGAAGTTCTGTTGAATGACAAACCTGTAACTGATGCGACCTCGCTGATGGATGTTGCCAGCTTGCCCAATGGGATCTACACCTACCTGGTAAAACCTGTCGGTAGTGGAACTGAATCCGAGCCTGATGGTTCCTATCGACTGGTGAAAACCGACGAAGTGCAGCCCTGGCTCACCATTCCCCTGCAAACACCCGAACGGTACTCGCCCGGCGATATCGCTCCCGGCGACTTGGATGGCGACGGCGATTATGAGTTGGTAGTGCATATGACCGGCCGCGGGCGCGACAACAGCCACAAGGGCATGACCTCTGAGCCGGTTTTTCATGCTTACAAGCAGGACGGCACTTTGTTGTGGAGCATCAATTTGGGCAAGAATATCCGCGAGGGCGCTCATTATACCCAGTTTTTGGTGTATGATTTTGATGGCGATGGCCGCGCCGAAGTGGCCATGAAAACAGCAGACGGCACCGTTGATGGCACCGGGAAAGTGATTGGCGATGCCTCGGCCGACCACCGGAATCAGGACGGGCACATTTTGCGTGGGCCGGAGTTTCTCACCGTGTTTGACGGACTGACCGGAGCGGCATTGACTACCGTGCCTTATCAGGCTGGCCGTCACCCCGAGAAAGAAAATCCAACGCCCGAAGAGTTGAAAGCGACTTGGGGTGACAACTATGGCAATCGCTCGGAGCGTTACCTGGCCTGCGTGGCTTACCTCGACGGCGAGCGTCCGTCAATCGTCATGTGCCGGGGCTACTACACCCGGGCGACTTTGGCTGCCTACGACTGGCGCGACGGAAAACTCACCCAACGCTGGCTGTTCGACAGTGACGACGGCACGCCCGGCAATCGTGCTTATCGAGGGCAAGGCAACCACAGCGTGAGCGTAGGCGATGTAGATGGTGATGGCTGCGATGAGATTATTTATGGAGCTGCGGCCATTGACCACGACGGCACGGGCCTTTATTCAACGGGGCTGGGGCATGGCGATGCGCTGCATCTTTCGGATTTGGACCCTTCGCGCCCCGGTTTGGAGGTTTTTACCATTCAGGAACGCTTTGACGATGCTGGAATGAGCTTTCGCGATGCAGAAACGGGTGAGATTTTGTGGAAAGTTGCATCGGTAAAGGCAGCTGATTCGGGTGGTGACAAAGGAGAAGGGCCCGGCCGCGGAGTTTCTTTCAATATCGATCCGCGCCATCCGGGAAACGAGTGCTGGGTTTTTGGAGCAGGCATCAGTGGTTTGTGGAATGCGCAAGGCGAGAAAATCTCGGAAACCAGGCCGCGCAGTTGCAACTTTGCGGTGTGGTGGGATGGTGACTTGCTTCGCGAGCTGCTTGACAGAAACCGGGTCATGAAGTGGGACTGGCAAAACGAGACCCTCACCAACTTATTGGTAGCCGACGGTTGCCAGAGCAATAACGGCTCCAAGTCAACGCCGGCCTTAAGCGCCGACCTGTTTGGCGACTGGCGGGAGGAAGTGGTCCTGCGTACAGAAGACAACCAATCGTTACGGATTTATACCACCACCATTCCTACGCAGCACCGCTTGGTTACCCTGATGCACGACCCCATTTACCGGTTGAGCATTGCCTGGCAGAATGTGGCCTATAACCAACCACCTCATCCCGGATTTTATATTGGAGAGGATATGGAACAGCCTGAAAAGCCCCGGTTGAACCTGATTAAATTTCATCCGGAATCGATCACCAAGAAGAACTCAAAATGAACTGTTTTTATAAGAAAGAAGCTAATCGGATTTAAAAGAGCAAAATAAGCAGTTAAAAGCAACGCAAAAACAAATTACTTATGAACTGTCAATTCTGGAAACAAATCACATTGAGCAGCCTGGTGTTACTCGGGTTGAACCTTGCCGGGGCACTGGCTCAGAAAGTTACTGACTCAACAACTCCACTACACTTGCTACAGCCTGAATATGATACGCCTTATGGAAAGCCCGATGTGAAGGCAATCGAAGAAGTTCTGGAACGGGTGCATGATTACCTGGAATCCACAACGCCGATGAAACTGATTGATCGGGCGTCAGGAGCGGAGTTGGATGACTTCAATGAAATCGACGAAAATACGATTTTTAAACCAGGCGACTATCGTTTGATCAGTTACGAGTGGGGCGTCACTTATGCCGGGATGCTTCTGGCTGCAGAAAGCACAGGCGACAAGCGCTATGCGGACTACACTCATAACCGCCTGCGATTTTTGGAAAGTATCCGTCCGCATTTTCTGGAATTGGAGAAAGAGCAGGCAGGAGTGAAACATGCCATGTACTCGGTCATTCACCCCCATGCGCTGGATGATGCCGGCGCCATGTGTGCGGCCATGATTAAAGCCAAACGTGCCGGATTGGATGCTGACCTTGATCCGATGATTTCAAATTTCATTGATTACATCAGCAACAAACAATTCCGGTTTGATGATGGCACCATGGCCCGCAACCGGCCGCAACCCAACTCGCTGTGGTTGGACGACTTGTTTATGAGTGTGCCGGCCCTGGCGCAAATGGGTAAGTATACAGGCGAGAATAATTATTACGACGATGCGGTGAAGCAAGTGCTGCAGTTTTCGAAGCGCATGTTCAATTACGAAAAAGGGCTGTACATGCATGGCTGGATCATGGGCATGGAAGAGCATCCCGAATTTTATTGGGGCCGCGCCAACGGCTGGGCGGTGATGACGATGGTGGAACTGCTGGAGGTTTTGCCGGCTGATTACCCTGGTCGCGACCAGGTGCTTGACTTATTGCAACGGCACCTGCGCGGCTTGGCCAATTACCAGTCGGGGCAGGGATTTTGGCACCAACTGCTCGACCGGAATGATTCGTACCTGGAAACATCGGCCACCGCCATTTACACTTATGCCATGGCCCGCGCCATCAACCGCGGTTATGTCGATGGCAAAGTTTATGGGCCTGTGGCTTGTTTGGCCTGGAATGCTGTGGCCACCAAGGTGAATGAAAAAGGACAGGTGGAAGGTACCTGTGTTGGAACTGGCATGGGCTTCGACCCGGCATTCTATTATTACCGTCCGGTGAATGTTTATGCAGCCCATAGTTATGGACCGGTTTTGCTGGCCGGCGCCGAAATGATTGAGCTGGTTAAATCGAATGAAATCAGAATAAACGACAGCTCGCTGCAGTTCTACGATCATCAGAATGAAGAAACAACAGGTTGGAAGTTTGATTTAGGCTCTGGAACTTTAAAAGAAGGGTTTATCCAGGTGGATGAGCACTCGCTTTACAGCGCTGAAAGAGGCTTTGGATTCGTCACTGAAAAGCGTTTGAAATCGGTGAAAAGCGATGGAGAAGATGAGCTGAATAGTGATTTTATCACCAGCGATCGTCCCTTTTACTTTGCGGTTGACGTACCCGAAGGACGGTATAAAATAACGCTGACCTTAGGCGATCCCAGCGGGGAATCTGCCACAACAGTTAAGGCCGAATCGCGCCGGTTGATGCTTGAGAATATTCGAACCCGAAAAGGCGAAGTAGTGACTAAAACCGTGGTGGTGGATGTGCGTACGCCCCGAATCAATGCCACTGAAGAAATTCGCAGGAAATCACGGGAAATGACTTATTTGAATTGGGACGACAAACTCACCCTCGAATTCAACGGACCGAAACCTTGTGTTTCCTCCATTGAGATTGAACCGGCAAACGACTTGCCGGTGATCTTTCTGGCCGGAAACTCAACGGTTGTTGATCAGGAACATGAGCCCTGGGCGTCGTGGGGACAAATGTTTCCACGCTTTTTAAAGCCGGAGATTGTCGTGGCCAATTATGCGGAATCAGGGGAAACACTGAAAGCTTTTCAGCGGGAAAAACGCCTGCAAAAAATACTGAGCGTGATGAAACCGGGCGATTACCTTTTTATGGAGTTTGCCCACAATGATCAGAAACCGGGCGGAAACCATGTGGAGCCGTTCACCACTTACCAGGATGAGCTGAGGAATTTTATCAGCGAAGCCAGAAAGCGCGGTGCGCATCCGGTTTTGGTGACTTCGACCAATCGCCGAAAATTTGACGAGCAGGGAAAAATTGTGAATACGCTTGATGATTATCCCGAAGCCATGCGCCAGTTGGCGAAAGCTGACAACCTTCCGTTAATTGACCTGAATGCCATGAGCAAACAGCTTTATGAGGCACTGGGTGTGGAAGACTCGAAAAAGGCGTTCGTGCATTATCCGGCCAACACCTATCCCGGACAGGATAAGGCCCTTGCCGACAATACGCATTTTAGTACTTACGGGGCGTATGAATTGGCGAAGTGTGTCGTTCAGGGTATTCAGGACAACAAGATGGCGTTGGCCGATTATGTGGTGAGTGATTTTGATGGTTTTGATCCATCAATACCAGATGATTGGAAAAGCTTTTTTTGGCCCGAAAGTCCGTCAGCCGAAGTTGCCAAGCCCGATGGTAATTAATAGTTCCCGGCAGATCGGTTAAAAAAACAGGAGAGATATTAGGAATCGAAATGAATCATAAATGTTCTAAAATCAAAATGATATGAATAAGTTAATTGCGATGTTGCTGTTGGCGTTTGTGGGTTTGTCTGCATGTGCCAATAAACTTCCTTCCAAGGAAGAGATCATGGATAAAATGGTATTGACGAATGCCTATTTGATGAAAAAATGGCCCGACCCGGGCGTGAATGTCATTACCAACCGGGAGCGTCCGAGTAACCTGTGGACCCGTGCGGTCTATTACGAAGGCTTGATGGCTTTGTATGCGCTAAATCCGGATCAGAAGTATTACGATTACGCCGTTACCTGGGGAGAAGCACACAACTGGGGATTACGCAATGGGGTAGAAACCCGCCACGCGGATAACCATTGTGCCGGCCAAACTTACCTCGATTTGTACGAAATGGATGCCCAACCCGAGCGGATCCGGGATATTAAGGCTTCGATCGATTTGATGATGGAAACCGAAAAGATTGATGATTGGGACTGGATTGACGCCCTGCAAATGGCGATGCCGGTTTTTGCCAAACTGAGTGTGATAACCGGCGATCAAAGCTATTCGCAGCGCATGTACGATATGTACATGGATACGAAAGTCGCCCAGGGCTTGTGGAATCCCGAAGACCAGCTTTGGTGGCGCGATAAGGACTTTTTGCCACCGTATCAGGAACCGAATGGTGAAGATTGCTATTGGTCGCGTGGGAATGGCTGGGTGGTTGCTGCACTGGTGCGTGTGCTCGAAATTCTGCCTGAAGATGACCCTCATCGCGACGAATATCAAAACACTTTGTTACAAATGCTCGAAGCACTGGTTCCGCTGCAGCGCGAAGATGGTTTTTGGAGCGTTAGTCTGCACGATCCCAGCCATTTTGAAGGCCCTGAGACTTCAGGAACAGCTTTGTTTGTATACGGCATGGCCTGGTGCGTCAATCAAGGGCTGCTGAAGGAAAAGAAGTATAAGCCCATCATCACCAAAGCCTGGAATGCCATGGTAAACGATGCCGTTCACCCCAACGGGTTTTTAGGCTACTTGCAGGGAACCGGGAAAGAGCCCAAGGATGGGCAGCCGGTGACTTACACCTCCAAACCCGATTTTGAAGACTACGGCCTCGGCTGTTTCTTACTGGCTGGAAGCGAAGTGTACCGAATGGCGAAATAGTCGCAAATAGCACAAAGTTAAAGGAAACTCCGGGGGCTTTTATTCCCGGAGTTTCTTACCTTTCGTTTACGATTGGTCGATCGTAGTTGATTGATGGCTGTAAGGAATGTTTGAGAGTATTGGGGTTGAACAGGAGTGACCATCGTGGTTTTTGAAATTGATTGTGATGAAGCAGGACGAAAAATACCTATTTTCTCAACTGAGATCCGGAAACGAAAAGGCTTTCGAGTACTTTTTCAAAACCTATTTTGAGCAGCTTTATCAATATGCCTTTCAAATAACCAAGGAGCAATTTCAGTCCGAGGAAATTGTAGAAGATACCTTTGTCATGCTTTGGGAAAAGCGCCGGAAAATAGATTTGCATGGCACACCAAAATCTTACCTGTTCCAAATGGTTTATAACCAATGCCTCAATTATTTCAAGCACAAAAAAGTAGGCGATAAATACAGAGAGTTGTTCTTGTATCACCAGCCGGTTTCCGACCTTTCGGGTTCTCAGTCCGGCTATCCTCTGGAGACTTTGATCAATCAAGAATTTCAGGAGGTAGTGGAAAAATCTATCCAGAAGTTGCCCCCGCAGTGCCGCCAAATATTTATCATGAGCCGACTGGAAGGAAGAAAAAATAAGGAAATCGCGGTGATTTTAGGAATCTCAGTAAATACCGTTAAGACGCAGTTGTTGAGGGGATTGAAGTCTGTTCGATCTGATTTGATAGATTTGGTTATTCTTTTTTTTCTGAAAAAGTAAGTTTTCTTGTCACCCTTTTTTTTGCTCAAGTTGTCCTAGTTTACATACGCAAGAAATGTCTGATTGCTGACCAATGGATGAACTGATTTTAAAATGTTTGCAAGATGAAGCTTCCGCAGAGGAACAACGGGAAGTTTGGACTTGGTTGAAAGATCGCAATAACTTTGATCGATACCAACGCTTGCGTGATTCGTGGCTGGCAAGCGGGATGATTCAAAAAAATTCTGCTTTTGACCTCGAGCAGCGATATAAAAAAGTACAGGTACGTATTCACTCCAGGAATCAGGTTGCTCACTATTTTAGACTGAAACCATTAAACTCAATATGGAAAGTTGCTGCCCTTTTTATTTTTGCTTTTCTGCTTGGTTTTTCCATTACCCAACTTACCTCCAGCAATGATTTTGTTGGTTTGGCCGAAAACCAGTACCATATTGAAGTTCCACGAGGAGCCAAAATTAGCCTGGACCTGGCCGACGGCACCAGCGTATGGTTAAATGCCGGGAGCCGCCTTAGTTACTCCAATGCATTCAACCTGGAAGACCGCACGGTTCATCTGGTGGGTGAAGGCTATTTTGAAGTGGCAGAAAATAAGCAAATTCCTTTTCTGGTGAAGGCTGACGGCGTCGTGGTAAAAGCCATCGGAACAGCCTTTAATGTCAAGGCCTATCCCGATGAGGCGTTGGTAGAAGCTACCCTGGTGGAGGGAATTATCGACGTGTCAGAAGGCCGGCAAACCATCCGGCTCGAACCCAATCAAAAAGTGTCCTTTATTCGGAATTCAGCCCATTTAGTTGATCAGACCAATGCTCAGGGAGAAAATGAACAGCTTGCAGCAGATTCGCAAAGCATCCGAACGGTAAATATTATTCACACCAGAAACATCAATCCCAATTTATATACCTCGTGGCGGAGCCAGCGCTGGATTTTTGAGCGTGCGAAACTGGCTGAATTTACCAAAATACTGGAACGCCGCTACGATGTGAAGGTGTATGTGATGGACAACGAACTGAACGACTATAAAATTTCCGGATCCATTCATCAACAAACATTGGATCAACTGTTAAATGCCGTTCGACTTACAGTTCCGATCAACTATAAAATCATCAACAATGAAGTGCTTTTGACATTGGACGAACGACTGGAAAAAGAATATAAAATGCTTATGAATAAATCTACGAACTAAATAAAAAGAGATGGGAGAACGAATTCTCCCATCTCCGGCATGTTTTAATTAAACCCTTTGGGAGTTTCTTGGCAGTTGGTCCCAAAGTAGTTGTTTAACTATTAACGAAGTAAAACTATGAAAAAAAAACAAATGAACGCTTCTCTATGGATAAAGAGAAGGTTAAAAACACTGTTGCTGACTATGAAGCTTACAAGTTTATTTCTTTTACTGGCGGTTATTCATGTTAGTGCGAGCACTTACTCCCAAAACACCAAGTTTAGTCTTAAACTTACAGAAAAGACCGTGAAGGATGTTTTGTTGGAAATTGAAAACCAGAGTAAATTTCATTTTTTGTACAATGATGAGTTTACGGATCTGAGTCGGAGAGTTTCCATTGACGTTGACGATGTCCAGGTTGATGATATTTTGGATGAGCTGTTTTCCGGGGCTGACCTGACCTATAAGCTAATGGATAACAACTTGATTGTGATTACGCCCTCCAATACAGAGTTGGCTCAGCCATCGCGTGTTACCGGGCGGGTAGTCGATCAGTCTGGTACTCCGTTGCCGGGGGTTACGGTGGTTGAAAAAGGAACAACCAATGGTACGGTCACTAATCTGGATGGGAATTATACCATCAATGTTTCCGAAGGTGCCGTGTTGCATTTTTCGTTTGTTGGCATGGTGCCAGTCGAAGTGGCAGTTGCAAACCAAGGCGAAATCAATATCACCCTCGAAGAAGACATGATGGGCATTGATGAAGTTGTGGTGGTTGGTTATGGAACCCAAAAGAAAGCTGATATTATCAACTCGGTGGCCTCCATGGATGCTGAAAAGCTCAATGAACGACCGGTGAATAAAGTAGACCAAGCGTTGATCGGTCAAATGTCGGGGGTACGTGTAAAGCAAACCAGTGGTTTGCCCGGCCAGGGATTTAGCATCCAGGTTCGTGGTACCGGATCCATTACAGCCAATAATGAACCGCTTTATGTGGTTGACGGTTTTCCAATGGAAGTATCTCCTCAATCATCAAGCGGTAGCTTCTCCGGAGGTAACCCGCTGACCAATTTGAACCCCAATGACATTGAGTCGATCCAGGTGTTGAAAGATGCTGCTGCCGCTTCCATTTATGGATCACGCGGATCAAACGGGGTAGTGATCATCACGACCAAAACCGGGAAGAGCGGAAAGCCGCAAATCTCTTTTAATTCGTATTTTGGATGGAACGAGACCGTGAAAAAGCTGGATGTGCTTTCGGCTGAAGAATTTGCCGAACGTCAGATTGAGCACATGAACTATTTTTGGGTTCGTGATCATGCCGCTGATCTGGGAGCAACCTCATCACAATCAAATGCCGAAAGGCGAGCACTTTTAGGACTCGACGCAGGGGAATACAACACCAAATACATGTGGGACGATCGTTGGCTTCAGGATGGCCACCCCGGACTGGATTATGTCGATTGGCAGGATCTGTTCTTCCGGAAGGGGTTGGTTCAAAGTTACCAGCTCTCGGCTACCGGTGGAAATGAAACCGTGAATTACTATGTCTCCGGCGATTATCTCGATCAGGATGGAATTGCCATTGGCGTGAATTACAAACGATACAGCGCCCGAGCCAATGTGGAGGTCAGCCCGAACGATAACCTGCGTTTTGGTTTAAATATTGCGCCTTCGTACAGCGAAGAACTCGACCCAAATGTGGAAGGAAAAGATGCCATTACACACATTGTGGTTGGGATGAACCCCATTGTAGAATCATCAACCGGAGCCGAGGGAACCAATGTTGGCGAAAATACCAGCTACGCCTGGGGAACCTCTCGCGTGAGCCCGATTGCCGAAGCCAAGAATGTGGACCGCATGAGTCAGACGTTCCGGAACATTACCACCACTTTTGTGGAATACCAGCTGATTGACGGATTGAAATTCAAAACGAATATCAATTTTGACGTGCATAACAACGAAGCCAAGCGTTTTACGCCGGCTTTTATTACCCGAAATCGTACTGCAAGTGCCAGTCGGTCAGGTTATAATCGGGTCAACTTTGTCAATGAGAACACATTGAATTATAACAAGTCAATTGGCGATCATAATTTTGATTTGCTGGCCGGTTATTCTTATAGTACGTTCAAACTTGAAACTTACAGCATTAGCGGAACGGGCTTTGCCTCGGATGCTATTCCAACTTTGAATGCTGCCTCCAGCACCAGTGGAACATCTTTTGAAACAAAGAATACATTGATTTCCTATTTTGGTAGAGCACAATACAATTACAAGAGCAAATATTTGGCGCAGGTCAGTCTTCGTCGTGATGGTTCGTCCAAATTTGGAGCCAACACCAAGTGGGGGGTGTTCCCCTCAGCTTCAATCGGATGGCGTGTTTCTGAAGAAAGTTTTATGGATGATGTCACTTTCTTCGATAACCTGAAACTTCGTGCCAGCTGGGGACTTGCGGGTAACAATGGTGTAGGCGATTACGACCAGATTGCCCGGTTGACTTTTGCCAACTACAGCAATGGAGGAAACCTGGTCAATGGTATGGTTCCATCAAATTTTGCCAACCCCGATTTGAGTTGGGAAACCTCAGAAACCTTCGATGTAGGGCTTGATTTTAGCATCCTTTCCAATCGGGTGAATGGTTCGTTCGATTATTACACAAAACGCAATACCGACCTGCTGTTGAATATTCCGGTGCCCACGGCCAGTGGATTTGGAACCGCTTTGACCAATATCGGAGAAGTGCTGAACAAAGGTTGGGAGTTTGAAGTAACAACCCGAAATATGGTGGGCGACTTTAAATGGCAAACGATGATCAATTTGAGCCACAACACCAATGAAGTGAAAAAACTGGGACCAAACAATACCCCGATTTTTGGCGGTGGATGGGATATAACGCACAATGTTCTGGAGGTTGGACGCCCGATGTACACGCTATATGTGGTTCAGCAAAATGGGCTGCTGACAACCGCTGACATTGAAAATGGCTATCCCGTTTACGGAAACCAGCAAGCCGGTGATCCAAAATATGTTGATCAGCTGACAGTTGACACCAACGGAGATGGCGTCCCAGATCAGGCTGATGGCATCATTGACGCCGACGACCGTACTTATTCGGGGCAGCCCAACCCGGACTATGTGTGGGGGATCACCAACAATTTTGCTTACAAGGGCTTTGATCTTTCCGTGCTGGTACAAGGACAGTGGGGTGGCGTACTCTACTCGACCTTTGGACGGGCCATGTACCGAACGGGTATGGGAGCCAATGAAAATACCCTTGGAATTACCCGCGAGAGGGTAAGATGGGAAGAAGACAAAGTTTATACCGAAGCCGACTTGGCCGGAAAAACAAGGAAGTCACCCTCTGTATTCGGGCGGATCAAAAATACCGACTGGCTTTATCCAAACGATTACTGGCGGATTAGGAACATTACTTTAGGTTATGATTTAGGCCGTCACATTCGCTCGCATGTGATTAGTGGCGCCCGAATCTATGTCACTGCTGAAAACTGGTTTGGAGCCGACAAATACGATGGTGGTTTTAACCCGGAAGCCGTAAATAACAGCGGTGATGACTATGGTGCTTTCCCGCTGTCTAAATCGATGGTGTTTGGGGTAAACTTGAAATTTTAACTGCTAGAATTAAATCGTTATGAAAAAAATATGTTTATTACTGATCAGTTTGGTACTCGTTTTCACTGCTTGTGAGGATGACCTTGACCTGGCTCCGATTTCAGAGCCTAGTGCTGCCAACTTTTATAACAATACCGAAGACTTTGAATTGGCTATCAACGGAGTTTACAATGCCTTGGGCGATTATCCGGCCAATCATTTGTACCTGTCCGAAGTTCGAAGCGACAATATTTATTCGCCCGGAACCGGAGTGAGGGAATGGAACCCGGTGAATAATTTTGAAAGAACCTTACAGACAAATCCGCTGATGGCTACAGCATGGAATTCATCCTATCGCGGAATTTTTCTGGCGAACATGGTATTGGACCAAATCAGCGAAGAGAAGGTGGAAGATACTGCTACCCGTTCGAGATTGATAGGCGAAGCCAAGTTCCTTCGCGCTTTACTCTACCTTGATCTGGTTCGCTTTTTTGGTAAAGTGCCCATTTATGATAAAGCCTATTCGCCTACCGAAGCGCTTGAAATACCGCGCTCACCGGTGTCCGAGGTATATACGCTGATTACGCAGGATTTGCAGGATGCAATTGGCAGTTTACCTGCTTCATACAATACACCGGGCAAAGCAACTTCGCACGCAGCTCGCGCTTTGCTGGCCCGCACCTATCTGACTATGTCGGGTCCTGACTATGGAATTGAAGGTCCTGGATTGGGAGAAGATCATTATAGTGAAGCACTCACGCTGCTCAACGAAGTAATTTCGAGCGGACAATACGGTTGGGTGACTGATTATGCTTCCATTTTCAGCTATACCAACGAAAATAATCCAGACATTGTCTTCGATATTCAGTTCATCAACGATGGAGCAACTGGTGATCGTGGTATTGGTACTATCTTACCAACCTTAATGTATCTCGAAAGCTACGCACGTATTACGCTGCCCTTTGCGGGTGGGGTTCCCAACGATGGAACCGGTGGTCTGGATCCTTCAGACGATTTGGTTAACTCCTTCGACGAGGCCGATGTGCGGGATGATGCCTCCATTTTGATGTCATTTATCGATCAAAACAGCAACCCGGTTAATCACCCGCAGTACGTTAAATTTTTAAGTTTGAACCATATTCCCGCTGACCGCTTTAACTGGGGAATTAACTTCCCGGTGATTCGCTACACCGATGTACTGATGATGAAAGCCGAAGCCTTGCTGCAAACTGGCGGAAGTCAAACTGACATTGATGATATTGTGAATGATGTCCGCGAACGAGCCGGGTTGACTCCCGTGTCCAACGTCGATTTGGACATGCTCCTCGAAGAGCGCCGCAAAGAGTTCATGGCCGAAGGCTTACGATGGCATGACTTGGTTCGTACAGGAAAAGCGATTGACGTGATGAATGCTTTTGCTGCCAGTGACGACGATGCTGATAAAATTAGTACAGTAGTGGCTAATGACTTGATTTATGCCATCCACCAAGATCAGTTGGAAGTAAAGAGAGGCTTGTACGAGCAAAATCCGGGATATTAAAAAAATGACCCTGCTTTAGTTCGACCAGAGCTTAGGTTTGATGAGGAAGACCCCGGCAATTTTGTCGGGGTCTTTCGATTGTTCAATTACCGGCTCAAAGTCACACTTACCTTTTCAATCTGCCCACCCATAGGCGGGTTCATCTTCGATATTTTGACTGAAGCCTTGTCAATAGCCGGAAGTTCAGCAAAAAGCTGATCCAGAATACGGGTGGCCACGTGCTCCAGCAAATCCGAAGGAATGGCCATTTCCTGCTTAATCAAGCTGTACACTTTTTGGTAGTCCAGCGCATCTTCCAGCCGGTCCGACTTTCCTGCAGTAGCACAATCCGTTTGAATGCTGACATTCAGAATAAATTTGTTGCCTACTTCTTTTTCAATCGGATAATGTCCGTGGTATGCAAAAAACTCCAGTCCTTCCAAATCAATTTGTCCCATTTTTGCTTGCTTTTAGTGTGAAATGAAAGGGTCAAAATTAATTTTTCTTTTTCAGAAATGGATTTTATTGAACTTAAAACCCTTTGTGCAGAATCATTTTATATTTTTGTGGGCTATACATTAATTTAAAACTTCTATGAGCGATAAAACTCCTGAAAAAGAACCGGTAGTGAAAAAGAATTTCATTCATCAAATTATTGAAGAAGAACTGAAAGAAGGGAAAAATGACGGAAGGGTGCATACGCGTTTTCCGCCCGAGCCGAACGGCTACCTGCACATTGGGCATGCCAAATCCATTTGCCTGAATTTTGGGACCGCTCAGAAGTACAATGGGTTGACAAACCTGCGTTTTGATGATACCAATCCATCGAAAGAAGAGACCGAATATGTTGAGTCGATCAAGGCCGATGTTCACTGGCTGGGCTTCGACTGGGGCGATCGCGAGTTTTATGCTTCCGATTATTTTGACCAGCTGTTTGAGTTTGCCGTGAAACTAATCCGCGAGGGGAAAGCTTATGTGGATGATCAGGATGCAGAAACCATCAGTAGTCAAAAAGGAACACCGACCCGCCCGGGGACAGAAAGCCCGTTTCGAAACCGGATACCGGACGAAAACCTGGATTTGTTTATGCGCATGAAAGCCGGTGAATTTAAGGAAGGAGAGCATGTGTTGCGTGCCAAGATTGACATGGCTTCACCCAATATGCACATGCGCGATCCCATCATTTACCGGGTGATGCATGCCCCGCACCATCGCACGGGTAACAAGTGGTGCGTGTATCCGATGTACGATTTTGCGCACGGACAAAGCGACTATTGGGAGGGAATCACCCACTCGATTTGCACTTTGGAATTTGAAGTGCACCGGCCACTGTACAACTGGTTTATCGATCAGTTGAAAGATGGCGAATACCGCCCGCGCCAGGTGGAGTTTGCCCGCCTGAACTTGACTTATACCGTGATGAGCAAGCGTAAGCTGCTCGAACTGGTGAAAGACAAGCATGTGAATGGATGGGACGACCCGCGGATGCCGACCATCTCCGGCTTGCGTCGCCGGGGATACACGCCCGAATCGATCCGAAACTTTGCCGAGCGTATTGGCGTGACCAAAGTGGATGGGATGATTGACGTGGCTTTGCTGGAGCACAGCGTTCGCGAAGACCTGAACAAACGGGCGCAGCGCGTGATGGGCGTTTTGAATCCGCTGAAAGTGGTGATCACCAATTATCCGGAAGGACAGGTGGAAATGATGAGCGCCATCAACAATCCCGAAGATCCGGAGGCCGGACGAAGAGACGTTCCATTCACCAAAGAAATATACATTGAGCGCGACGATTTTATGGAAGATCCGCCGCGCAAGTTTTTCCGAATGGCGCCCGGACGCGAAGTTCGTTTGCGCTACGCCTATTACGTGACTTGCACCGATGTGGTGAAAGATGAAAACGGCGAAATTACCGAGCTGCATTGCAACTACGACCCCGAAACCAAAGGTGGCAACTCAGCCGACGGCCGCAAAGTGAAAGCAACCATGCACTGGGTTTCGGCCACCGAAAATGTGGAAGCCGAAGTTCGGTTATACGACCGCTTGTTCTTGGATGAAGATCCGCTGGGTCACAAGGAACGGGATTTCAAGGAATTTATGAATCCGGATTCGTTGACTATTCTCGATAAATGCTACATCGAACCTTTTGTGAAGCAAGCCAAACCGCTCGACTCATTTCAGTTTGAACGGCTGGGCTATTTCAATGTCGACCTGGATAGTTCGGATGAAAAACTCGTGTTCAACCGCACCGCTCAGCTGCGCGACGATTGGGCCAAATTCAAAGGAAAATAAGGAACTGAATAACGATTTGAAAAGGCAAAGCTCTGGTAGTTTTGCCTTTTTTCTTGTTTGATTCTTGCTTCTTACCGATAATTCACCCGTATTAACCGATCCTTTTTTCACTGCCGTTTTGGTAATGCCTAGCTTTATCCCGAAAATCAACAGGAGGCTGAGATGGAAAATCGATATGAAAATCAGAATTGCCGCCCCGCGCATGAACGAAAATCGGGTGGCTCATTTTTAGGCACCATTTTAATTGTTATTGGTGTGCTTTGGATTTTGAAGGAAATTGGTTGGCACGTCGGCTTGCCCGGCTGGCAAAGTATGCAACAGGCCGGATCAAACCTGATGAACCTCTTTCATTTTGGAGCCATCAGCATAAGTTGGCCGGTTATTATTTTGATTGCAGGTTTACTGGTGCTTGCTGGCCGGCGGGTGATTGGCGGCTTGTTGGTTTGCCTGGCCGTCTTCTTAATTCTTCCACACTTTGTCATTATCCCCGGCATTTTGGCCTTGCTGTTTTTTCCCGTCATCTTGCTGGTGTTGGGTATTATCCTGATCAGTAAAATTCTGTAAAAGGGAGGATTGCGGCAGTTCTTTTTTGAGGAATGCGGTTTTGAGGATTGGTATGAAATGAATTTGACTATTTTAGTTGCGATAAACACAGAATATTATGGAGAACAAGGGGAATAAACGATTTTATTTTGGGATTACACTGATAGCGATTGGTGGAATCCTGATTCTTGAGCGGTTGAATTTGATACCCTGGAGTTTGGCTGATCTGCTCATCTCGTGGCAGATGTTGTTAATAGCCATTGGCGTATTTTCATTGATTGGCGGTAACCGGACCGGCGGCACCATTCTGATTGTGATTGGTGGCTTTTTTCTGGTGCCTGAAATGATTGATGTACCCAACGAAATCAGGCGTTTGTACTGGCCCATGATTCTTGTGGCTATTGGAGCTGCGTTACTTTTCAGGCACAATGGCTGCCAATCGCGCATGGAGCGGGGAACAGGGGGTGAAGATATCAATCAGTTCGATGATTTTGTGATTTTTGGCGGCCGCGAAATTTTTATCAATGCCCAGGAATTGAAAGGCGGTCGCGCAACTTCTATTTTTGGTGGAATTGAATATGATTTTCGCCAGGCCAAACTTTCTCCTCAGGGTGCGTTTGTCGATACGATTTCGGTTTTTGGCGGTTGCGGCATTAAAGTTCCGCTCGACTGGAATGTACGCAATGAAGTAACGACCGTATTTGGCGCCTTTACCGACAAGCGAGGCGATACCTTTCAGCACAGCCAGTACGATCCGTCCAAGACCATTGTCATCCGCGGGTTTACCATTTTTGGCGGTTTCGAGGTTAAGCACGTCTAACGCTATTTTATGAAGCATCCGTTTCTCAATAACAAGAAAATACTACTTTACTACGGTTTATTCTGGTTGGTTATTGGCGTGGCCAATGCCTTGGTACAGTACCTCTGGTATGGAACCGATTTGAGCGCGGCCTTTCTTTCAGCCCTTACTTTCTTTGTGCTATATCCGGTTTTGGGTGGTAGTATTTGGTTCATTATCAAATACAATAGTTTGGAAGAAAACGACTTGTTGTGGGTGATGCTTTATCATTTAATTGGAGCGAGTATTCTGAATGGAATCTGGATTTATGTCACCTTTATTCTCACAAAGATTATTGCTCCTCCCCATTTGCAGGAACTATACGATACCCTGCCCGGGAAAGTTTTTTCCGGTTATGTGCTTTATGTGCTTTACGTGCTGTTTTTCTATTCAATCAACTATTACCAAACACTGAAGGAAAAAATTCAGAAAGAATCGGAGCTTAAGGCCCTGATTCGCGAAGCGGAGCTCAGCGCGCTAAAATCACAAATCAACCCACATTTCCTTTTCAACAGTCTCAACTCGATTGCTTCGCTCACCATCAGCTCACCCGAAAAAGCCCAGGAAATGGTGATTAACTTATCACGGTTTATGCGCTACTCGCTGCAACATGATCAGGATGAAACCGTTTCGTTAAAAGATGAGCTGGAAAATATCAAGTTGTATTTGAGCATCGAGAAAGTGCGGTTTGGCCGGAAGTTGAATCCCGTTTTCAATATTGAAGAAAGCTGCCAGGGGGTTCAAATTCCGAACATGATATTGCAACCTTTATTCGAAAATGCCATTAAATATGGTGTGTACGAAGCGACGGAGCCTGTGAGTATCACCACAAAATGCAAGAATGAAAAAGGGCATGTAACCATTTGCATTGAAAATGATTATGATGGCGAATCGTCGCGAAACCGGGGCGAAGGCATTGGCTTGCGAAACATCCGGCAGCGTCTGGAGTTGATTTACGGGTCGGCTGAACTCCTTCGCATCACCGATCAAAAAACGAGTTTTAAAGTTGAATTATTACTTCCAAAAACAATACCGGCATGAAAAAAAGTTTAAAAGCATTAATCATTGAAGACGAAGAGTTGGCCCGCAACTTGCTTAAGTCGTACCTGAAAGATCACCCGGTGCTTGAAATCATTGGCGAATGTGAAAATGGCTTTGAAGGCGTTCAGAAAATTAATGAGCTGAAGCCGGATGTTGTTTTTCTGGATATTCAGATGCCGAAAATTACCGGCTTCGAAATGCTCGAACTATTGGAGCACAAACCCGAAATCATCTTTACCACGGCATACGACCAGTACGCCTTGAAGGCCTTTGATTACAATGCAGTGGACTATTTGCTCAAACCGTTTTCGAAGGAACGCATGCTCGAAGCGGTTGAAAAAGTGGTGGACCGAATCGGAAACAATGAAAATACGCACAACAAGCTGGAGCAACTCAGCAGCTATGCCGTGAATGAATACCTCAACCGGATTGTGGTGAAAGACCGGCACAAAATCAATATCATCCCGGTTGAACGTGTCCGGTACATCGAGTCGCTCGATGATTACGTATTGATTTACACGCCCGACGGCCGGCACATGAAGCAAAAAACCATGAAGTACCTGGAGTCTCACCTCAATCCCAAGGACTTCATTCGTATTCATCGTTCCTATATCGTTCATGTGGATCACATTGCCGAAATTCAGCAATACGAAAAAGAATCCTATGTGGTGATTTTGAAAGACAGAACGAAACTCAAAGTGAGTAAAACGGGCTATAAGAAAATCAAGGATGTGCTGCATTTTTGAGTGGTGAATCCAACGAATAAGTAAAAACTCCCAAGTCCTGTTTTATTGCAGGACTTTCTTATTTTTACCAACTCAACGCTGTACCATGAAGAGAGTCGTTTTCCTTTTTCTATCGCTTGTTCCACTGGGTGTTGCTGCCCAAAACGAAGTTGCCCCCGAAGGTTATAAACTGCTTTGGGTGGTTGTGATTTCGGTAGCCATTCCCGTGGTTTACTATTTCATCAAAAAAATCCTGCAAAAACCCGGAAGCCGGAAAGGTAAACCTGTTTCCGTTTCAAGGAGAAAACTAAAAATTGACCTGCTGAAAGACCGGACCTATCGCCCCAACGTGCTGACCCTGAATATTACCAACAATAGTAAAAAAGACATCGATCTGGAAGCCCCGGTTCTCTGTTTCCGGAAAATTTGGAGCAAACGCAAATTCAAACTGAAGGGAATTAACCGTTACGAAATTTATCCGCTTTATCTTGAAGCTGGCAAAACACATGAACTACGCATCGATCTGGGTGTTTTCTTTAATCATGACCGGACACTCAAACGTTTTTACTGGGCCAAGATCCGGGTTTGGGACACCAAAGGAAAGAAATATTCATCCTCGTATATCACCCTGCGAAAAAGCTTGTTTTCATAAATGAGAAACTGGCAATTTAATCATATCGATTTTTCAACTTACCCCTATTACGGGGGAAATGATTTGGGCGTGCAATATCATCCGGAGGGCTTGCAGGTGAAAGTGTGGGCGCCGACAGCCGAAGCGGTTGAACTGAAAATTTACCAGCGAAGTACCGGAGGAAAGGCCATTCGGGTCGAACAGTTTAATGCACTTGCTGACGGCGTTTGGCAAGTTCAGCTTAAGGGCGACTTCAAAGGATTGTATTATACCATCCGGGTGAATGACGGGGAGTGGCTGAATGAAACGCCAGGTGTGGATGCCCGGGCGGTTGGAGCCAACGGCAAACGCGCCCTGATTTTTGATCCGAAGGAAACCGAGCCCGAAGGCTGGGAAAATGATCAGCCCATGGTGTTGGACAGTCCGGTGGAAGCGGTTTTGTATGAATTGCATGTCCGCGATTTCTCCATTTCGCCGGCGTCGGGAATGAAACACAAGGGCAAATTTTTGGCTTTTACCGAACCGGACACCAAAACCCAAGCGGGACTGGCTTCCGGAATCAGCCATTTGAAAGAGCTGGGCATTACGCATGTTCATCTGTTGCCGGTGTTCGATTTTTATACGGTGGATGAAAATCATCCGGACGAAAAATACAACTGGGGCTACGACCCGCTCAACTACAACACCCCCGAAGGGAGTTATGCCAGCAATCCGGATGATACCTCGCGGATTACGGAGTTCAAACAGCTGGTGCAAAGTCTGCACAGTGCGGGCATTGGCGTGGTGATGGATGTGGTGTACAATCACACCGGCTACACGCGCCGGTCGTATTTCAACCAAACCGTGCCGGGATATTATTACCGGCAAAATCGCAACGGCAACTTTTCGAATGCCAGTGGTTGTGGCAACGAAATTGCTTCGGAACGGGCGATGGTGCGCAAATACATGATTGACTCACTGAAATATTGGGCTTCGGAATTTCACCTCGATGGCTTTCGTTTCGACTTGATGGGCATTCATGACCTGGAAACCATGAATGCCATCCGGCACGAGCTCGATCAGTTGCGGCCGGGCATCTTGTTGTATGGTGAAGGCTGGGTCGCCGACTACAGTCCGATGGACGAAAAATACCGGGCGGTGAAAACGAATGTTCAGAGATTGAATGGGATCGGCTGTTTTAATGACGACATGCGCGATGCCATTAAAGGCAATAACTTTGACGCGAAAAACCGCGGCTTTGTCAATGGGCGAACCTTGAACGAGGAAGCCGTTAAATTTGGCGTGGTGGCTGCCTGTCATCATCCGAAGATTGTGTACAGCTATGTGGAGAGTTCGCACGAAGCCTGGGCCAAAGAGCCCTGGCAGTGTGTCAACTATGTGTCGTGTCACGATAATTTTACCCTGTTCGATAAGTTGAAGCGAAGCTGTCCGAAAGCGACCGGAGACCAACTGCGAAAAATGCAGAAGCTGGCACTGGCCTTGATTTTAACCTCGCAGGGGATTCCGTTTCTGCACGCGGGCAGCGAGTTTTGCCGGACAAAGCAGGGTGAGCACAATTCGTACAAATCGCCCGACCACATCAACCAAATTGACTGGACGTTGAAGTCGGCGTACCAGGATGTGTATGATTATAGCCGAAAACTGATCAGGCTTCGGAAAGAAGTGGCAGCTTTTTGCATGCACTCGGCCGATGAGATTCGCAGGCACCTGCATTTTTCTGAAAACTATGAGCCGGGCGTGTTAGCCTATTCCATTTTAGATTTTCCCAATTCTTTTGGATGGAAGACCATTCAGCTGGTTTTTAATGCCCGTCAGGAAGCGACCACGATGCAGCTTGACGAGCACAACTGGCAAGTGGTTGCCCGTGATGATGAAATTGAACTTAATGGGATTGATTGTCTGCTGGATAAGAATGTCACCGTTCCTCCGCTATCCATGATGATTTTGGTGAAGAATGACTAAAAAATGGCCAGCAACAGGTCAATGTCTTTACAGGGCAGGTTCAGCTTTTCACCTAAATCCTTGTTGGTCAAAATGCCATTGTAAATATACACGCCACGCCGGATTCCGGTCGAGCTTTTGATGTAATTCTGAATACCTCCAATTTCGCCTACCGAAATAATAATGGGTGTCAAGACGTTGCTTAGGGCAATGGAAGCGGTGCGCGAAACCATCGAAGCCATGTTGTGTACGCAGTAGTGGATTACCCCGTGCTTGATGTACGACGGATTTTTGAGATCGGTCGGTTTGCTGGTTTCAAAGCAGCCGCCCTGGTCAATGTTCAGATCAATAATCACCGATCCGTCCTTCATGTCTTGCACCATTTCTTCGGAAACCTGGAACTTGGTGTTTGAGTTAAACGACATGGCGCCCAATACCACGTCAGCCGATTTGAGTGCTTTTTTCAACACGTTGGGATAAAGTACTGAAGTAAAAATCCGCTGACCCAGCTTGTCTTCCAGCGCCTGCAAGTTAAACATGTTGTCGTCAAAAATTTTCACCGTCACGCCCAGACCGAGGGCGGCACGTGCGGCATATTCGGCAGCTGTTTTCGCTCCCAAAATCACCAGTTCAGTCGGCGAAATACCGGTGACACTGCCCAGCAGAACCCCTTTCCCGTTTCTGGAGTTACTTAAATATTCGCTGGCAATGGTGATGGCTGTCGAGCCGGCAATCTGGCTCATCAGGTGAACAACGGGCAAATGCTTTTCTTCATTTTCCATGTACTCATAAGCAATGGTAGTCACCTTCTTTTTCATCAGTTTCTGAACCGTTTCCTGGCAGTGGTTGCTCAGGTGCATGTTCGAGATCAGGGTTTGGTGCCCCCGCAGCAGATCCACTTCGTCGGCATCAAAAGGCGCCACGCGGATAATCACATCGCATTGGAACACTTCTTCGCGCTTTTCAACAACCACAGCACCGGCCTCGCGGTATTCTTTGTCGGAGTAGCTGGCTGCCTTGCCGGCATCTTTTTCAATGTAAATTTCGTGACCGTAGGAGACCAACAATTCAACAGCTTCGGGGGTCAATGGAATCCGGTATTCAATTTTGGAGAAATCGGAAGGAATGCCAATGGTAATTTTCTTGCCGCGGCGGCGAATTTCCAGCATTTCTTCTTTCGGCAGAAGCAGGGATTTAATTTCCGATTGTTGCTCTTTTTCAGTCATTCAGCAAAAATTAATTGGTCAATTTACTTTTTATATCGATTCTTTCAAAAAGAATCACACGATATTTGCGGTAATCCTGCGTGCCGAACTGTCCAACACCTCAATTTCGACCTTCACAATTTTTTCAGGAAGCAGGTCTTCAATATTTTCCGGCCACTCCATCATGCAGTACTTTCCGCTGTATACATAGTCGTCAAAGCCAATATCCAGCGCTTCTTCGATATTTTTAATCCGGTAGAAATCGAAATGAAAAATCCGTTCGTTGCCGGCGGTGCTGTATTCGTTGACCAGGGCAAAGGTGGGGCTGGTAATGGGGTCGGTTGATCCCAGCGCGCGGCATAAGGCCTTGATGAGGGTGGTTTTACCGGCTCCCATTTTTCCGTAGAAGGCAAAAATGCGCTCGTTTTGAAAATGCCTGAGAAATGCTTCGGCTGCCTGCGGCAGCTCCTCAATGGTGTTGATCTGAATTGAAAACATGTTTTTTACCGTCTTGGTTGCTGCAAATTTAGGTAAAGTTCATTTTAAAAAACACAAAGGCTGCGCTTTGTTCGATTTCTGTTTTCGAAAAATGTATTACTTTTGAAGAAATCACAACTCAAGCTATCATTATGAATTTGCCAGAAAACTTAAAGTACACCAAAGAACACGAATGGGTTCGTGTTGAAGAAAATATTGCATCCGTTGGAATCACCGATTTTGCGCAAGGCGAATTGGGCGATATCGTGTTTGTTGAAATTGAAACGGAAGGCGAAGAGCTGGACAAAGGCGAAACCTTTGGAACGGTTGAAGCCGTGAAAACGGTATCCGACTTGTTTATGCCCGTTGGCGGGAAAGTGCTCGAATTCAACACCGCACTGGAAGACGAGCCGGAACTGATTAACAAAGATCCCTACGGAAAAGGCTGGATGATTAAAATTGAAATGAGCGATGCCGCCGATTTGGACGACCTGATGGACGCCGCCGCTTACCAGGCCATGCTCGAAGCATAATTTGAAAGCTTGATCCTTTGTCTGCCAGCCGAATAGGCCAATGCCTCCTGTACTTTCATTGATCGAAAAGCCATTGGTTGTCATTCAATAGTCATTTGTTGTCATTCAGTTGGGCCACTCACGATCAAATGATCTGAAACAACAAGCATTACGGCTTAATAGAGAATAGATAGTCAGCAAATAAACAACTAAAATAAATACGATCCCCGGAGAATGATTTCTTCGGGGATTTTTTTTGATTGGATATATTGGTGGAGGTGATGGATTAGGTTTGTTACCCCAACGATTGGCTCGCAGACCTAATGAAATAGGTTCCGGATCGAAGGGAATAGTCTCCAGACTTATGTGAATAGGTCGCGAACCTAAAAAAATTGGTAAAAGACCGGGTGAAATTGGTGTCGAACCTATTAGAATCAATCCAGGACCTGTCAGAATGGGTTTTGCACCTAAGTGAATAGATCCGGAACCTATTTGAATAGGTTGGGAACCTACTGGATTACGTTAAGTAACGAAGCGATTAGTAAGGCCCACATGGTATTGAAACCGAATATCGGGATCCGTCATAGGCCGGGCAATCAAAATAACCGGCGACTGGCAAGTTCTGACCCACCCTGCCGTGGCGAGCCACGGCTTCCCTCCCTTGAAAAGGGAGGGCCAGGGTGGGTCAGGCATTTATGGGTTGAAGAAACAACCAAGGGTGGTGAAATTTTACAATTCGTTATATCGTAATACAAAAGGGCCATCCCCAACGCCGGGAATGGCCCTTATATATGGCGAAAGAGAGTCATTGGATTATTTCCCGTATGGAAATAATTTCTTCATATCATTGTAAATCGTAATGGCGCTGCTATCCTGCTCCATGGCGTGGTAACGTACCGAACGGTAAAAGGCCAGTACATCCTGATAGTTGTCGTAGTCGAGCAGGATTTTGATGTCGCTAAGCTGGCGTTGCAGGTCGGTAATACCGATTAAGGTCTCGCCAATGTGCAGGCGTGCCTGGTAGTCGCGCTCAAATTCCTCTGCATCCACAAAAGCCGGCACAAAAGCTGGATATTCAGCCATGTAAGTACGTCCTTTGTCGATTTTTAATTTGTTTAGTTCGGCAACAGAACCGTATTCACGGCGTTCGTCGGTGGAGAGGTTGGGTGCTTTCGGTTTGATAATATCCTGAATTGTTTTCATGGCATCTTTCAGGCTTGTTTTTTCTTCTTCGGAAAAAACGATTTGGATTAAATCATTGTTGATCATAGGTTTTTGTTTTATTAGTTTGTAATTTTTTAAACGTTAGTGACGAAACTGCCGGATCAACTGGCTGTTTATTAGAGAGAGCCTTTACCCTGGCAGTAGTATGATTCAGCCATATGTTTGTATATTCCGATTTCATAAAAAAGGTAACCTTGAAAAGTAATAATTATTGATCAATAATTTATATTGTATCTTCGAATCCGATCAATTAAACTTATGGCAGGAATGGTTTTCGCCGTGGCGGGCTCATTTCGAAGTTTGGGAGCCAGGGAAAGTAGGCCCGGCCTATTTGTAAAAATGATCGTCTTTCCCTGTCCTGATCACCAGGTACATTCCCTGTCGCCATATTTTGTATTTCCCGTCATACTCGATCCGGATGACATCCCTTTCCGGGCATCCTCTACGTGTACACATAGCAGGCCCGTCGATCTGTACGGTATCTTTCGACACAAACTCATAAGGTGTCGAACAGCCATTGCAATCAATGGCAAACCGGAGACGCCCATCCCGGAATTCCAGGTAATGGTATTCGTCGATAAATTGAGTTCTTTTGGTTTCCAGATTTGTGATTTTGTCCAAAACCCATTGTTTGTTTTCTATGCGGGGGTTTTGGGAAAATACCTGCGCTGTTAGTAGCGAAAATGTGAAAATCAAAAAGAAGCGGATGATTGGGTTCATGGTTTTTTCTGCAAGATAAGTAAAATCCGACTGCAATTTGATATGCTTTTTCTGAACCGAAGTATTGACTTTGCAAAGAGGATTCGCACCTTTCCTGTCGAGATGGGTTCCTGCCAGGCTATGATTGACTATTCGTTATTTTTGAGCTGTAACCCTGATGATCCACACATCCTGCTGTGGTTTGCCATTTTTTACTTCACCGGGAACATGCTCCAGAATTTCATGCGTATCGATTAATTTTTTAACAAACGAAACTGGTTGAAAAGCACTAAAGGTACGATGTCCTTCTTTGCTCTTTGACCTAACAACCAAATTTCCGCTATCAAAATGTTTTTTCTCAATCTCTGTTAATTTATTTCTGAAACCATTTCCCTGTAAGGTTAAAAAAAGAATACCGCCTTGTTTAAGCACCCTAATAAGCTCGTTAAACCAAGCAAAATGCATTTCTTTTGAGAGATGGGTAAATATTGAAATACCATATACGATATCAAAGGTTTCGTTTTTATAATTTAAAGGCGGTGCAAGTTTGTTTGTAGTGAAAGAAACATTGGAAATGTTTTTGATACACCAATCAATGTATTTTTCATTGTAATCTGTGCCGTAGAACTGACAAGAATTATCCATAAACGAGGGTAGATGTCTTATAACCCTTCCGGGTCCACAACCCCAATCCAATACTTTTAAATTTTCCAGTTCCTTATACTTTCTGAAATAAGAAACTAGCCATTCAGCGGTTTCTATGCTCTTGTTGTAAAAGCTAAAGTAGTTGAGGTTAAAAGTCTCATAGATGAAATATGGCGGAGGTAGTTTCACATTTGGGTTTTCGATGTAGAACGCTCGTCTCAGTTTATACGATTTTGCATAGCTAGCGTAGTATTGTATTTTATCCAAAAACTTCATAAGTCTTAATCTACGTAAGGCGGAGATAATGGAGTACTTGTTCATAATCAAAAGTGGTTGCGTATGCAAAGAAACATGGACTAGTTTGATATGCAAAACTAAGAATTAAACAGTTGGATGAACGTTTTCAGTATTTTGGGAATGAATAATTATTCCTATTACAGCATTATTGAGTATTGTGGATAGGATCAAAAAGGAGGGAAGTCATTATAAAAATTTTGCCGGGTGCCAAATTTTAGAAATTCAACAGCTCCTTTGTCGATATATACCCCAAAACGGTATTGTCCGTGTTTGATCTTGAAAAATTTACCCCTGCTTTGAAGCGGTTCACAATGAGGAATGTCGCTAATTGTGTCAGCCTGTTCGCAAGCTTCAATAATCGTTTTTATCAGGGATTTAATTGTGGCTTGTTTTACTTTCTTGACATCCTTTAAGAACGAATTGCGGAATTCGAGTTTCATTTCAAGGCATTTAGCACTTGTTCTTTGCTGACCTTTCTGGTTTTGCGGCCTGCTTTCAATGCCTTTAACATGGAGATATTCTCCAATTCTTCGTCCGTAGCAATTGTTGCATTTTCAACCCCTTTCAAAAGCCGGACCGCTTCGAGTATTCGTTTTGCATTGGATCCTTCTTCGATATTGATTACAATTGTTTTCATTTCTATTTTGTTTGCAACAAACTTACAAATTTTAACCCGAAAAAGCTGAAATTCCATGGTTGCAAATGTGTTATGGCTTTCAGCACCGAGAATAATTTTGGACAGCAAGAGGCGTGAGAATCGCTGATTTTTATTTTTATCCCAGCATCACCACCAACTTTTTCAGGGCGACAATAAACTGGTCAATTTCGTCGAAGGTGTTGTACACGGCGAAGGAAACCCGGATGGTCGCCTGAACGCCGTAGTGATCCATCACCGGGTCGGCACACAGGCGGCCGGTGCGCACGGCAATGCCCATTTTATCGAGCATGGTCCCCAGGTCAAACGGGTGAATCCCTTCGATATTGAAGGTAATCACGCCCGATTTTTCGGGCTGCGTGCCGTAAATGACCAGGTTCGGAATTTCCAGCATCTTTTGGGTGGCATAGGCCAATAACTCGTTTTCATAGGCCGCAATTCTATCAATTCCTAATTTTTGCAGGTAACGAATCGCTTCGCCAAAAGCGATGACGCCGGTAATGTGTGGGGTTCCGGCTTCAAACTTATAAGGCACTTCGTTGAAGGTCGTGTTTTCAAAAGTCACTTCCGAAATCATTTCGCCGCCGCCCTGGTACGGAGGCATTTGATCCAGCAATTCTTTCTTGCCATACAAAATACCAACCCCGTTTGGGCCGTACATTTTGTGCGCCGAGAACACATAAAAATCGGCATCCAGCGCTTGTACATCTACCGGAAGATGTTTTACGGCCTGTGCTCCATCAACCAAAACCTTGACTTCCTTTGCATGCGCTTTGGCAATAATCTCCCCAACCGGATTGATGGTTCCCAGGGTATTGGAGACATGAGCCACGGCCATCAGCCGGGTTTTCTCGTTGATCAGCGCATCCAGCTTTTCGACTTCCAGCCGGCCATCGTCGGTAAATGGCAGCTTGACAATTCGTGCGCCTTTGCGTTTGGCCATCAACTGCCAGGGAACAATATTGGCGTGATGCTCCATCTCCGAAACGATGATTTCATCGCCTGGCTTCACAAAGGCTTCGCCAAATGAGAAAGCCACCAGGTTAATGCTTTCGGTCGTTCCTTTGGTGAAGATGATTTCTTCGCGAGACCCGGCGTGAATGAAATCTTTTACCAAGTCGCGCACGGCTTCAAACTCGCCGGTTGCCTGATCGGCCAGGAAGTGTGCTCCGCGGTGTATGTTGCCGTAGTACTCCAGGTGCAGCTGCTCTTCCTTCTTTAAAACCGATAAGGTTTTTTGCGATGATGCAGCACTGTCCAGGTAAACCAGCGGCTTGTTGTAAACCTGTTGATCCAAAATGGGAAAATCTTTGCGTATGCGGGCTATATCGAGTGTCATGGGCTATCTGTTTTTTAATGAGAGTTTCATTTCAAGTGAGACGCTCATTAATTTCAACACAAAACTAATCTTTTTGATTGGACTTTTTAAAATGAATAATGCCGTTGGCTTGAGCCAACGGGGTTAAATGCAGGCAATCAGCTTGGCCTGCGGACATGCTGCCCGTCGGATTTATCCGACGGCAATAAATAGAAAGAGCCTCACAAAAGTGAAGCTCTCTGAATTTATTCGATATTGATTTAATGTCGATCACAAGAATGGCAGTAGGCCAGTTCGCCGCGGAGGCGTTTTTCAACCAACTCATCAATGCGGTCGCGAAGGGGTTCCACCCGGATGTTTTGCACCACTTCGTGTGCAAAGGCATTCATCAACATCATGCGGGCGTCGGCTTCACCAATTCCGCGTGCACGAAGGTAGAATAAGGCCTCTTCATCGATTTGACCAATGGTTGCTCCGTGACTACATTTTACATCGTCGGCGTCTATGATCAACTGCGGCTTGGTGTTCATTTTGGCCGAATCCGTCAGCAACACGTTGTTGTTGCGCTGGAAGGCGTTGGTTTTCTGCGCATCGCGCACCACATGAATCCGCCCGGCAAAAGCACCTACGGAATCTTCATCCAACACATATTTGTAAACCTGGTTACTGAGGCAATTGGGCTGTGCGTGTTCAATGTTGGTGAAGTTATCAACATGCTGTTTCTTGTCGGTAAACGACATGCCGTACAAATTGGCTTCGGCATGTTCGCCGGCCATCTCCACTTTCAGGTTATTGCGGATCAATCCGCCATGCAGGGTCGCCACGCTCGAAAGCAAATTTGAATTGGCTTCCTGTTTAAAGAAGGAGGAGTTGACCGAATTGGCCTGGTTATTTTGATTCTGAACCGTGTAAATATCAACCACAGCATCTTGTCCCACAAAGACTTCGGTGACATTGTTGGTCAGAAAATCGCGGGAACTCATGGTGTGGTCGCAGAAAATCACTTTGGCTTGACTGTTTTTTCCCACCACGATCAGGTTGCGCTGGGTCGCAAAAATCGCGTCTTGCGAACGCATGATGTTAATTACCTGAACTGGCTTTTCAAAAACCACATGATCCGGTACATGCATAAAGAAACCATCTTGGGCAAAAGCGGTATTCAACGCCACGATTGGATCGTCAGATAATGCGGCCTGGCGGTTTAAGTATTCCTGTACCAGTTCTGGCTGTTCGTTGGCCACTTGTTTCAAGCTACCCACAACTACTCCTTTGGGAAGATTCTGCAAGGGTTGGTTTTTTGCATAGTACCAGCCATTCACCAGCAATACCACGTGCGTATCGAGTTGGGGTACATCGCAACGAAATGCTTCGTTCAAATCGACATCAACCTGCTCATATTCGAGGATGTGCCTGTAGTCTTTGTCGAAGACCCGTTCGAGGTTGGTGTATTTGTAGTTCTCGTTTTTGAAGCCGGGGATGCCGGTCTTCTCAAAACGTTTGATGGCAATGTCACGCATCCGGTTTAGCAGGCTGGATGATCCGGCATCCAGCATACTCCGGTGAGCATGAAAAAGCTCGGTATATTTTTCGCTTAACGCGATTTTATTCGCTGTTAATGTCATAAACTATGAGTTTTAAGCCAGTCGTACCCTTTTTCTTCCAATTCGAGCGCCAGTTCTTTTCCGGCTGATTTGACAATCTTTCCTTGATACAACACGTGAACACAGTCGGGAACAATATACTCCAGCAAGCGCTGGTAGTGGGTGATGACGATGGTTGAACGTTCCGGGTGTTTTAAGGCATTTACACCGTCCGAAACGATACGCAGCGCATCAATATCCAAGCCTGAATCAGTTTCATCAAGAATGGCTAGCTTGGGTTCGAGCATGGCCATTTGAAATATCTCGTTCTTCTTTTTTTCACCACCGGAGAAACCTTCGTTGACCGAGCGGTTTGTCAGTTGCGAATCCAGATGAACCAGCTCCTTTTTCTCGCGCATCAGTTTCAGAAATTCACCGGCAGTGAGTGGCTCCAGACCTTTGAATTTACGATGTTCGTTGACTGATGTTTTGATGAAATTGACCATGGGTACCCCCGGAATTTCTACCGGATACTGGAAACCCAGGAACAAGCCTTTACGAGCCCGGTCTTCTGCCGAAAGCTCGAGCAAATCTTCGCCTTCGTACCAAATTTCACCGTCCAGTATTTCGTATTCTTCTTTACCGGCCAAAACATTGCCCAAGGTACTTTTTCCGGAACCGTTGGGTCCCATGATGGCATGTACTTCGCCCGCTTTAATTTCAAGGTTGATACCTTTCAGGATTTCCTTCCCTTCAATGGCAACTCTTAAATTCTTTATTGTCAGCATATTTGTTTATTATTTCGGATTTTGAGTTTCCGCATCGGAACCAACTCAAACGTTCGTATTTATGTTCAATTTATCCAACACTTCCTTCCAGGCTAATTGCCAGTAATTTTTGCGCCTCAACGGCAAATTCCATCGGCAGCTTATTCAGTACTTCCTTGGCATAACCATTCACAATCATACCGATGGCATCTTCGGTTGAAATTCCGCGTTGATTGCAGTAGAAAATCTGGTCTTCACCAATTTTTGAAGTCGTTGCTTCATGTTCCACAATCGATGATTTGTTTCCCACTTCGATATAAGGAAAGGTGTGTGCACCACAAGTTGATCCCAACAACAGCGAGTCGCACTGCGAAAAGTTCCGCGAGTTAACCGCTCCGGGCAGTACTTTGACTAATCCACGGTAGGAGTTGTCGCTCAAGCCGGCAGAGATCCCTTTGGACACAATGGTGCTTTTGGTGTTTTTACCGATGTGGATCATCTTGGTTCCGGTGTCGGCTTGCTGGTGATTGTTGGTGACGGCAACCGAGTTAAACTCGCCCACCGAGTTGTCGCCCATCATAATCACGCTGGGGTATTTCCAGGTGATGGCCGATCCGGTTTCAACCTGTGTCCAGCTTATTTTTGAGGATTCGCCACGGCAAATGCCGCGTTTGGTCACGAAGTTGTATACGCCACCTTTTCCTTCTTTATTTCCCGGGTACCAGTTCTGTACGGTTGAATATTTTACTTCGGCCCGGTCCATGGCAATAATTTCAACCACGGCAGCGTGTAGCTGATTCTCGTCGCGCATGGGGGCGGTACATCCTTCCAGGTAGCTCACGTAACTGTCGTCTTCAGCAACAATCAAGGTTCGCTCAAACTGTCCGGTTCCGGCAGCATTAATCCGGAAGTAGGTCGACAGCTCCATCGGACAACGGACACCCTTGGGAATGTAGCAAAACGATCCGTCGGAAAATACCGCCGAATTGAGGGCTGCAAAGAAATTGTCGGAAGTTGGAACCGACATGCCCAAATATTTTTTTACCAAATCAGGATGTTCTTTGACGGCCTCACTGAACGAGCAAAAAATAACGCCTTTCTCAGCCAATGTTTCCTTGAAGGTTGTTTTCACGGACACACTGTCAATCACCGCATCAACCGCAACTCCGGCCAGCACTTTCTGCTCTTCCAATGGAATTCCTAGCTTGTTGAATGTCTCAATTAGATCAGGATCAACTTCATCCAGACTTTCATACTGTGGCTTCTTTTTAGGAGCTGAATAATAAATGATGTCCTGGAAATCGATTGGCGGAATCTTCAGATAGGCCCAATCAGGAATGGGCATTTTCAGCCATTTCCGGTAGGCATCCAATCGGAATTGAAGCATAAATTCCGGTTCGTTCTTTTTGGCCGAAATCGTCCGAATCACATCCTCATTGAGTCCCTTGGGAATCGAGTCCGATTCAAAATCAGACACAAACCCAAATTTATATTCTTGTGAAGTAACCTCTTGTAATATCTTGTCTTGTTCTTCCATATCCCACTTTTTTATCGTTTCTCTTACCGCATGTAATAACAAACTTCAAAATAGACTGTTTAAAAATAATTGCAAAGATAAGGAAGTAAAGCTATTTTTGCGACTGAAAACGATTAATCCACACCTGCAGGTCTGATATTTAAAACATGGATAATACAAAAAATCAAACAACACTGGCAACATTGGGGGAATTTGGCCTCATTGAGCGCCTGACAAAAAATATTCAAATTCAACACAAAAGCACGGTAAAAGGTGTTGGCGATGATGCTGCGGTGCTTGGTTTTGAAGGGAAACAGGTGGTTGTGACAACCGACTTGCTGACGGAAGGAATTCATTTCAACCTGATGTATGTTCCGCTGAAGCATTTGGGATACAAAGCGGTGGTGGTGAATTTGTCGGATGTATTTGCCATGAATGCCCAGCCCCGGCAGATTACGGTTTCGCTGGCTATTTCAAGTAAGTTTTCGGTGGAAGCGATTGATGAACTCTATTCCGGAATTCATTTGGCCTGTGAAAAATATGGAGTGGATTTGGTTGGTGGTGACACGACCAGTTCGTTGACCGGACTGACCATCAGTGTGACAGCCATTGGCGAGGCGAATCAGGAAGACCTGGTTTATCGCAGTGGGGCTCAGCTCAACGATTTAATTTGTGTGACAGGCGATTTGGGCGGTGCCTACATGGGGCTTCAGCTGTTGGAACGCGAGAATGAAGTTTTTAAAGTGAACCCGAAAGAGCAGCCCAAGTTGGAAGGCTACGATTATATTCTGGAGCGGCAACTTAAACCGGAAGCTCGGGGTGACGTGGTCAGCGCGTTGAAAAATCTGGGTGTCAAACCGACAGCCATGATCGATATTTCGGATGGCTTGTCGTCCGAGATTATGCATATTTGTAAAGCTTCGAAGGTGGGCTGTAGTATCTATGAAGAAAAAATTCCCATGGACTTTCAAACCCGTAAGTTTGCCGACGAGCTGAGCATCAATCCGCTTGTTGCTGCGCTGAATGGCGGCGAAGATTACGAACTGCTATTTACTGTTCCGCTGGCCGATCACGACAAAATTAAGCAGGATCCGGATATCACCATCATTGGACATATTACAGAGGAAAGCACCGGGACCAATATGATTACCGGCGCGGGAACAGCCGTCGCGCTTCAGGCACAGGGCTGGAACCCGCTGGGGTAGTTTCTTAGAAGTAGAAGGTATTTCGGATGGTTCGTTTCCCTTTGTATTCGCCTTTTTTCACCACCTTCACAATGTTGCGGTTGTTGGCTTGGTATTCTGATTCCGGGCAATCCACACCATCGTCGCACTTGTTGAGCAGCCGGGTTTCTCCGTAGCCTTCGTAAGCCACACGCAGCGGATCAATTCCTTTCCAGCAGATGTAATCGAAAATGGCTTTTGCCCGCTGTTTTGACAGGAGCAGGTTTTTTTCGTCATCACCCCGCGAATCGGTGTGCGTTTCAATGCGAATTTCCATGTCAGGGAACTGGATCAAATACTGAATCAGTTCATTGATGGTATGGGCAACCTCTGAATTAACCACCCAATCACCCACGTAAAAATCAACGTCTCTAATTTCATGTACCTGAAGTGGTTCGCCATTTTCCTCTTCCATATACAGTGGTTCGGGCGATCCATCGTCAATCGCTTCTTCCATTTCAAGCAAAAGCTGGACAAAAGTTTCATCGCCGGCCCGCAATTTTTTGGTCGGAACCAGCGTGTCGTTGCCCAGATAAAACGCTTTGATGGCATGAATAAAATAGTTTTGTCCTTTATGAACTTCAAACTCAAATTCTCCGGTGCGTTTGGTTATCTGGGTTGAAAGGGTGTCGGCAAATTCATTGACCAGGCTGATGGTTGCTCCAGCCAAAGGTTTTCCCGTGACAAAATCGTTGGCCACACCGCGGATAAACACCGGAACATGCGTAAGCCGGACAAAATAAATATCGTCGTTTCCGCGTCCGCCATTTCGGTTTGATGAGAAATAGCCGGCTGTTCCGGTTTCGTCGAGCACAAAGCTGAAGTCATCTTTAGGACTGTTCAAAGGGTAGCCCATGTTTTCGACCTGGTTGAAAAGGCCATCTTCAGGAATCGCGGAGTAAATGTCTAATCCACCAAGCCCCGGGTGCCCGTTTGACGAAAAATACAGTGTTCCGTCGTAGCTGATGAACGGGAACATTTCATTTTCCGACGTATTGATTTTCGGGCCCAGGTTAACCGGCGTGGTCCAATACCCTTGATTGAAAATACTGTAGTAAATGTCGGTTCCTCCGTAGCCGCCGGGCATGTCGGAAGCAAAGTACATTACCTGGCCGGTTGTGTCGATGGATGGGTGTCCGGTGGAGTAGTCATCGCTGTTGTACGAAAACTCGCCCCGGTATTCCCACTCGTCTTTTTCTTTTCCACCAAACAGAATTTTCAGGTTAATTTCGCCCTGGCTTCCTCTGGCAGCGCTACCATTTTTTCCAACGTTGTTTCGGGTAATATACACCCTGTCGTTTTTCGGGTCGAAAGCTACCGGCCCGTCGTGGTAGCTTGTCTGTAATTTGGGTGCAAATTGTTTCGTGTTGATGATGTCTCCATTGGGAGCCTGATCGCCAATAAACAGGCTGAAATAAGGCAATTCATTCCATTTGTATTTTGGGCTGGGTGTTCCGTTTGTGAGTTTGGTTGATGAAAAGACAAGTTTTTTGCGGTAAAAGGTAACGCCCAGCTCTGAGCCATTGGTGTTCAGCGACACCGGACGAACTTTGTAACGGTCGGGGTTGTGGTGTAAAAGCTGGATGTATTCAAGCAATGAGCTTTGAGCATTCACCCGGCTGTCGTCGGGACGAAGCTCGGCGTAACTGTTGAGCCACTTTTCGGCGTCGGGATATTTCCCATTGCTTTTTAGCGCTTGTGAGTAGTTGAACAGGTCATCGGGCTGCGCGTCTCCTTTTGAAATCAGAAGCTCCAGCCACTTCTCCATGGCCTCAGTATTTCCAATGTGGCGGTTTGCATCGGCTAGCCGGCGGATGACATAGGCGTTGGCCGAGTCTTTGCCGTAGGCAAATTCATACAAGCCGATGGCTTCCATAAAAGCAAAGTTGTCGAAGCTTTTGTCGGCCATGCGAATGGTGACTTTTTGAGCATCAGCCAGCGAGTGTAGCAGAAAAGTAAAAATGAAAATGAGGAAGATCTTACCTGTAGCGCGTCTCATCAGTCAGCCGTTTCAAATTAAAAATAGCGTGGCGACCTCACCTTGTCGCGTCCGAAGTCAAAATCATAACTCACCAAAATTTCGTGCGTTCCGTTATTGTATGATCCCAATTCGGTGGCCGTTACGTCATAAGCGTAGCCGACTTTCAGTTGGTTGGAAATTTGTATTTGGAACATGGCACCCACGGCATCGCCAACCCGGTACATCGCGCCCAGCCACAATCGTTCATAAAACAGAAATTGGGCGGTTAAGTCGACGGCCAGGGGCGAGTTCTGGCTGTATTTTGTTAGAAAGTACGGTTTAAATTTAAGAATTCGGTTGACATCAAAAACGTAGCCCGCCATAAAAAACAGATGAATATTTTCCTTGCTCACATATTCTGAAGAAAAATCGTTGCTGTTGATTTGGTTCTGAATGAGTTTGGGGATCGAAAGCCCGGTCATGAAACGTTCAGAATTGAAGTAAAGTCCGATGCCCACATTGGGTAGGAAATTCCGGTTGATGTCGCTGGCAAAGACAGGATCATTCGAGTCAACGGTCTCCAATTTCGAGAGGCCCGCCTCAAAAAAATTAACGCCACCTTTCAACCCAAACGATAAATACCGGCCGTGGGCAAAATCAATGCTGTACGAATAATCGACATAGGCGCCGGTTTGCGAGATGGGTCCAAGCTGGTCTTTCAGGAGCGAAAAACCCAGACCCATATGGTGCTTGGTAATGGGGGTGTGGATGATAAACGACTGTGTTGCGGGAGCCCCTTCAATAGAAACCCATTGGTTACGCGACATGACCATCATGCTAAGTGCGTCGCCCGATCCGGCATAAGCCGGATTAACCGAAAGGATGTTGTTCATGTATTGCGTATACATGGGGTCTTGCTGTGCGCTGGCTTTGTTGATCTGAAAAAAAACAAATGCTACGCACAGGTAAAGGAATGTGAAAATTCGCATCATGTTATCGCCGTCATCTATCGTTTGTGTGTAAAACACACTCAATTTCAGCGACAAACATAGCAACACTGCCTGTCTGTAAAAATAAACAGTTAGCAAACCCATCTAAGCGAATAGCGAAAGGGGTATTGTAATTATCCGCACTGGATGGCAGGCGGGTAAAATGGGGATGACTTGATTTTTTTGTGCTGGAATTCGAAAAATAAGTTGGTTATGGACAAATGAAATCCCAGGATTTGTTGTTCAATCATTTTTGGAACTGAAAAGAGGGTGCTTGGTAGTCAAAGGTTTTAGCTTGGTGATGGAAATTTGTTGCCTGTTATTGACATGTTCCGGCTTGGTGATAAAAAGTTGGAGCTTGGTATCGAGAAATTCGAGCTTGGTATCCAAAAGTTGGAGCTTGGTATCGAAAAATTGGAGCTTGGTATCCAAAAATTGGAGCTTGTTATTGAAAAATTGGTGCTTGGTATCCAAAAATTAGAGCTTGGTATTGAAAAGTTAGAGCTTGGTATTGAAAAGTTGGAGCTTGGTATCGAAAAAATCGTGCTTGATATCGAAAAGTTGGAGCTTGGTATCCAAAAACGGAGCTTGGTATCGAAAAATTAACGGTAGAAAAGGAGGGCGCAACTAAAAGAAACAAAAAAATGAAGGAGTTACGAAGTCCTGATAATCAATGAGCGGGAAATGGGGATCGAACCCACGACCCTCAGCTTGGGAAGCTGATGCTCTTAAAACATTCAAAGGCTGCGCCTTTAAATGCATACCACTGAGCTTCACTCGCTTATCTCTTTAAATCTTCAGCTTAAAACTGATCCTCTCTTTTCCGGTTTACGATATGGTTTACATGCAAGTATTCCGAAAAAAGTTAATAAATTATGTACTTTAAAAATAGTTATTTCACTTGTAAGTATAAGAAAATAATTGACAGCGCGATATCCTAAGTTTCTATTTTATTGCTTCATGATTCTGTTTTATAAGTTGTTGCAAATAGAATCTGTGATATTGTATTTCTGCTATTTTGACTTTGTTTTTGTTTGATTCTATATAGTGATTTTGGAAAGGGGATCAATTCGAAAGTCTCTTTCCCATTTTTTTGGGTAGGGGGTAAATTGGGAAACAGTCCGTAAGCAGGTGCCACAAAAAATTAAATTTTCATTCGATTAAAATTACAACAATGAAAAGGAACAAATAGCATGTCTGCACCGTTACAGACTGTTAGTTTCGTGATTCAATTGGATGGGGTTGTAGTTTTTCGTTTGACTTTACCCATAAAATAAAAATTCCTTCGTACACTAAGAATGAGAAAAGTAAACTTCCACTATCTAACCAAATTAGGGGAGTTGTCAACACTTCAATCCACGTGGCTTGCACCTCAGGAAACAAGTAGGATTGGAAAAATAAAAAAGATGCAATGATCGAACTTAGAATTGGGATTAGTATTGACGTTAATAATAAAGTCCCCACGTTCTTCATGTTTATTGATTTCCTTTCCATCCATGCTAGTAGAATATTCCAGAGGGTAGTAGCGACGGGAAAAGCAATTGCAGCAGCCACGCCACGCAAAAAGATTGGATCGGCGTATGATAATTCATAAATCGAAATGTCTGATAGGGCTTTCATTGTCAACGCAGACAAAAGGGTAAAACAGCCAATATATGTAAGAAACAAAATCGGATATCCTACAACATGCTTTAGAAAATGGAGTTTACCGTTTACCCAAATTATCCATAAAAAAAAGCCTAAGGCTATTATTGTAAAACCAGCACCAGCGTAACGCAAATGTATTGTCCAAGCGAGAACCTCCCACTCTCTTAGCAAGGTTAATGAGAACCACAGCAACATGCTGGCAAAGGCTAATAAGATTAAATAAATAAAATGATTCCTGTTTAATTTGCCAATTCTATCTATTATCTTGCATATATATAATAATCTCATTTGGTAAAGTTCTCTTTCTTAGAGTTATTCATGATAGCGATCTATGTTCATTTTGCTTTACCCAGTAGTTTTAGGTCGGAAAATTCGAAAGCCATTATTTGCTCACCCTTTCCGATGTCTATTCTTGTGTCGGGAAAATAAAGTTGAACACTAACTTTTGGTATGGTAACCATTTGAACGATTACATGCTCATCATTATCATTCAACATTTTCAATTGAATGGGATTTTCCTTTAATAGCTCTATCATCCTCAGTCGCTCGGAAATTCTAAAGTCGCTGGTACGGGATCCACAGTAAACGACAATTAAACTATCAGGAATATTCAAATATATGAAACCCTCATCAGCCGAATAGGGTACGCTTTTGGAGTCTTTAGAAAGTGCTGTCTCGTTCTTAGGAACAACTTCTATCATGTTCAAAATTCGACTTTTATATGCCAATTCAGTTGGCAAAAATTCAGTTGGGGTTTGACCTGAAATTGTTATCGAAAGTCCTATGAAGAGTAGTGTGGGAAGATAGAAAAATGCTTTCATAATCCTTGTTTTTGGTAATTGTATCGACTAGTTTTTTAGTTTAAAAGTCCACAATAGCGACCTGTGCATATTTTCCACTCACGACCTTCTTGATCCTTCCCTTTTATTTCAATTACCATATTTCGAAGATTCTCTTTGTCTATTCGAGTTCCATATGAAAGTATCGGCGTTGACAACTCTATTACTGAGGCTTGGTTTTCTCCCCAAAATATTATTCCGTAATTTGAAGTAACGGAGTAATTGTAAGAGTTTGTTGCTTTGTTTAACTCAGAACCATGTATGAACGTGACTTCAACTGAGTATTTCTTTGACCATTCTCCTCTAGAGGTATATTGGACAACAGATTCCAATTTAACTGATGGACTTTCTGATTGTGTTGCATTCTGGGTTTGACCCATATATGGGGTGAAAGTTGCAAACCCTTGAGAGAAAAGCTGAGTACTAATCCCAAGCGAAACCAATAGAAGCAGAATTCTAGTCATAATAATCCAATTTATTTTGATGTTCAATTATTTTCCACCAAACAAAGCGACAAGGATAATAAAAACTAAGTAAACTCCGAGAATGATGAAGCCTACTTTTAGTAAGAAAAACATGATAGAAACTAAACCGTGGGCAGCTTCCTCAGCAGCATCACAGCTGACTAATAGCAAGCCAAATATTAAAGCTATAATTAAGGTTTTTAACTTCATGAGGAATGAGTTTGTCATGTGTTATGGTAATTTCCGATAAATATTAGTTGCTCTGATGCAAGTGAAATGAAACCTCTGATTAAGCCAAATAATTTTCATCCTACTCACTATTGTTTTTATATTCATTTTTCAGAACCTTCTCCTTTTTATAATCTTCGTATGCCTTTAATTCATTTTTGTATTTTTCAAGATCCTTCGTTTTTACATAATCAATACTATTGATTCCTGTCCGAGAATATAAGGCTGTATAACCCTCAGGAACACCGTCAGCGTTTTTAGGATGGTACTTTAATTCCTCTGAACTGTATGTAGTAGGAAATCTGGGATGTTTGGGCTCACAACTTATAAGAAACAATAAAAAAGACAGAACAAAAATAATCCTAAAGCTCCCTAGCAAATAATTTCTATTTTTTTTCATTTTAAAAACTATTAGGTTCCCCTCCCGTTCCCTAGGATCAGAGTTGTACGAATAAAAAAGCGTGGGAACTGAAAGCCTATCCGGTCTCAAGGTATCGCCAAACATCCTCAACTCAAATAGACAACAGCCCCACGCCCAAAGAAATGAGCGTGAGCGCTATTGCTATTATTCTTGAGTTGATTTGAAATTTGGCGATTTCTGAGACCAAGAATAATACCTTACGCTTACGTTATTTTTTAAAAATAGAGGTTAACTTATCAACCTATTCAAATATATTAAAAAAAACCGTACGGTTAATCTGAATTATTTTAAAAAGTAAAAATATCCCTTTGTATTCCTTTCCCTACGACTCCAACAAATTTCAATAGAGTATATGTTGACGGTTTTACGCTGTTATCTGGGGAAGCTTCAAAGTATTCAGTTATTGTTTTCTGAGTGACGGTGGTGCTAATTCCGTACCTTGCATAAATATCTTTAAGCTCCTCTTTATAAGTGTTTTTGTCTTGTTTTATCCCGAGCGTAAACGTTTCCGATATTTCTAATAAGATGGGTGCGCAAAATCTCTTTTTCTCACTTTCTGACTTTTGTAA
>NZ_LGIA01000145.1 GCF_001270965.1 Sunxiuqinia dokdonensis | reverse complement strand
GACCAAAGCGTTATCTGCAATTCTCTTTTCTCCATTTTCGTGATAAAGAATTCCATTTCTTTCGAGGAAGTACAGAAATAAGAAAGCAGCAATTCTTTTATTTCCATCTGAAAATGAATGGTTTTTTGTCACCAAATAAAGAAGGTTTGCAGCTTTTTCTTCAATACTTGGATATAAATCTTTTCCGTCGAAAGTTTGGTAAATTGTTGAAACTGAACTTTTAAATGAATTGTCTTTTTCGCGACCAAACAATTCACTGTTCCCATATTTTTGTTTTACCAGTCGAATTTGTTTAATTGCTTCGTCGTAAGTGAGTTGGTATTTTTCTTTTCCTGAGGTTCCCTCAATTTTTAAAGTTTGGTAGTCATATTGGTCTAGAATGTCGAGCGCAAAAGCATAATCCGAAATTATTTTTAGTAATCCAATACTTTCTCCACTTGATAATTCCTTTTGGTTTACAATATTCCCTAAAATTTTTACGGATTCCTTTAATTCCCGTAATTGCTCATTTTGTTTGGACAACCGTTTTTCATTTATTGAAAATCCTTTTATTAAAAAGTCTTTTAAAATTTTGTTTGCCCAGATTCTAAACTCGGTTCCTCTTTTTGAATTTACTCGATATCCGACTGCAATTATTATGTCAAGATTGTAGTATTTGATTTTTCGTTTAATTTCTCTGTCACCTTCTTTTTGAACTTGTGCAATTTTTGCACAAGTTGACTTTTCCTCAAGTTCTTGGGTTTTATAAATATTCGAAATGTGTCGGTTAATAGAAGTCCTGTCGGTTTCAAACAATGATTCAAGTTGATATTGATTTAACCAAACTGTCTCATTTTCAAGCTGAACTTCAATTTCAGTCTTTCCGTCTTTGGTCGTAAATATTTGAATTTCGGAATTATTCATATTTGATTTTTCTCAAATATAGCCAATCTTTAAGTGACTTTTTTGTCTTTTTCCATAATGCACGTTAACGGTCACTTGTAAGTTGTCGGGCGGGATTTCTAAGAGAAATCCTGTCAGACCTGCAGAAGGCAACACTGGTCGGACTTGTCAGACCGCTAAAACCCCCGCCTGCCATATACAATTTATTAGGCAAAGTACTTTATTACCATAGTTTCAATTCTTTTATTTCATTAAAATCGGAATAATCAACATTCTTAGTATATCCATCACTTGAGAATCCCTCTACGTATTTTTCATTTGTTTCCTTTATCCTGAATCCAACCTTACCATCTTTTTCTTCTGACGACAACTCAACTTTGAATCCTAAAATTCGAGAGTAGCCAGTTTCGAAGATATCAAGCCAATGGCGATGTGTCGATTCATCCAATGTAGCTACCCAAGAGAGCAACCACCAAATTCGTTCGTGAGCATGTTCCCATGGTTCTAATGCACAATGAGTCCAAAAACATTTCATTTTCTTCGCTCGTGATTCACGACCAAGTTGTACAATATATTGGAGTGCTAACTTTCCAGTTGAAACATCATTGTTTTTTACTCCTGTACATCCTAAATAACCCAACTCTTCCAAACATCTATAAAGAAAATCTGAATCGTTTACAACGACAGCCTTTGAACCTAATTCCTTAATGTATCCAGATAGGAATGGTAAATGGACCATGAAAAAATCATTCTCCTTTTTAGGAGGAGGATTAATAATCCCATTCTGAACTAAATATCTACATGTTGAAGTAAAAATCATGGCACCCGAGATATTCCCATTTTCAACAATTTTCATTGAAAATTTAAACTGTGACCCAAGAAGATTTCTGACTAATTCATGAGTCTGAAGGAACTTTTCAGAAGATTTCTTAAAAAAGATTGTTGCTGTTTCGATTAACTTATTTTGAAAGTCTGTTTTTTCATTTGTTCCGATAGCCTTGTTAAAAATTGAGCTAAGATTATTCTCAATGTGCTGATATAATTTGAATCGACTATCTTTTTTCTCTTTGAGTTCATAGTCTAAATATTTTTCGATGAGCTCAAAAAAGCTTTCAATTGCTTGAATAAAAACACTTATATCACCATTTTCTAATGATAGTATGCAAATGTTTCTAATCCTGAAAAATGGGTCATTCTTTACAGAAATTGTTGCAAATTTTGAGCTTCCAAAATCATGCATTGGTGTTTCTGTTGGAATAGTTGAATCATACTTTTTTAGGAAAAGTTGTTTTTCTTGATTGGCTTTATCAAAGCGTCTTAAAAATCGTTTTAGTTTTCTTTCCTTGTTATTTCTGTTTATTAAGAATATAGGATTTATAGTATCATAGGATATTTGCCATAATAAAATACTGCTATACGCAAGTATCGGGATTGCGATAAAACTAACTGTTGGCACATAAGTTTCATTTATTGCTAAGGTGATTAGTGGAGCAAGAGAAACAAACAAAGTTATTATCGAAAAGGTAAGTTGTTGCCCAGATATCTTATTCTGTAACTGTTTATACTTATTGTTTTGAAGTTGCAAAAATGAAAAGTTAATTGCAAAAATAGCGATTGTTATACTCGCAGTTATAAAAGCTCGATTATAGGTTTGGAAATTGCCATCTTGAATAATAAAATATAAAGCTCCTGATAAAATCAAGAAAGGGAGCATCAGTATTATTTTCAATATTATCCTCATATTTTAGTCATTAGTTCGGTTCATTAGTATTTTCCCCAACGTCTCTGTATATTAACCAACTAAATATATTCCGCTATTATACTCGACGATAATTTTCTGGTTTTCTGGTTTTAATGTCGGGGTTTAAAATTGATTAAGGTCTATCATCTGGTAAATTTTTGAATTGAAATTTGCTTGCTAAAAGTAAGGATTTATTGTTTTAAAGACCGCATTTGATCGAACGGATTTCGGTAATAGGCCTTTAGTTCCTGAAATTCGGAATTTGAAATGAACCCCCGGCCATCACCCAAATAGACCGGGGGTTTTTTAATTAAGATGGTTCTATGATTCCCAGAATTTCGAGCAACTGCGGACGTTCTTGCAGCGCAAGGCGGGCAATGGCCTTAAAATCGGAGTACCACTCATGCAATACGTCCACCGCTTCGTCGCGGGCCTTGGTAGCGTCCTGCGATTCGCCGGTTTCCTTCGTATAAATGGCCAGTTGATTTTCCACTTCCTCTACCAGTGCCAATCCGGCCTGTAGTTTCTCCGTGGTCACACCAAACTCGCTCACTTTAGTCATGGCTGCTTCGTCGGCCATCAGGTTAACGTAAAACATCCGCGCCTGGCTAATCCTGCCAGAGTAGCTTTGTTTACGCCTGCCGCCGATCTGCAGCTTGGTCCACATGCCCGGTTCGTTTTTAAAGGTAATTCGGGCAATTGTTACGTAGGTCATGTAAATATGATGAGCTTCCGACCATTTTCGTTGGAGCTCATTGCTGGCACCATCCTGTTCGCCTGCCTCTTTCACCTGCAGCGCCTGCAGATTTTGAGCGTGGGTCAAAATGGCTTTGCCGGCGGTCAACTTCTCGGACGTATAGCCGAACGGACTCATCAGTCCGGACACATCCGGGTGGCTCAACGCATTGTTGATGCCAGTGTTCGCTTTCAATAATAATTCATCAATCTCTTTGTTCATGATGTTTTTATTTAAGTTAGAGGGTGATCAGAAACAAGAATTTTCTCCCACCACTCCTTAAGCAAAGCCTCATTTTTCAGCGTTCCCAAAATCCGGCAAGGCCCCCCGGTTTTGATTTTGCCCATACCGGCTGGAATTGGAAGCTACCACCCGGAACTGCTCTATACCATCCGGAACTGCTCCATACCATCTGGAACTGCAAGCTACCGCCTGGAACTGCCCCATACCATCCAGAACTGCTCCATACCGGCTGGAATTACTCCATACCGGCTGGATTTGCAAGCTACCGCCTGGAAAAGCGACAATACCGGCCAGAATTGGAAAATTCCGCCTGGTTTTGCGACACGACCGCTCAGAATTACGAGCTACCATCCAGAATTGCGACAATACCGCCTGGAATTGGAAAATTCCGTCTGGAATTGTGACACGACCGCCTGGAATTGCAACAAGACCGTACTTCTTCCATTTCCGGCAGGTATGCACCGATTCGGGCGACGGCTTGCAGCGCTGCCCCGTGGTTTGCGCTGTTCTTCTGGGGCCTTCACCGTGTTCCCGGTCATCCGCCCGTTCTGGCTTCCTTGTTTTTTGCCAACTGTTCCGTTGCATCCAGATGTTTGATTTAATTTTTTGGTTTGACCACAGCAGCTACAATATGTTGAGCAATTGCACACGGTTGCCATCAATCCGTCTGCACCGCTCGATGCCACCTCCCCGCCCCATCCTTTGTTCTTTCGATCTGCGCTGCTCACTTGGCAATGCCTGCCCAAGGGTATCAATTCGTTCCGCTTGGTCTGCCAAAACAGGCATTCTATCAAGTCCTCCTATTGAATGGTCTCTTTCCCCGGCCGGGAATCGATTGTTCAGAATTGCAATGGTTAAACAAAACTATCATTTTAATGGTACTGACCTATGAAATAGCTTAAAAAAGTGGGTAGCCCTATTGTATTTGGAATGAGTTTAAATAATAACGCAGATGGTCGTAAACAGCAACGAGCCAGGCTGGACCGGGATTTGTTTTTCCAGCGTACAAAGCCCGACGAGCAAATGCCAACACGGGCGCACAAGCCGGGCAGCAGGAGTTTGTCGATTATCGAATCCTTTGGTTGAATCAGGAATTTCTGTTTCAAACGGGCAGGTCTGCCTGGTGGATTTCGGCGAGCATGATACACTAGCCTGCATCGGCTGTGGTTAGACCATAGGAAGAAGAGCAGATTCAACAGGCCATGCCAGATTGATTATTTGATAAAATATTCGGAATTTTGTTTGTGATTCAACCATTCCTAATAACCGAATGTTTCCAATCTGGCTACTTACCAACAAATAGAACCAAATTGATGAATGCTGAAAAATACTCCCCTCCTTCAACAGAAGTAAAATCGATAGCAGTGCTTCCTTTTGTGAATATGAGTGCCGATGTTGAAAACGAATATTTTAGCGATGGAATAACGGAAGAAATAATCAATGCATTAACACGTATTGAAGGTTTGAAAGTAATTGCGCGCACTTCGTCGTTCTCGTTTAAGGGGAAAAATATCGATGTGCGCGAGATTGGCCGTCAGCTGGTTGTTTCGGCTGTGTTAGAAGGCAGCGTGAGGAAAGTTCAAAACCGGGTGCGTATAACCGCTCAGTTAATTAATGCGGCAGACGGCACACATTTTTGGTCAAAAAACTTTGACCGTAACCTGGAAGATATTTTCGAACTTCAGGATGAAATCAGTCTGCTGATTGCCAACCAGATTCGCGAAAACTTCGGCCACTTTAATATCCAGGAACATTTGGTGGGCAAACCAACCAAAAACATGCAAGCCTATGAGTTGTACCTGAAGGGGCATTTTTACCAGCTAAAATGGGACGCTGATTCCATCCGTGAAGCCACAAAATACTACGAAGCCTCGGTAGCACTTGATCCCGGGTTTGCTCGAGCATATTACGGACTGGTGCAGAGTTACGGTTTGTTGGCGGCCTGGGGCTACATGCCCGCAGAGGAGGGTTTTTCCAAAGCCACTCATAATTTTATGATTGCTGCCGATATCGATAAGTCTTTACCCGAATACGGAATGTCGTTTGTTGGCCGTACTTTTTGGAAGAATTGGGATTTTCAGCCTACCTACACGCAGTTGTGCGAAACACTCGAACTTTATCCAAAATATACCGATGCCCTGGAAGCGATGGCCGAGCTTTTCCTGGCGCATGGCTATTGGCCGCAGGCCGAAGAGTATATTCGAAGAGCGATGGACGTGGATCCGCTTTCGGCGAACCATTATTATACACTGGCGAACATTAATTATTACCAACGGAAATTTGAGCTTGCCTTGGAGCTGGTGGAAAAAGCCTTATACATCAATCCTGAATTTGTGTTGGCCTACGAACTGAAAACCCTGTGCCTGATTTGGCTCAACCAAAAGGATATTTTTGAAGCGTTTATTTCCGATCATGAAAATGCGGCTACCAAACGTTTGCTTTTCAAGGTAATTAATGGCAGTAAGAAAGTTTTACCTTCAGCAACAATAGAAGAATGGCGAGAGGTGGCAAAAGACGAACGCCAGATGGTTCCCTATGAATTGTTTATTCTTGCCAATGCCAATCACAAAGAAGAAGCTTTTGAGCTGCTGAAAGAATATATTGAACAGAAAAGGGGGCAAATTATCAACTTCCGGCAAGATCCCTCGTTGGAGCCTTTGCGCGAATTTGATGGATTTGCCAAGCTTCATTGTTCCAATTTCGAATATCAGGAAGTGGAGAAAGTATCAACCGATAAAACGGCAGATTCAAAACCCAGCCGATCGGAGCTTGATGTTCAGATGAAAAAACTGATGGATTTTATTGATGCTGAAAAACCATTTCTCGATGCGCAGCTTAACCTCAGTCGTTTGGCCGGAAGTGTACAGTTGCACCCAAACCGGCTTTCTTTCCTGATTAACGAAAAAACGGGCATGAATTTTAACGAGTTTGTCAACCAATTCAGATTGGCACATTTTAAAGAAATTGCTGTTGATGATAAAAACGCTCATATAACTATTTTAGGATTGGCCTACGAAAGTGGTTTTAATTCGAAGACAGTTTTTAATGCTTACTTCAAAAAGATTGAAAATACCACTCCCGGGATCTGGTTAAAGCAGGCCAGGCAGTAATCTTTTTTAGCTTCTCTTTTTCTCGCAGTTCGAAACCTCATCCAAGTTCGGATTCTCACCAATACGTCCCGAATTACAATTTCGGACGATCTACTCTTTTTTGTGCTGCATCTTTGCATCATCAATGAAATAATCTAAAACTCTTTAAAATGAAAAATTCTATAGAACCACGGATGTTAGGAAAATTTCTACTAATTCTTGTTTTAACATCAAGCACATTTGGTGCTTTTGCACAAAAAAAGCCAACCTCGGGCAAAGAGACAGAAGTAGCTCATAAGTACAGTGTAAGCTTACCTTATTTTATTATAACAGATCCTATTGAAGGGGGCTGGAACGATCGAACAAGTACACAAATGATAGAGCTTCATGTAAAGCGTAACCTGGATAATAAGAATATCATAGGATTGAAGCTTGCCTCCTGGCGATTGTTTCAACCTATGGGAATTCTATGGTGGGATGGTCTTTTGGATAAGTTAGAAACAGAAAGTGAATTTTATCCGGGGCATGTACGAGAATCAGGAATTGGTATAACGTACCAACGTATGCTATGGAAAGGGCTATTTGCAACGATTGAAGTTTTACCGCAATTTCAAACCTACATGGATCTTGACGGTAATAAGCTTGGAAATGGTTTTAAAGTTTATAATTCCTTTCACGTAGGCTACCATTTCGAATTTGGCAAGAAAAAACGATTTTTCATAGAACCTCAGGTCCATTCGCAATTTTGGGCGTTCGAAACTAAAGCACCGGAAGGTTTCAAAGAATTGGATGACAAATGGAGAAACTATTTCCTTCTTGAGCCAAATATATATATCGGAATAAATTTCTAAAACAGCGATTGTAAGTTCTCAATAAACAATTTTTATTGAATGAAAACAAGAATCAGGAAAAACAACATGTTCAGAAGAGTAAAAAGAATGTCTTACTCAGCAGTATTTTTATTCGCTGTTTTATTAGCGGGAAATGCAAGTGCCCAAAGCCATGAAAAAAATGAATCAGAACGATGGATAAGTCCTGCCAAAACAGCAATCAATGTTTGTCCGGGAGGAGTTGCTTTCGGGTTTTACTCGGCCAACATCGAGCATCTGTTTGGCGAAAATCATGGGCTTGTATTACGAGGCGATTTGGAAACCATTCCGAAAACCTATTCCGACGCAAAAATCGATGCCAGTGGAAAAGCTATGATCCTGAATTACCGCTATCACATTGGCGGAGGTTTAAATTCGTTTTATGCCGGTGCTTTTGCACGCTATCGAAAAATAAAAGGCGACGGAACTTTGGAATCGGGCGATTTCGATTTCAAACTGCCCGAATGTACCGTTGGTTTGAATGTGGGAAAACGCTGGATTTGGAAGAGTGGATTTACCTTGAACTTTGCGCTTGGTTATGGTTATGCTTATGATGAGCTGAAAGTGAATAAGTCGAGCCAGGCTGCGATTGATGCAATCGATGTGTTCCGCGATGATTATGCTTTTATGAATGGTTTCCTGGGAGAATTCTCGATTGGCTATACTTTTTAAAAATAAACTTGCCCTGGGTTTCTGAAAAGGGAATTTTCGGGGAAAAAATTCATCAACAATGAAAACAATAAGTCCAAAACACCAATTAATTGCAAAAGCAGGTTCAGTTTACCTGACATTGATATTAACCGGTATTTTTGCCCACTTTTTTGTTCGGGCAGGGATTATCGAACCCGGAAATGCAGCAGCTACCGCTCAAAATATTCTGAATAGAGATTTCTTTTTCAGACTGGGGCTGGTTTCTGATCTGATGTTTATAGTGAGTTTTATTTTTCTTGGTTTGATTTTTTACCGAATGTTTCAAACAACCAATAAACACTACGCTCGCGCATTGCTTGCAGTAGTTCTGGTTTCAGGCGCCATGATGGGGGTTAATGTACTGAATCAGTTTGCCGCTCAGTTTGTTTTAGGTGGAAACGAATATTTAGCGGTGTTTTCAGAACAGCAGTTGCAAGCGCTGTCGTTATTTTTCCTCGATTTACACACGCACGGAGTACACATTGGGCACTTGTTTTATGGACTTTGGTTGTTCGCTTTAGGCTATTTGGTAATGAAATCGGACTTGTTCCCGGGCGTTTGGGCGAAAATTTTCGGTGGTTTGTTAATTGCCGGGGCCGTTGGTTACGAGATCGATTTTCTGAGCTATTTCCTTTTTCCCGCTTACTTCGGAGCAATATCAGAATTTGCTACCATTCCTGCCAATTTGGGCGAACTCTCACTTTGTATCTGGCTGATTTTTAAAGGAGCAATCCGAAAAGACAAACACAGAGTAGTTTATACCGCAATTAACTCAGAAAAATAACATGAAACAGCTTTATTTGGCAACAGTTATTCTTTTTGTGCTTTTATTTCTAAGCGGATGTTCTTCTGACCTAAACAGGGATAAAGCCCGCAAGAGAACGGAAAAGCTATTTCTAAAAGAACTGGCAAAAGACGATGTACACAACGCATTTTTGCAGGTTTACTCGCCTTCGCAGAAAATCGACTGGAATTTTGTTGGTGGACAATTTCAAAACGGGGAAGCTGTTACGGCAGTCAACCCGTTTTATACCGCCAGCATTGGAAAAACTTTTACAGCCACGGCTATTGCTGTTTTGGCAGAAGAAGGCCGTTTAAAGCTCAACGATAAAATCGCACTATTTCTTCCCGATTCAGTTATGGAGAACTTGCATGTTTTTGAAGGAAAAGATTATTCGAACGAAATTACCATTGCCCAATTGTTGCAGCACACATCGGGTTTGCCCGATTATTTTGAAGGTGAAACCATTGATGGCAGTAAAAACGTGATGGAGCTTTTGTTCGCCAATCCCGAAAAGTTCTGGAATCCGAACGAAACAGTTCGCTTTGCTAAAGAAAAGATGCAGCCCTTGTTTGTGCCTGATACCAATTATAACTATACCGATACCGAGTATGTTTTGCTGGGTTTGATTATTGAAAAGCTCAGTGAAGTTTCATTGCACGAATTTTTCAGGACGCATTTTTTTGAGCCGCTTGGCATGAAAAACAGCTTCATGTTTTTACGTTCCGAACCAGCAGCTGAAACAGCTAGAATGGCCGAAGTCTATGCAGGAGAAACAGAAGTTAGCAGCATGAAAAGCCTGAGTGCCGACTGGGCGGGTGGAGGTTTGGTTTCTACCGCCGGTGATTTGAATAGATTTCAGCAGGCTTTGTTTACGGGAGAAATTATTTCAGAAGCAACATTAGAAGAAATGCAAAACTGGATTCCCGAAACCCGTGGGATGGAATACGGCTATGGCCTGCGAAAAATTTCGTTCAAAAAACTATTTCCCGTTTTACCCGACTTAGCAGTGGTTGGCCACTCCGGAATCACCGGCTCGTTTATGTATTATTGCCCGGAACTGGATGTTTTTCTGGCGGGTACACTCAATCAAACAGAGCAGGTGAAAAACTCGGCTGTGCTAATGGCGAAAGTGCTTTCGTTTATAAATGACTTGGGAAGAATAGAAAAACGAAACTAAAAACAATTACAATGAATAGACTTTTCTATCTGCTTGCTTTAGTCATGTTTGCCAAAATAGCAGATGCAACAGCAATAGACACAACTCAGATCGTTGAAATCGGCGGAATAAAACAATACCTAAGAATAAACGGAAATGATTTGAACAAGCCGATTTTACTTTATTTGCACGGCGGGCCTGGTGCCGCGGTTTCGGCACATAAAGATTTTGTTACCGGAAAACTTGAAGACCACTTTGTCGTGGTTCACTGGGACCAACGCGGTTCAGGGGAAACACAGCGCTTAAACACTCCGGCAATTCCGCCAACTTTAGCTCAAATGAAAAAAGATGCTGAAGAAGTTATGTACTACCTTTTGAGTCATTTTAAACGCGATAAACTGATGGTGTTGGGCAACTCCTGGGGAACGGTTTTAGGTTTTCATCTGGCACAGAAATATCCCCGCAAAATAAGCGCGTATATTGCTTTGAGCCCGGTTGTTAGCAACCTAAGAAGCCAGCAGGCAACCTTGCAGATTCTTAAAAACCACTTTCAGCTAGAAGGAAATACAAAGGCGGTTCAGCAGCTTTCGGAAGTAAAAATTCCGTACGATGATGTAAAACAGATGCTTGTTCAATACCGTTGGGAAACCGCGTTTGGCGGCGAAGAAATGTCGGAGGAACAGTTTGAGCAGTTGCTTTCATTCTTCAAAGGCTGGGGAAAAATGTGGATGCCACTTTACCAGGAACTTTATTCAATTGATCTCAAAGAAACGGTAACAGCTATTGATTGTCCGGTGTATTTTATTTTGGGTGAAAACGATTACACCACATATTTCAAACTCACCGAAGAATATTTCGGGCAGCTAAAAGCACCTTCAAAAAGACTTTCCCGGATTGAGGGAGTGGGGCACAATATTCCGGCTTTTGCAGCAACACAAATGCAGGATATCGTAATCCAGAATATAGCGTCGGAAATAAAACAGTAAAAAAGTGGAATTGCCTGCTAAAATCAGAAAACACAAAGCCATGAACACTTTTTTTAACGGCCTCGATACGCGGAAGGAAATGATCAGAATGTACTATCAAAAACTGGACAAACTACCCATTAGTTACGAACAGAAAATGATTGAAACCACTTTCGGAGATACCAACCTTGTAATTACCGGACCAGAGGGGAAACCACCCCTTGTTTTGCTGCACGACACTAATAGTTGTGCTCCGCTCGCGCTCGAATCAATGGTAGAACTTACATATCATTTCAGGGTTTATGCCATTGATGTGTTGGGACAACCCAACCTCAGCGAAGAATTAAGGTTAAACATGAAGGACAACACCTATGGAAAATGGATGTACGAAATTCTTTCAAGATTTGGGCTTCAAAACACCTCTTTGGTTGGAATTTCCAGGGGCGGCTTTATAGCATTGAAGACTTTAATATTTGACGAAAAACGAATTGCCCGAACGTTTTTAATTACTCCCGAAGGAATTGTAAACGGAAACCCACTTCAGCTTTTTATGAAAGTAATTCTTCCGCTGAAAATGTACCGGGCAACGAAGAGTACGAAGTACCTAAACTGGTTTCTGGAAGAATTTTACACCGAAGAAAATGAATTTTCAAAAGCATTTTTATCCAATGTGTATTTGCACTACAAAATAGATTTGTCAAAAGCTCCTTTAATCAGAAAGAAGGAAGCCCTGCAAATAAAAACACCTGTACACATTATTGCCGCAGAAAAAGATTTACTGTTCCCCGGAAAGAAATTAATTAAACGTGCCAATACGATTTTTCCATTGCTAAGCGAAGTGGTTTTGCTCCGCAATTCGAAGCACATATTATCAAAACAAGACAACAGAAAAACAACAGAATTAATTCGTAACAGTATCTGGCTTTAATCCCTTGACAAAAACAATTTTAATCATGAAAAAAAGACTTTACACACTTATCCTTTTTCTCTCTGTATTAACGCTTTTTTCTGCATGTAGCGACGATGAAAATCCGCTGCCAAACCCCGGAGATTATACCGATGCACTTACCTTTTTTGAAGACATTGACTTTAACGGCTCGGTATTGATCTCGAAAAACGGCGATGATATATTGCGACGAGGTTTTGGAGAAGCCAACAAAAGTGGCGGGGTTTTAAATAATGCGGATACAAAGTTCAGGATTGGATCGGTAAGTAAAACACTAACCGGAATGGGCGTTGTTCAGTTAAAACGCGATGGACTAATAACAGGGTTCGACCAGCCGTTAAGCGATTTAGATGCTGACTTTCCGCATGGAGAAGAGATTACGATCCGGCATTTGTTGAGCCACCAGTCTGGAGTTCCGGATTATTTACCTTTTGTAGAAACCAAAGCTAAAAGTGGCGAGCAGATTTCTCCTGAAGATATTTATACTTTGATAAAAACTTATTTGTCGGATACTGATTTGGATTTTGAACCCGGAAGTTCGATGGCGTATTCAAACACTAATTTTCTGATTGCGGCTTTGCTTATCGAAGAGTTATCGGGCGAAACTTACGAAGACTACATAAAAGCGAATGTGCTGACTCCGCTGGACATGACCGACACCGAAATGGGAACTGACGAAATATCGGGCGAGCAGTATGCACAAGGATACAACGGCAATGCAAATGTTTCGGCGTATCCGATAGAAATTACTTTAGGGGCGGGTTGTTGGACCAGTACCGTTGGCGACCTCGAAAAATGGTGCAAAGCAGCCATGGGCGACGAATGGTTTTCTGCCGATGAAAAAGAGCTTATCTTTGGAGGAGAGGTGCCTGCAGAGAGTACAGTTTTTGGACTGGCCTGGTTCAAAAGTAAAATTAGTGGAAAGACGTTTCTCTGGCACGGTGGCGATATCGATGGCTTTGCATCGCTTATTGGTTTTGTTCCAGAAAGTAGTGGAGTGGTAATTGCCTTAAGTAATCAGCAAGATGATACCGCGGCAAAACGAAATTCGATTATAGAAACCATTGTAACGAAAGAATTGTAAATCGATGTTTTTATATCTTAACACACAAATTAATGATTCGATAGATGAATATCCCGGATAAAAATAAAACCTTTCCACTAGCGCACCACAACAAGTTGTGTTTTCTGAAGAACATGATTACAAATCCCAACATTATTGTAGGCGATTACACCTATTACGATGATTTTGATGACGTTCATAATTTCGAAAAGAATGTAAAGTATCATTTCGATTTTGTAGGAGATAAACTAATTATCGGAAAATTTTGCATGATAGCTTCCGGCGCTACTTTTATTATGAATGGCGGCAACCATTTAACCGATTCCATCTCGTCGTATCCATTTTCAATTTTTGGTGGCGACTGGGCCAATGCCATGGAAGGGAAAAGCTTTCCATTTAAAGGCGATACGGTTGTTGGTAATGATGTTTGGATTGGGCACAACGCCGTGATAATGCCCGGAGTGAAAATCGGAGATGGAGCTATAATTGCAACAAATTCAACAGTAACAAAAGATGTCGAACCATATACAATTGTTGGAGGCAATCCTGCCAAGCCAATTCGAAAACGTTTTTCTGCTGAGCAAATTGAGATACTTCTGCAATTAAAATGGTGGAACTGGGATATTGAGAAAATTACCCGATCGGCACAAATTCTTACTGGAAATGATGTAGCAGCACTTCGTCGGTTAAAAAACGAGTAGAAAATGAAGACAATTTTGATGACGTTAATGATCCTGCTTTCGGTTGCAGGAGTTTCGCAAGAATTGAGCAGAGAAGCCTGGCTCGAAGATTTGGCGGCATATAAAGGCGGCCTGGAAGAAAAGCATATTGATGTGTACAACCAGATAAAAAGGGCGGAATTCGAGGCTGAGTTGGAAAGAATAAAAGCTGCTGTTGGAGAAAAAACGGATTTCGAAACCGTGATCGATCTAATGCGGCTTACCCGCAAGATAGGCGATGGGCATACCGCTGTTTCAACCCGGAATCTTGATCTGCATAATTTTCCGCTGGAACTGCAAAATTTTGACGGGAGTTGGCGGGTTGTAGCAATTTCAGAAAGCCACAAACATATACTCGGTCAGAAGGTGGTTGAAATCAATGGCCTGCCGATTGATTCTGTTGCTGAAAAAATTGGTGAAGTAGCTCAGTTTGTAGAGAACGAATATTCGCAGGTAGTTAGAACAGCACAATATCTTACAAATGCCGGATTGTTGCATGGTTTGGGAATCGCTCATCAAAATGCAGCTACTGTTTTTACTTTTCAATATGACAACGGAAAGCGAATCAGAGAAGAATTGCGTCCGCTAAGTTGGGAAGACTATGATAAAACAGCATTCAGCAAAATAGAAATTGGTGTTCCTGAAATTTCGGCTCCTGAAAATCCGGCAATCGAAAATTTTTGGTATGCTCCTATAGTTGAAACCAACGGTCTTTATATTCATTTTGAAAGTTACCCCAAATTTGAAGACATGATGACTGTTGCAGAAGAGATGGTAGCTTACATTTATCAGCAGAATATTCAAAAATTAGTGATCGACTTAAGAAATAACGGTGGCGGCGATTTGTATGTTGGGTTGGTGTTGGCCAATGCGCTGAATATTGCCGATCCGATAGACTGGAAGTCGGGCGTTTACGTTTTGTGCGATAAGGTAACATTTTCGGCAGGGGCCAGCAATACTGCCTTGTTTCGCGAGCTGCTGAATGCAACAGTTGTTGGCGAACCCACAGGATCAAACCCCACTGGTTACCAGGACATGGATACTTTTGAGCTACCCAACTCAAAACTGGTGATTTGTTATTCGAAGCGCCTGTTTCGTATTCAGGAAACCACAACCTCCGGCGTTCAGCCCGATGTTCCTTTAAAATACGAATGGGAAAGTTTTTTAAAGGGAAATGACAATATGCTGGAGTGGGTAATCGAAGAAATAAATTTTAAATAGGACGTAACGGCATTCTGATTGGTGATAAGACACGCGTAGGCAGGTACTTTTTTTGATTTGAAGACATTGAAAAATGTTGCTCAATGCAATAGGTCTGCGTATTGCCGCTACAAACAGCCTACCCCGATAGCATCGGGGTCCGGCAGCGCCCCCTTCCAGAAATTCTCCGGGGCAAGTTGTTATCGCAGCACTCAGACGAGGCGAGTTTGGGAGTTGAACACCAAACGTTGCCACTTCAGGTGCATCAGTTTTTAATCAACGATTACATGCATGCGTAATTCAAAATTACGCCAGCCTGAATAATTATTTTGAATCTTATCAGCCAACTGACAAACAGAACTTGATCCGGCAGCTGCCGGATGGAATTTGTTTTTTTGGATTTTGGAGTTTGTTCTTTTTTTTGGAATTTGAAATTTGATCTATCAGCTTCCCGGTTTTTCTTACCTTTGAAAGCATTTTTAAAATTGCACAACATGACAACCCTATTCTGGATTATTCTGGGTATCCTGATCTTGGATTTTGTGGTTGAACGGGTACTCGATTACCTGAACACCACACGCTGGACAAGCCAGCTACCCGACGAAGTAAAAGGCATTTACGACGAAGATAAATACCGCCGCCAGCAAGCTTACTCGAAAACCAACCACCGCTTTGGCATGCTCACCAGCTCGTTCAGCTTTGTGCTGATTGTGCTAATGCTTTTCTTCGAAGGCTTTGCCCTGGTTAACCAGTGGGCGCTTTCCGTGTCGGCCAGCCCGGTGTGGTCGGCTCTAGTTTTCTTCGGAATTTTGCTGCTGGCCTCCGATCTGCTCAGCACGCCATTCGACTTGTACAGCACTTTTGTGATTGAAGAAAGATACGGATTCAACAAAACCACCCCCAAAACCTATGTGCTCGACAAGCTGAAAGGCTGGTTGCTGGGTGCACTGATTGGCGGCGGTTTGCTGGCGTTGATCATTTTCATTTACCTGAAAACGGGCGAATGGTTCTGGCTGTACGTGTGGCTGGTGGTCAGCGGCTTTTCCATTTTCATGGCCATGTTTTACTCCTCGCTCATCGTACCGCTGTTCAACAAGCAAACGCCGCTGGAAGACGGTGAGCTGAAGCAGGCCATCCAAAGCTTTGCCTCCAAGGTGGGCTTCAAGCTCGACAATATTTATGTGATTGACGGCAGCAAACGCTCCACCAAAGCCAACGCCTATTTCTCGGGATTGGGCCCGAAAAAACGCATTGTCCTTTACGACACGCTGATCAAGGACATGGAAATACCGGAACTGGTAGCGGTGCTGGCACACGAAATCGGGCATTACAAGAAAAAACATGTCTTGTGGAGTTTGCTCATCGGCATCATCCAAACCGGGCTGATGTTGTACATTTTCTCCCTGCTGATTGACAGTCCGGCCCTTTCGGCAGCCCTGGGCGTCAGCGAACCCAGCTTCCACATCGGGCTGATTGCCTTTGGCATCTTGTACTCGCCGCTGTCCTCCGTGATCGGCATCGGCATGAATCTTTTTTCGCGTAAGAATGAGTACGAAGCTGACGCTTTTGCCGCGCAACATTACAATGGCCAGCCCCTGGCCTCGGCCCTGAAAAAACTCTCGGTGAAAAACCTCAGCAACCTGCGCCCCCACCCGGCCTATGTGTTTGTGCACTATTCGCACCCACCGCTGCTGGAGCGCCTGGCGGCGATGAGAGGGTGAGATGGAGAGAGAGAGAGAGAGAGAGAGAGAGAGAGTGGGAAGATGGGATGATGAGAAAGTGGGAAATAGAGATGGGGAGAGGGTGAGATTTAAAAAAGACAATAACCATTCAATAATAAAACTATGGAACGAATCAAAACGCATCGGGAACTAAAGGTTTATAAGAAATCCTTCGAAGTAGCCATGAAGATTTTTGTTTTATCAAGATCTTTCCCTAAAGATGAAACTTACTCGCTGACAGATCAGATCCGAAGATCATCGCGTTCAGTTTCCAGCAATATTTCAGAAGCTTTTCGCCGAAGAAAATACCCAAAATCATTTGTCAACAAATTAAATGAAAGCGAAGCGGAAGCGGCCGAGACTCAAAATTGGCTCGATTTTGCAGTAGCATGTCAATATATCTCACAGGATCAGTATAAAGAATTCGATGAGGAATACGAAAACATTATTGGAATGTTGGTGAACATGCAACGATCTCCTGAAAAATGGAGCATCTGAATGAGAGAGGGTGAGAGAGAGAGAGAGAGAGAGATGGAGAGATGGAGAGATGTTGAAAAGCCAATGATCTCGTGTTCTCACACTCCCACACTCCCACTCTCTCATATTCTCACATTCTCACCCTCTCACACTCTCAAATCATGAAGGCAGAAATTATCACCATAGGCGACGAAATATTAATCGGTCAAATCGTTGACACGAACTCAGCATGGATGGGCGAACAGCTCAACCTGCACGGCATTGAAGTTTTTCAAATCACCTCGGTACACGACCAGCACGAGCACATTTTGGAAGCGCTGGCCAACGCCGAAAAACACGCCGACCTGGTGCTCATCACCGGCGGACTGGGCCCAACCAAGGACGACATCACCAAAAAAGTACTGTGCGATTACTTTGATTGCGAATTGGTGCTGAATGAGCAGGTGCTGGCGAATGTGACCGAGCGGCTGACCAAACGCAAGGTCAGCATGAACCAGCTCAACAAGGACCAGGCGCTGGTTCCATCGAAATGCACCGTTTTAAACAATTCAACCGGAACAGCCCCCGGCATGTGGTTCGAAAAGAACGACACGCTCTTTGTTTCCATGCCCGGCGTGCCTTTCGAAATGAAAAGCATCATGAGCGAGGAAGTGCTGCCCCGCCTGGCGAAAAGCGGGAAAGCCAAATCCATCTACCACCAAACGGTGTTGGTTTACGGCATTCCTGAATCCATGCTGGCCGAAAAGATTGAAGCCTGGGAGACCGCCCTGCCCGACTTTATCAAGCTGGCGTATTTGCCCAGCCAACTCATGATTCGCCTGCGCTTAAGCGCGTACGGCGAGCAAATGGAAAGCTTGCAAGAGGAAGTCAGCCGGCAAATTGATCAACTCAAGCTGCTCATTCCCGAGCATATTTTTGGCTACAACGGCGATTCGCTGGCGGGTGTCACCGGTCGTTTGCTGGTCAAAGCCGGCGCCACACTGGGCATTGCCGAAAGTTGCACCGGCGGCATGATTGCCCACATGTTTACCGCCAACGCCGGAAGCTCAGTCTATCTGAAGGGCGGAGTTGTGGCTTATTCCAACGAAGTAAAAATGGCGATCCTGGGCGTGAAATCCGAAACGCTGGAAGCCCATGGTGCCGTGAGCAAGGAAGTGGCCCTGGAAATGGCGCAGGGCGTTCAACAAGCGCTGCATACCGACTACGCCGTGGCTACCACCGGCATTGCGGGGCCTGATGGTGGCACTGACGAAAAACCGGTCGGCACGGTTTGGATTGCGGTAATCAGTAAACAGAACATCAAACTGGAACGTTATACCTTCGCACACAACCGCGAACGTAATATTATGCGGTCCTCACAAGCGACCATTAACCTGCTGCGCCAATTATTGTTGACAGAAAATCCGCATTTGGCATGATTCTTTCATAACTTAGAGGAACAAAAAAATAGACGGAAAATAAGGCCCGGTGGTAAGTAAATCGGGCCATTTGACTGTAATAAGTAGAGGACACGAGTTGAATTTTAAAAAAAAGTCTGATCCAATGAAAAAAGTACTGATTACCATAGGGACCATCCTGGTCCTGTTAATGGCAGCGATGATTGTTTTACCGGTTGTTTTCAAAGGCCCGCTGCTAAACAAGGTGAAAACAACGATCAATGACAATGTGAACGCGAAAGTTGAATTTGCCGATTTCAAGCTCAACCTGTGGAGAAGTTTTCCCAACGTGATGATGGAACTGAAAGGTTTAACCGTAGTTGGCCTGGGTGAGTTTGAAAACGACACGCTGGTGTCCATGCAATCGCTGGCGACTGATATTTCCCTCAGCGATTTGTTCAAGGGAGAAGATTTTACCATTCAAAGCCTGCGATTGAGCCAGGCACAGGTCAACTTGCTTTCGAACAGCTCGGAACAAGTGAACTGGGACATTGCCAAAGAAAGTACAGCAACACAGGAGGATGAGTCGGGCGAAAGCATGGCCATTTCGCTTCAGGATATCGAAGTGCGCGATTTAAGCCTGATTTACAAAGACGCGGCAACCGCAACGGTTGTGGCCTTGCTGAATTCGAACCTGGATGCCAGCGGACGGATGGAGGGCACCATTACCCACTTTGATCTCGATGCCGAAATTGGCGAATTCAAACTCGAATACGATTCCACCCAATACATTGCGAATACGGTGCTGAAGGTGAACAGCCAGCTGATGGCCGACTACAACAAAATGGTTTTTGAGTTTGGCGAATCGACCCTGCACCTGAATGAGCTGCCGCTGGATTTGAGCGGACGTTTTGAAATGCCATCCGACAGCATGTATTTCGACTTGCAGTTTAAGCAGCCGCAAAGCGATTTTGCAACCTTGCTGGCCCTGGTACCGCAAAGCTATCAATCGTATTTGGAAGACATTGAAACCACCGGCGAAGCTGGTTTCGAAGGGAATGTGAAAGGCTGGTTCTACGAAGAAACCTATCCGGAAATCAACACGCGAATCTATGTGAACAATGCGACCCTGCAATATGCCGGATCGCCCGAAAAGATCGAACAAATATCGCTGGATGGACAAATTACCAAACCCGAGGGCGATTTCGACCTGCTAACCGTGAATGTCTCGAACGCCCACATTCAGATTCGTGAAAATCCGGTGGATGCGCGTCTGACCCTCACCCACCCGATGAGTGACCCGCAGTTTGACGCCTATTTTAACGGGAAAATTGATTTCACACAACTGGCTGAGATCATTCCAATGGACAGCATCGAACTGCAAGGATTTATGGATGGAAACCTGTCCGTTAAAGGCAGAATGTCGGCTATAGAAAACGAAGATTACGAAAAGATTGCCTCGTCGGGTGCCTTCAACTTCCGCAATTTCAAAGTGAAGACACCGCAAATCACCCAAGCTGTTGAGATTAATTCCGGCGCTGTAAAAGTGGACAATACCGCCATTACGCTGACTTCGTTTGACGGAAAGACCGGACAAAGTGATTTTCAGCTGAAAGGAAAACTGTCGAACTACCTCCCTTACTTTTTGATGGATAAAACGTTGAAAGGTGATTTTACGCTCAACTCAAACTACCTGAACTTTAACGAGCTGGCCAACCTGATGGCTGAAGACACCGTGGCCACAACAGCCACTGACAGCGTGATTGCCTTCCAGGTTCCGGCCAACCTGAACCTGGCTTTCAACTCGAAAATTAACCGGGCCAGCTTCGACAAAATGGACATCAAAAACATCGTTGGTTCTATTGTGGTGAAAGACCGCATGCTTGAACTGAAGCAACTGAACATGGATATTTTGCAAGGAAAACTGGCCATAGACGGCTCGTATAAAAGTAACGATGCCAACCAGCCACTTTTCGATTTTGATATTGACCTGAGCACCGTTCAAATTCCGGCTTTCTATCGTTCTTTTGGATTGGTGCAGCAGTACCTCCCCATTGCAGCGCGCAGCCAGGGCGAGATTTCGACCAAGCTGAAATTTAACGGGCAACTGAGCGAAACACTCGACATCATTCCGTCGAGCCTGGACGGCAGTGGCTTGTTCAACACCCAAAATCTACAGATTGTTGATTCGCCAACTTTCGATCAAATCAAAAATTTCATCAAAAAGGAAAAATTGCAAAATGTGCGGGTCGATGACTTCACGGCTCATTTTAGCCTGAATGACGGCAATGTGGAAATGAAGCCTTTCCAGACGAAAATAGCCGACCAGGAAGTGTCCATTTACGGAAACCTTTCGGTAGCCCAAATGCTGGATCTGAAGATGGATTTCAAAGTCAATCGCGAAGACATCAGCGATGATATTAACAGTGCGCTCGGATTTTTACCCGGATCGCAAAACATCACGGTCCTACCAATTACCGTGGGCATATCAGGCAATTTAAAAGAGCCCAAAGTGTCGATGGACATGAGCGAAGCCAAAAAGCAAATTCAGGACGAAGTGAAGAAGTCCACCAAGGAAGAACTGGATAAGTCGATCAAAAACGTGGGAGACAAGTTGAAGAAACTGTTTAATTAAACAAACAAGCTTTATACAAATACCTAAATCACAATTACGAATGAAGAACTCAATTTTACTGCTGACCATGGCAGCGCTGATGGCCTGTGGCCAAACGAAAGAGAAACAAAATGAGCAAACCGCGGAAGCCGAAACCTCGGGCAACCCCATTTCCGAAGAATGGTACGCTGATCCGGAAGTGGCCATTCTGGATGGAAAATATTGGATTTTCCCGACTTACTCGGCCCGATACGAAGACCAGGTGTTCCTGGATGCCTTTTCGTCGGATGATTTGGTGAACTGGACCAAACACAAACGCGTGATTGATACCACCACCGTCAAGTGGGTGAACAAAGCCATGTGGGCGCCCTCAATCATTGAAAAGGATGGCAATTACTACCTGTTTTTTGCCGGCAACGACATTCAAAATGAAAGTGGCCCAATGTACGATGCCAGCCTGGGTGACAAAAACAAGCAGGGAGGTATTGGCGTATGTGTGGCCAAAAATCCCGAAGGACCGTACGTCGATCTGCTCGGCCGCCCGCTGATTCAGGAGTTTTACAACGGAGCCCAACCCATCGATCAGTACGTGTTTAAAGCCTTGGATGGCAAGTATTACATCGTTTACGGCGGCTGGGGCCATTGCAACATCGGACAAATCAGCGATGATTTTACCCACCTGATTCCATTTGAAGATGGCGATATGGTGAAGGAGATTACCCCTGAAGGTTATGTGGAAGGTCCTACTTTTTTTATCCGCGACGGAAAGTATTATTTCATGTGGTCGGAAGGCGGCTGGGGCAATTCGACCTACAAAGTGGCCTATGCCATTGCTGACAGTCCGTTTGGGCCGTTTGAGCGCCTCGCAACCGTTCTGGAACAAGATCCGGACATTGCTACCGGCGCGGGTCACCACTCGGTGATGAATATTCCAGGAACCGACGACTGGTACATCATTTACCATCGCCGTCCCATTCCGAATCAGGATCGCGATCATCGCGTGGTCTGTATCGACCGCATGTATTTTAACGAAGATGGAACGATTAAACCCATAAAAATGACTTTCGAAGGCGTTGAAAAGCGCCACCTGCCCAATTAGAAATGAACTTCAAACAAAGGATTTTAACCCGTATCCACCATTTTCGCGCGGTTAAAATCCTTTTTTTCTGCTTTTTTCTTTCCATATGCATGCGCGCTTATTCTTGTTTTAACTAGCTTTGCGCCGCAATAAAATAACAAATACATGGACGAAGGCCCGAGTCATATAAAAATGAATTATTAACCTCGCTGTAGGGGCCCGTCGCCTCCTGCAGTTAATGAAAGGAGGCAAAATCATGCTAAAAATTTTTAAGAGCTTTGGTGGTTATGTTGAAACACCAAAAGCAGCGGAAGGCTGCTGGATCAACGTGGTTCAACCCACACCGGAGGAAACCGATCGTTTACAAACCGAATTTGACGTTCCGGCAGACATCATTCAGGACATTTTGGACGTTGACGAACGCCCGCGTTATGAAGTGGACGATGACTGGTCACTCATTATTTTACGTATCCCGGTGGAAAGCCCAAACAATGGCGTACCCTATTATACCGTGCCGCTTGGCATTTTTCGAGTCAGTAACATCACAATCACCATCTGCTCGACCATCAACGAGGTTTTGCCATTTGAAAAGCCGGCGCTTTTCCGCGGTCAAAACCATTTGATTCATGATGAGCTGAGTTTCACCATTAAATTATTCCTCAAATCGGGCAGCATCTACCTGAGCTACCTGAAACAAATTAACCAGCAAACCGCTCGCATTGAGGAAGAGCTTGAAAAATCGATTCGAAATAAAGAGCTCAACAAACTTTTGAAGATGGAAAAATGCCTGGTGTTTTTCATTACGTCACTGAAGGCCAATGAAATTGTATTGGCCAAAATTCGGAATGCCCTCAAGAAAACCATGACAGAATTGAATGAGGATTTGTTGGAGGATGCCATCATTGAGAACAAGCAGGCCCTGGAAATGTCACAGATTTACTCCGACATTCAAAGTGGCATGATGGATGCCTTTGCCTCGGTCATTTCCAATAACCTGAACGTGGTGATGAAGCAGCTGGCTTCCATTTCCATTATCCTGATGATCCCGACTTTGATTGCGAGTTTGTACGGCATGAACGTTCCGAATAATTTGGAAGATAAGAGCTGGGCGTTTTTCGCCATTGTTGTTTTCTCGGGCCTAATGTCGGTTACCGGAATTATTATCTTCCGCAAGAAAGACTTGTTCTAGCCAAAGCAACCGGAAGCGAACTGCCGAGGCTGGAGCTTATTCCAGTCTGGGCAGTTCGTTCGGTTTACAGCGAACCCCGCATAATCAACCTGCTCGGGAGCGTTTCAAAGATTTTTTGCTTGCTTTCAACGAAGTGGGCAGCTTGTTGTCCCATCGCTTCAAAATCAACTGAAATCACGGTAATGCCGTTGCCCACAATCTCTTTCATCGGCGAATCGTTGTAGGAAATAATTCCAACATCTTCGCCTGGCAACAAGCCTTTCTTTTTGCACTGTTTGATGATATGGACCAAATCGTCGTCTTTAATCACCAGGTAAGCCTGACCTTTTTTGATGCTTTTGTTTTTGATTGTTGAAACAAGCCCGTGCCTGAATTGCTGCTGTTCACAAAACTGCTTAAATACCTCCATGGTAATTTTCGGATGCGGGGTGGATTCCGGGAACACCAGGTTAAATTCATCGTAGTTTGCAATCCGGTGGCTCCCCTCCTTCAGGCAATCAAGAAAAGCCTGCTCAAAATCCTGAACAATGTAGGCTATATCGGGGCTGCCGGGTTTACCCATATCCAAAACAAGCAGTTTGTTGGGGTCGATTTTCTTCAACACAGGCTCCATGCCTTCGTTACGAATATTCATGACCACATACATGCTGTAACGCCCGAGGCTATTCAATACCAGCTGCTCAAAAACAGCCGGGTTGTAATGATGGAAAAGCAAATCAACCGAATAATTTTCGGGCAAGCTGTTTCGAAAACTTCCGTAAAGCTGCTCTTTAAATGCGCTGAAGTCGTCGAGCAGCACCATCACTTTAAATGATTCATTGCTCACAAAATATCCCTTTGTTGGGGTTGAAGCAATGACGCTGCGTTGTTTGAGCGTGGTGTAGGCTTTGAAAATGGTATCGCGCGACAAGCCACTGCTTTTGCTCAACTTATTGACGGAGGGCAGAAAGTCTCCTTCCTTCAGAGTCCCATTGCTGATGGCCTCATTGATGGCATGAATGAGTTGCTGCAACTTGGTTTGAGAAGACGAATTGTCCAGTTCAAAAGTAAATTCCATAGTCCTTATTTTTTATTGCTCCCCGCTTTTCTTTCCAACCATAAACCACATCAGCCAAGGTCTATTCCCTGTGTACTTTCAAAGTGCGGTAGCCGTAAATGGCAATGGCCACAAAACAAATAAAGGGCAAAATAAAGGAGAAATTAACTGCCGGTAACCAGCCAATGGTTCCCTGATCGATGATTAAACCTTGCAATGGCGGCATGAGTGCGCCTCCAACAATGGCCATCACCAGGCCGGCAGCACCAATGGTTGAGTCTTCACCCAGCCCTTCAAGCGCGATTCCGTAAATGGTTGGAAACATCAGCGACATAAAAGCGGAAGTTGCGATCAGTAAATACAGTCCGGGCATTCCTTCAATCAAAATAACACCTGTTGTGGTCAGCACGCCACCCAAGGCAAACATCGTGAGCATCAGTCGGGCATTGAGGTACTTCATCAAAAAAGTACTTACAAATCGACTTCCAATAAAAATGGCCATGGCCACAATATTGTAGCGCTGGGCTTCGGCTTTGGCAATACCCAGATTATCGGCATACTGAATGATGAACGTCCAGCACATAATTTGTGCCCCAACATAGAACACCTGAGCAATGACTCCTTCGCGGTATTTTTCATTTTTAAATAGTCGCCGGAAGGTATCCTTTGTTTTGATGGAATGATCTGCCTTTCCTCGTTTGGGCATTTTTGAAAGGGCGATAATCACCAGCATCAGGATGACAAAAAAGCCAAGGATGACGTATGGATTGCGAATCACGCCCAAGTCATGGGTTCGGACGGCAGCTTTTTCTGCAGCGCTTAGCGTATCAAATATCAGATTTCCTGCAGCATCGCGTTTGTCTGATTCCAGCGCTGTTAAGATCACGTTGGAAGCGATAAACATGCCGAAAATTGAACCCATGGGATTGAATGACTGCGCCAGATTCAACCGGCGTGTAGCGGTTTCGGCAGGTCCCATCGACAAAATATAGGGGTTGGCCGTGGTTTCGAGAAACGCCAAACCGAAGGTGAGAATGTACAAAGACACCAGGAAGAACCCGAAAAGTTCAAATTGTGCTGCCGGAAAAAACAACAACGCCCCCGTGGCATATAAGGCTAAACCGATGATAATTCCCAATTTATAGCTGTATCGTTTGATAATCAGCGCTGCCGGAATGGCCATGGTGGCATAACCGCCATAAAATGCAAACTGAACCAGAGCAGCTTTGGCATTTGAAATCTCCATCACGGTTTTGAAAGCCGCAACCATGGGGTTTGTAATATCATTGGCGAACCCCCACAAGGCGAAAAGGCTGGTGATTAAAATAAATGGGAACAGGTATTCCCTTGGTACAATTTTTTCTTTCGTTTTCACGTCGTTAAGTTTAGGTACGTTTAGTGTATTTGTTTTACAAATTTGATTTTATTTGATTGATCGACACGCCCAAAAGCTTTTCCGCAATCGCATTCAAGCTGGTTTCGTCTCCTTCAAAATGAAAAGTTTGCTGAAAATGCATCTTCACTTCGCCAGCCTTTAGTACGGCAGCCGACGAAGAGGACTCCAGCTCGTAAAATGGTCCCAGCTGACCGCCATCAGCCAAAGGTCCATCGTTGTAGGCATTGATGGCATCGCCTTTAAATGGCTCCTTCTGAAATTCATTCCACGAGGAATTGACAAAATCAGTCGATGCTGAATCCAGCGAACAGATTAGAATGGTCAGGCATTTATTTTGGGCATCGTAACTTCCCAGGGTTGGCAATGCCCGCTGTGGAGACACCCCAATCTTGCTTCGAAACTTGCCATCAGCCTTAAAAAAGATCACACCGTCGTCCACCTTGAGTCGATCCGAAGGAACTTTACCAAAGTAATCGTCAGTAAGTACGGGCCCTTCGCCCTCTTTTCTGAAAGGGATAACAATGGTCACTTCCGGCGAGGGTTGGTACATGGAAAGCATCCAGATGGAGGGCGCCCCGGTTTCTTTGGTCCAATCGCTGGCGCCGGTATTTTTAAGCTGATTTAGCGATTCGTAAGCGACTACCCGAACGGATTCATCCATTTTGATGGGAAGATATTCTTCGATCTCGATTGGATCGATGATGCTGACCCGCCGGGTGGCTTCCATGTGAAAGTTAGTACCTGAGTAATTTTTCAGTCGAAAAGCTTTTTGAAAAGTGGCGGTTTCCTGGTTGGCTTCAATCACCTCCCACGGCATGGTGTCAATCGCTTCTGGAACACGCCAGTTATGCATCTCCATGGCTTTTCCCATTTCAAAATAAAATGAAAACTGCCCGCCTTCGGGACCAATCCAAAACCGCTCCTCCCCACCAAACGGATTAAATTGTTCGGATAGTTGCGTGGTTCCCAACAGTTCATGGTTGATCCATCCAAATGAAAAACCTTCTGCGCCCAAGGTCGAGCTCGTCATCACCCTCCCTTGAAGTTCAGGAACCAGCACCACACGCGACGATCCCGCCACCAGTTCAATGGTTGAATAATATTTCTGAAGCTGCTCTAAATCATGGCCATACTGGCCTTTTTTTGAGTTCATCGATTCTTTTTTATTCTTATCGGTAGTGGCACAGGCCGCTACCGATAAGATAATTAGGAGACTGAATATTATTTTAAACTGAAATTGATTCAGGATGATTCGGCCTGCCAAAATAGTTGAAAATTTGCGATTAACCATATAACGGACCGTAGTTTTCACAGGCCCGGTAATCGGCACCTTCTTTATTGGTTCCGTATGAAGCCCAGGCGCTGGGCCGGAAAATCTGCTGCTCATCAACATTGTGCATGGACACCGGAATGCGGAGGATGGAAGCCAGCGTGATCAAATCAGCTCCAATGTGGCCATAGGATATGGCGCCGTGATTGGCTCCCCAATTGGCCATCACACTGTACACATCCTTGAAGGCTCCACAGTCATTCAAACGCGGAACAAACCAAGTGGTTGGCCAGGTTGGATTGGTTCGTGCATCAAGCTTTTGGTGGATATCATCCGGAAGTTCAACAGTCCAGCCTTCAGCAATTTGCAACACAGGCCCCTGTCCTTTCACCAGGTTGATGCGCGACATGGTCACGGGCATTTTGCCAGCCGTTTTAAATTGTGAAGAATAGCCACCGCCACGGAAGTAACCTAAATCAGCGGGACACCAGCGTGTGTTGTCCAAGCAGGCCTGGGCTTCCGATTCAGAAATATCCCAGTACGGTTTCATTACCGCATTTCCTGCCGAATCTTTTTGTTGCGCGGTGGCATCGAGCGTGGTTGAGCCCGAATTAATCAGGTGAATAACGCCATCTCGCGCCAGTCCGATCAGCTCTTTACCCGTCACACGTTTCACAGCTTCCGGGCTCCAGAAGGTTCGAACATCTGAAAAAATCTGTGCCGTATTGGTTAACAGGTGGCCGAACAGCATCGGAACTGCATTCAGGCTGTCATTTTCAGTCGCAAAAACGAAGGCTTCGCGCAGGCCGTTCCAATCGAATGAGGAATTCAAAATGGCTTCCGTAAAATCGGCATTCGGATAATAGTCAGTCCATTGGCGTTGCCCCTGGAAACCTCCGGCAATGGCATTGTGACCCCGGGCTTCTTCTCCAAAACCCATTTCGGCCAACTTCGGGTTACCAATCATCAGGTCGCGGCAAATCAAGGTCATTTTCACCACGGTTTCCCACTCCCAGTCTTTACGTTTCCGATCGTGCTGCTTCTGCTGGTCATTCGGGTCCTCCCCTTCCTGGCAATTCGCTTTAGCCCAAGCCAATGCTTTTTCATACTCTTCATGGTCGTAAATGCCTTCTTCCATCCGGCGAATCAGTTCAATCGATTCAACGAACTCGGTTCTCATACCCAGGTAGTCCTGAAAAAAGTTGGCATCGACCATGGAGCCAGCGATTCCCATGGACGTGTAGCCGATGGACAGATAAGATTTGCCTTTGATTTGAGCCGAAGCCAATGCCGCTTTTGTAAAGCGTAGAATCTTTTCGCGCACATCATCCGGGATGGATGTATCGCCGGCATCCTGCACATCGCGACCATAAATACCAAAAGCTGGTAAGCCTTTCTGCGTGTATCCGGCCAGGGCCGCCGCCAGGTAGACCGCACCGGGACGCTCGGTTCCATTGAATCCCCAAACGGCTTTAGGCATCAACGGGTCGCTGTCCATGACTTCGGTTCCGTAACACCAGCAAGGGGTAACGGTCAGTGAAACACCGACACCTTCGCGTTGAAACTTGTCGGCACAAAGCGCTGCATCAGCCACGCCGCCAATTGTTGTATCCGCAATCACACATTCCACTTGTTCCCCCGACGGGAATCGCAGGTTTTCCTCAATGAGTCTGGCCGCAGCTTTGGCCAAATTCATGGTTTGAACTTCCAATGATTCGCGGACTCCCCGCTCCCGGCCATCAATTACTGGCCGAATCCCAACTTTAGGCAAACGCCCGATTAATCTGCTATTCATAGTTTTATCATTTATTTTGAGAGTTTTTGTATTGTCCTGTACTGTGCTGCTAAAATAGCAAGTTTTAGATATAAAAAGGATGTTGCAGAGCATGGTATAAAAAGTTAGTTTTGTAGAAATCTCAATAATTACCCATGCGTTTATTCAAACTGGAGCTCCACTGGCAAATTTTGATCGCACTCGTTCTGTCGGTTATCTACGGTATTCTTTTTCCTACAAACTACACGTTCGATCAGGGAACGCTGAACGAGCTGGCCAAGAAAAAACTTCCGGCTCAGGTGATTGAAAAGCTTGAAGTGTATGACGGAAGGCAGTTTTCGACCATGAAGGATTTTCAAACTAACTTACGCCAGGCGCTCACGCAGGAAGAATATGATACCTACCAGGCAGGTATTCGAAAATCGAGCTACAACAATCCTGAAGTAAACGCCATCAGCTGGATGGGCGATCTATTTCTTCGTTCGTTGAAAATGCTCATTATACCGTTGATATTAAGCTCTTTGATTTCAGGAATTACCAACATTGGCACAGGCAAAAATTTAGGGAGACTGGGTTTGAAAACGATGGGGTATTATTTGTTGACCTCGATGTTGGCTATTGTCACCGGCTTGTTTTTTGTCAATTTGTTTAAGCCGGGGCTCGGAGCCGATTTGAACTTTCAGGAAGAAGTGGAGGGCTTGGTGGAAAAGCAGCGTTCCTTTCGTGAAATCTTAATTGAGATTGTTCCGGAGAATATCTTTCAGGCTTTTACCAATAGTGATATGCTCTCCATCATCTTTTTTGCCGTGCTGTTTGGCTTCTTCATCACCAAGATCGATGTTGTAAACCGGGAAGTCCTGAAAAAAGCGTTCAACGCCATATTCGATGTCATGATGAAAATCACGCTGTTCATCATTCGCTTCACCCCACTGGGGATTTTTGGAATTGTAGCCAAAGTGATTGCCGATCAGGATGATTTGACCGGGCTGATGTCGCGCATGGGAATCTATATGGGAACCGTGATTCTGGCGTTGGGCGTGCATTTCTTCGTCACACTCCCACTTTTGTTAAAATTTACAGGAAAAATTAATCCACGAAAGCATTTCAAAAATATGACCACTCCCCTGCTCACGGCTTTTTCCACTTCATCGTCGGGCGCTACCTTGCCTTTGACCATCGATGCAGTAGAATCTAAGTCCGGGGTGTCTAATAAAATCAGCAGTTTTACGCTGCCGCTTGGCGCGACAATCAACATGGATGGTACGGCGCTTTACGAATGTGTTGCGGCTATTTTTATCGCGCAAGCTTATGGGCACGATTTAAGTATTGTTCAGCAAGCCATCATTGTGGCTACTGCGTTGTTGGCATCTATTGGTGCAGCGGCAATTCCAATGGCCGGTCTGGTGATGATCACCGTCATATTAACAGCCGTGGGACTTCCGCTGGAAGGCATTGGATTGATCCTGGCGGTTGACCGGATTTTAGACATGTTCCGCACGGCAACCAACGTTTGGAGCGACAGTTGCGGTGCGGTCATCATTGCAAAAAGTGAAGGAGAATCGCTGCAAGTTTAATTTTCCTGGTAATATGCGTTCAATGAAATAATTTTCTTTGAATGGCATACCGGACAATTTTCATCGGCTTTGGCCATATTAAACTTGGCACTACAATCGTTGCAACGATACCAGTTCTCGTCGAATTGGAAATTACCACCACGAATGAGCAAGTCCTTGCCTTCAACCATGGCTTTGGCTACTTTATTACGGGCAGCTTCATAAATCCTGGTTAATGTTGGGCGAGAAACCTCCATACACACCGCAGCTTCCTCTTGGGTTAGATTATCGAAATCCAGCAACTTAATGGCCTCATACTCTTCGAAGAATAGAACGACTTGCTCAGCTCTGTTTTTCGGTCCAAATACGGAAAAACCTTTTACGGAAGGTGGCGCCAAAAGGCGTCTTTGTCTTTTTTTGCGAGGCATTTAACTTTGATTTATTTTATTCAGTAAATAATGATCAGCAATAACCAGAGCTGCCATGGCTTCAACAATAGGGACAGCACGTGGTAACACACAGGGATCGTGACGTCCTTTGGGATTAATCGTCACTTCATTTTCTTCTTTATCGACGGTTTGCTGCTCCTTCAGCAAGGTCGCAATGGGCTTGAATGCCACATTGAAATAAATATCTTCACCATTGGATATTCCGCCTTGAATACCTCCGGAGTGGTTGGTTTTTGTACGAATACCGCTATCCGATTTGATAAACACATCGTTGTGTTCCGAACCACTTAGCCGGGTTCCTTCAAATCCTGATCCGTATTCAAATCCTTTTACTGCGTTAATTCCCAACATGGCATGTCCCAAATCGGCATGTAATTTATTAAACACAGGTTCTCCCAATCCAACCGGCACACCTTGAATGACTCCTTGAACAATGCCGCCAACCGTATCGTGGTTTTTTCCGGCCACTTCGATCCGGGCAATCATCTTTTCAGCCGTCTCAGGATCTGGACAACGCACAATGTTGCTGTCGGTCTGGTTCAAATCCAGCTCTTTGTAGCTCTTGGCAAGCTCCACGTCGCCCACTCGCTGAACAAATGCATGAACGCTGACATCAAACTGCTTCAACATCAGTTTGGCGATTGACCCGGCCACAACACGGGCAATGGTTTCGCGGGCCGAAGAACGACCACCTCCGCGATGATCGCGGCTTCCGTACTTCTTCAGGTAAGTATAGTCGGCATGCGACGGACGAAACACATCTTTCAGGTTATTGTAATCGTTCGAATGTTGATCTTTATTTCTGATCAGAAAACCAATGGGTGTTCCCTGGGTTTTCCCTTCAAAAATACCTGATAAAAATTCAACCTGGTCGGATTCTTGTCGTTGGGTTGTGATTTTTGATTGGCCGGGTTTCCGCCGATCCAATTCATTTTGAATGAAATCAAGATCGATTTCGACACCTGCCGGGCAGCCATCGATGATTCCTCCAATTCCAACACCGTGCGATTCACCAAAAGAGGTTAACCTGAAAATTTGTCCGAAGCTATTCATGCCTGTCGATTAAAAAAGTATTGCTTCCGATTGCTCAGAAGCAATAATGAGCATTCGTATCCTGATTCTTAACAACCGCAGCCACAACCACCAGCGTTAGCGCCTTCAGTTGCACACGATTCATCTTCGCAACCGCAGCCGCCATCGTTACAACTGCCACCGCTTCCGCAGCCGCATCCACCTTGAACAGTTGCTGCAATTTCTTCGTCCGTTGCATCACGAACTTCCAGCACTTTACCTTTGAAGAACAAATCTTCGCCAGCCAGCGGATGATTAAAATCCATTTTTACAATGTCGTCGGTAATTTCAAGTACCAAGCCATTCATACGCTGTCCGCTGGCACTCATCATTGGAACCGTGTTGCCTACTTTTATGATTTCATCATCAAATTTTCCTTCCACCAAAAACAGGTGTTTGGGAAGATCTACGATGGCGTTTTCATCGATTTGGCCATATGCTTCGTCGCATGAAAGATTTATATTGAAGTCGTTGCCTTGTTCCAGCCCTTCCAAAAGCGCTTCAAATTTTGGCATCATCAAGCCAGCACCATAAACAAAGTTTAGTGGTTTCTCGGCCGTTGCCTGTTCAATCATTTCTCCATTCGCTCCTTCGATTCTCAAATCGTAAGTCAAAGAAACCATCTTGTTTTTAGTAATTGCCATTTTAAACTATTTAGATTGATTTTGAATAATAATTTGCAAAGAAATAAAAAACATCGATATAATGAAAAACACACCTATGCTTCAAATCTCACATTTAATGATAACATCATAAAATTCTGTTGGTTTAATATAAAACAACCAAAATCCATCTTTTAACATTTTTATGCAAACTGTTATGCTTGGATTAAATTTGTCAAATCGACTTTATTTTCAAAAACATTTGCAGCAAATTCTGGTTTGAGTGGATTAATCCAACAGTTAAATATCATGAAACGTATTGTATTGTTATTTTCTATAACCTTCCTTTTAAATCCATTCAACCTGGCCGCACAAAAAACCGATGCCAATGTTTTTGGCGATGTGCAGTCGGACGGTGAACATATTCCTTTTGTCAACATTTACCTGGATGGCACCAATTATGGCACGGTAACCGACGAAACCGGTCACTACTTGCTGGTGAACCTTCCGATAGGACAACACACGCTGGTGGCCAAAATGATTGGTTACAAGCCTGTAAAGAAATCCGTCAACCTTGTCAAGGGGCAAAGTATTGAGCTGAACTTTGAGCTCGAGAAACAAAGCCTGGCTGTTGACGAAGTGGTGGTTACCGGAACAAAGACCTTCAAGCGCCAAACCGAATCGGCGGTCATTGTCAACGTCATCGACTCAAAAATATTTGATTACGTGCAGGCCAATACGATTTCGGAAGGACTCAGTTTTCAACCGGGGCTTCGGATGGAAACCGACTGTCAAACCTGCAACTATACCCAGTTGCGTATGAATGGACTGGGCGGAGCCTATTCGCAGATTTTAATTAACAGCCGGCCCATTTTCAGCCCATTGACCGGTTTGTACGGGCTGGAGCAAATCCCCACGGAAATGGTTGAGCGGATTGAGGTCGTCCGAGGTGGCGCATCGGCTTTGTATGGCTCAAGTGCCATTGGAGGAACGGTCAATGTGATCACCAAGTTTCCGTCGCGTAATGCCTACGATTTATCCATGAGCAACGCCACCATCAATGGGCAGGCCAACGACAACAACATCAATGGAAACATCACCCTGCTGAGCACGCAGCGCAATGCGGGGGCAACCATTTTCGTGTCGCGAAGAGACCGTCAATCCTACGATCACAACGACGATGGCTATTCAGAGATGCCGGCATTGCAGAACAATTCGTTTGGGTTTAACTCTTATTTCAGGCTCAACCAAAACCAAAAACTGGAAGTCAACATGGCCAGTTTGCATGAATACCGGCGGGGCGGAAACCGGAATGATGACCCCGCCTACCTGGCCGATCAGTCGGAAGAACGCACCCACGACATTTTGATGGGTGGTGCGGACTATACGCTCGATTTTGAGAATAACAGAACCAGCCTGGCAGCTTTTTTTGCGGGGCAGTACACCAAGCGCAAGCACTACACCGGCATTTTGCCCGACGACCCGACAGAGCTGGCTGCCCATTACGCCTTGCCGCCTTATGGGAATACCAAAAACAATACGTTCATGGGAGGAATTCAGTTGAACCACACCCTCTATGATTTTTTGGGCGGGCTCAACGTCATCACAACCGGTTTGGAATACAACTACGATGACGTGATGGATGAAATTGAAACCTACGATTATTTGCTGGATCAGACCTCGAAAAACACCGGGTTCTACCTTCAAAGTGATTGGTCGGTCAATTCAAAATTAACCTTGCTTAGCGGCGTGCGGGGCGATCAGCACAACTATGTGGACCGGATTATTTTGAATCCGCGCTTGTCGGCCTTGTATAAGTTCAACCAGGAAAGCCAGTTCCGCCTGTCCTGGTCAACCGGCTTTCGGGCGCCCCAGGCTTTCGACACCGACATGCACATTGCCTTTTCCGGAGGCGGCATTCAGCAGGTGCAACTGGCCGACAATTTAAAAGAGGAACGTTCGCAAAGCTTGAGCAGCTCGCTGAATTGGGACCGCGCTACAGAAACGCACATTTATGGCTTTACCATCGAAGGGTTTTATACCGTACTCAACGATGCGTTTATTTTGGAGGAGCTGGACAACACCCCTGACGGAAATTCAATTCTTGAAAAACGAAACGGAGGAAAATCGGAAGTGCTTGGAGGAACGTTTGAGGCTCGCGCCAACTTCAATCAGCAACTCCAGCTGGAAGCGGGACTGACCCTTCAAAAAAGCCAATACGAACAAACGGTGGCCTGGTCAACGGAAATTGACGGAACCAGAGATTTTCTGCGCAGTCCCAATGCCTATGGGTATTATACCATCGCGTTTACGCCCGAAAGCCCGCTTACTGCAACTTTATCGGGCTTGTACACGGGCACGATGCTCATTCCGCATTACGGACTGCCCGGTGACGCCGGCACTCCGGAACAAGATCTGCTGTTTGAATCGGATCCGTTTTGGGAAACCAATTTGAAATTGTCCTACGATTTCAATTTGCCTCACCTCGATTCGAAACTGCAATTTTTTGGCGGAGTCAGCAACCTCTTCAACCAATATCAGGATGATTTTGACCAGGGAAAATATCGCGACAGCAACTATGTTTACGGACCTTCGAAACCACGAACCATCTATTTTGGACTGAAGCTGTTTAACTAGCCAGTGTCAACCATTTCGATTTGACATCGAGAGGTGTCGATGCCATGCTTAGACATATCGATGAGTCGTCGAGAGGTGTAGATATGACATCCAGATGCATCGATGAGGTATCGATAGGTGTCGATGTCACATCGAGATGTATCGATGAGGCATCGAGAGATGTCGATATCACAACTAGATGTATCGATGAGGCATCGAGAGATGTCGATGTCACACTTAGACGTATCGGAACTGGCATTAAAGTTTGCCTGAACTGTTGATCAACGGTTATCAAACCAGCTGCGTTGCTTGTCAATCTTGAGGTCTTTCAGCATGGCCGATGAGGCATTGATTGTGAAGCTGTAGCTTTTTCGCTGTCCGAACGGCACGAAGTTAAAACTCATGTTCCAGCAGTGCAGCCGCCGGTTTACATTGAAAGTGGTGAAGGAGAATTCGCGGGCCTGCACATCAAAGTTGGTGGTCAGCGACATGTTCCATTCGCGGGTCAGGTTCAGACGTCCGCTAAAGTTTAAACTCTGGTTAATCTGCGCATCGTGGTAGGGGCTTCGCTTGGAATAGCTTAAACTGTAGTCGAAGCGGAAATCCCAGGGAATATCAAAATCGTAATACTCAATGTAGCCATCCGGATGAACGATTTGCTCCACATTCTCGCCTTCGCCTTCCGTTTGTTCGTCTTCCTTCTTTTTTGATTTGAAAGACATTCCAAACGACAGGTTGGCATTGGTTAAGCGCCCGAGCTTCGATAATCCGGAAGCTTCATTCCACATGTACTTATTGATTTTGTTACCGTTTAAATCCGTCGCATAAGGATCCAGCGTTCCACCAAAATTCAGGTTGACTCCTTTAATGGTCGTCCGCCCGTTAATCCGGATATTACTCAGGTTCAACGAATCCGCAATGAGGTTATAGGAACCGCTAAAACCGAGGTTGTCGATAATTTTTACTTTCTGAAATTTATCTTCGTCCGAGGCAATCGTGTCACTTTTAGCCGCGACTTTGGCTTCCAGGTTGTTGGTCAACCCAAAATTGATCGAACCACTTTCTCGTCCGGTGGCCGAACCAAAAATACCGTCGCGAAACCGGTTGTAGGCAACTTCTCTTCCATTCTCATCAATATAAGTATCCCAAAAGCCGTATTTAGGATCGGTAAAATCGGGATTGTAGCTCAGGCTCACCGAGGGCGACATTTTATGCCGGATGGCTTTCACCCGCGAGTTGGGGTTCTTAACCAGATACATCCCATAAATATTGGTTTGCGAACTCAGCGAGAACGAATAATTGTAGTTCCGCTTAAACGCGTAAATGGTATCCTCCCACAAAGTTCCCTTTTGAGCGATATGATCGTAGGCATAATTTTGCTCAATATAATTGGTGTACCAGCGCTCCGAGTAACTGATGCTTGGACTGATGTTGATGTGTTTCAGCAAATTGAAATTGGGCAGCGAGATGGGAATGGAGTGTTTCCAGCCGTTGCGCCAGTCTGTGATCAACGACTTTTTCAGAATTTCTTCTTCATGCGCCGTAATCGAGTTTTTAATGTTTCCCGTGTAGCTAAAACCAATTTTTTCGTACCACTTGGCAGCGCCGATCCTGCCCTTTTGCTTAAACGGATAAATCTTCGACATGGAGAACGTCAGTTCCGGAAAACTCAATGAAATGGTCGAATCACGCGAGTTTTGTGAGTGCCTGAAACTTGATGACATATTGAAAGGCGAATTTTCCCACTTTTTAGAATAGGAAATACTCGACGACTTGGTCGTTTGCAGGTAGCTTTGCACATCATTCGAGTTCTGCTTGTCGTAACTTGTTGTTGACAGGTTGACGTTGGCCGAAAACGTTTGAAACGGGTTGGCCTTGGCATCCTGCGAATGTGACCACTGCAGTGAGAATCCCGGAGTCCGGCTATAGTCGGGCAATCCCGGATCGCTGCGCCGGTTTACATTGTAACGAAAATCAAAACTTCCTGAGAATTTGTACCGCTTCTTATAGTTGGTGTGCAGGTTACTTCCCCACGAGCCTTTCGAATAAATATCTCCTTTTACAGTCAGATCGAAATATTGACTGGCCGCCCAATAATAACCACCTTCTCGCAAAAAGAAGCCCCGGTTTTGTTCTTCACCATAGGTCGGAATAATGATTCCTGACGAATAACTGGGCGAGTTTGGGAAAAAACCAAATGGAATCATGGGAAAGTAGATCGGAAAGTCTTCCAACACCAGATAAGCCGGACCAGTGATGATTTTTTTATTTGAAATGACCTTGGCCTTGGTCATCCGCAAGTAAAAGTGCGGATGGTCTGCATCGCAGGTCGTGTATTTTCCTCTTTTCAGAATAAACGATTCGGCGTCAATCTTTTTTGTCCGGTCGCTGTGCACATAACCGTCACCCTGCTGGGTTTTCACATCGGTAATAATTCCCTTTTGCGTTTCGAAATTATAGCGCAGGGTTTTACTTTCAAACTCTTCGCTCCCATCTTTAAACACGGGGGTTCCCTGAACCACCTCTGCAGAATCCGGAACGCCTTCGGCGTACACCTCCTTGGTTTGCAAATCTAGCTCAATGTAGTCGGCTTTCAACTCAATGGTTTGATACGTGACGACTGCCTTATTGTATAGGAAAACCTTTTTCCCGTCCAGCGAAACCAAAATTGAATCTTCGGCACTATACGAAATGGGAGCCTCAAGAACAGTTTTCTGCCTCGGGGCAGCTGCTGTCAGGGTGTCCCGATTCGCTTCCATTTGTTCCAGCAGTATCGAATCAGGCTGCAATTCCACCTCAGGAGCAATCACAGGAATGGTGTCCGGTAATTCCTGCGCGTAGGAGCAGATACTGAAAAAAAGCAGCAGATATGTAATTCGAAATCTTATCAAATCGGGTATAATGTTAGCCATTGCGGTTACATTGGTTTGCAAAAATATAAATTCAACGCAGACAAACGGGCGAACAAATGCAAAATAATTTTAATATTTCTATTTTTGTTTCGTTCTACAATTATGAATATGAATATTAGCCAAAAGTTGATTTTTGTTTTTGCCGGTTTTGTTTTTCTCTTTTCCCAGGTTGCGCAAGGAACAAACACGCCGGACAAGCCATTCACCGTGATTATTGATCCTGGTCATGGCGGAAAAGATCCGGGTGCAGTATTTAAACAGATCAGGGAAAAAGATATTGTTTTGGGAATTGGATTAAAACTTGGAAACTACATGCGCGAAAATCTGCCCGATGTGAAAATCATTTACACCCGCGATCGCGATGTATTCGTGCCATTGCACGAACGGGCCGAAATAGCCAATAAAAACAAAGCCGACCTGTTTATTTCGCTTCACGCCAACTATTGCGGCACACCTTCAATTACCGGAACCGAGACCTTTGTATTAGGGTTACATAGAACAGAAGAAAACCTGGACGTGGCGAAAAAGGAAAATGCCGTTATCCTGATGGAGGATGATTACTCCACCACTTACCAGGGATTTGATCCGAATTCTTCGGAATCGTACATCATGTTTGAAATGGTGCAGGACGAACACCTGTACCAAAGCATCGACTTGGCGGCAGAAATTCAAAGTCAATTTAAGAACAGGGCTGGTCGAAAAGACCGCGGGGTAAAGCAAGCCGGTTTTTTGGTTTTGCGGCGTACCAGCATGCCCAGCGTACTGGTTGAAGCCGGATTTTTAAGCAACAACTACGAAGCCAACTACATGAACAGCGACGACGGACAAGCTTACCTGGCCTCCGCCATCTTCAGGGCTGTGCGAGATTATAAAAAAGCCATCGACAGCAAAAGCGACTATAAACTTCTGGCTTCAAACACGACAACAGCAGCCATCCCTGCCGCTCCGAAACAAGAAATGATCACAAGCGAAAGTCAGGTTGATGGCGTGTACTTCCGCATTCAACTGGCCGCCACCAGTAAAAAAATTGAGCCGGTAGCCGCGAACTTCAAAGGACTGAAGGACGTGGAACGAAAGCAAATGAATCCGGTGTACAAATATTTTTATGGCAAAACATCATCGTTTGAAGAGATACAAGCCATTAAGAATGAAATCGTCCCACTGTATCCGGATGCTTTCATTGTCGCCTTTGAACAGGATGAAACCATTCCGCTGAAAAAGGCACTCAGAAAATTAAAACCATAGTTCGCAGACCGATGTTTGTATACTATCGGAATGCTTACTAATATTGTATTAAACAAGCTGAAAACAACTATGAAACTTTCCAGGTACACCAAGTTAGGTCTGTTAATCGTCTTTAGTTTTGCCATTTTCATTTGGGGGATGAACTACCTCAAAGGCATCGATTTTTTCAAAAAGAACACGACCTACAGTGTGGTTTATGAGCGCATTGATGGATTGATCGAGTCCAGCGCCGTGATGATCAACGGATACCAGGTTGGACAAGTGAAAACAATTGATTTTTCAGATCAAAACGATGGCAGTTTGGTCGTCAGTTTTTCACTCGAAGGTGATTTCCAAATTCCCAAAGGTTCTGCCGCGCGGATTGTTTCTTCCGATATTATGGGGACCAAATCGATCAAACTTCAGATTGTCCCATCCAACGCATACTACCAACCCGGCGACACCATTCCCGGAAGTATTGAAGAGGATTTGAAAGAACAAGTCAGCATGCAGGTGCTTCCGCTGAAAAATAAAGCAGAGCAGCTTCTGGCTTCCCTCGATTCGGCCATCACCGTCATTACCTACGTGTTTAATGCCGAAGCCCGGAAAAACCTGTCAGAAAGCTTTACCCGAATCAACCAAACCATACTCAACCTCGAAACTGTTTCGAATGAGTTGAGCGACATCATGGTTTCAGAAAAGACAAACCTCAAAGGAATCATTCAGAACACCAATGAACTGACTGCAAATCTGAATGAAAATGCAGATGATTTTTCAAATATTGTCAGCAATTTTTCTTCCATCAGCGATAGTCTTGCCGCTGCCGATTTGGCCAATTTAATTGTTGAACTGCGTGGAACAGCCGACGGTATCAACAGCATCATTGAAAAGGTAAATGCAGGAGAAGGTTCGGCCGGCAAGCTGCTGAGTGATGAAGAACTGTACGCCAACCTAACCGAAATGAGCCAAAGCTTGGACTTCCTGCTAAAAGACGTCCGGAATAATCCAAAACGCTATGTACATTTTTCAGCTTTCGATTTGGGAAAAAATGTGTACGTCTCGCCACAAGCCGGCAAACCGAGCAACGACAGTGACTACGTGCTCAAAGTGCATCTGATTTCAAGCCCCACCAGGCTTTCTCCTGAAAGTTCTATTTTCAACGACTTTGACCAAGTTGAAGAGATTGAAGTATCGGGCGTCTACAGTTATCTTACTGGCAGTACATCGGATATCGCAAAAATTATGAAAACTCACACCAAGGCAAAAGTGATTTTTCCCGATGCGAGTATTGTAGCCTTTAAAAACGGACGAAACATAAGGCTGGAGAAGGCTTTAAAGAAATTAGGAAATTAGCATCTGAAATCTTTTTAAAGAAATTCAAAAAACGCAACCTCCTCTAAATTCAATGGTTTCAAATATCTGACGCTGTAATTGTCTAATATTCTGAATGTTATAAAGCATAAAAAAATTAAAATCTTTAACTACCTGACAACGAAGCAAGTTATATTGGTTTGGTAAAAGTCAAGTGAAATTCCATTTTTTTAATACTTTTTTTTTCACAAAATTTGCTTTCGGGAATTCAAATAGGGAAAATTTTTGTCGAATATATATTAATCCTGCTGTTCAAAATGAGTAACAATCATCTTGCTGTATGGAATCGCTGTCTTACTGTAATTAAAGATAATGTTCCTACAATTAGTTTTAAAACATGGTTTGAGCCAATCGTACCGGTAAAAATTAACGATCAAGTACTAACCATTCAAGTGCCAAGTCCATTCTTCTATGAATATTTGGAAGAGCAATACATAGACTTGCTGCGCAAAACCCTTCGAAAAGAAGTGGGAAACGACGCCAAACTTGAATACGTTGTGGTGATGGGAAACAACCAAAGCAATTCGCAGCCATACACGGTTAAGTACCCGACAACCAACAACAGCAAAATTCAAAATAAACCACTTAATATTCCGCTGAAAACAGAGGGGAAGGCTTCCATCAGGAATCCCTTTATCATTCCCGGGATTCAAAAACTTCAGGTTGATCCGCAGTTGAAAGCTGACAACACCTTCGAAAATTTTGTGGAAGGCGAATGCAACCGTCTGGCACGAAGTGCCGGCTATGCCGTGGCTCAAAATCCGGGGGGAACCGCTTTTAACCCACTGATGATTTACGGAAACTCAGGACTGGGAAAGACGCACCTGGCACACGCCATTGGTATTGAGGTAAAAGAACGGTTTGCCGACAAGATCGTTCTGTACGTCAACGCCAACAAGTTTCAAACCCAGTACACCGAAGCTATTCGCAACAATAACAGAAATGATTTTCTTCACTTTTACCAGATGATTGATGTGCTGATCCTTGACGATGTGCACGAATTTGCAGGAAAGGAAAAAACGCAGGAAACTTTCTTTCACATTTTCAATCATCTACACCAAAGCGGAAAGCAACTAATATTAACCTCGGACAAGCCGCCAATCGAACTGAAAGGAATGGAACAGCGCTTACTTTCGCGCTTTAAATGGGGCTTGACAGCAGATTTGCAAATGCCGGATTTTGAAACGCGTATGGAAATTCTGAAGCGCAAAACATACAAAGACGGTATTGAAATTAATGACGAAGTTTTGGAATACATTGCTTCCCATATTGGAAACAATGTGCGCGAACTGGAAGGAGCACTGGTGTCGTTGCTGGCCCAATCAACCTTAAACCGGAAAGAGGTCACCATTGAACTGGCCAGCGACATGGTTAACAAACTGGTTAAGAGTTCCAAACGCGAGTTATCCATCGATTATATCTCGAAAGTGGTGTGCGACTACTTCAACATGCCGGTTGATTCGCTGCAGGCCCGAACCCGCAAACGTGAGATTGTTCAGGCCCGGCAGTTGGCCATGTACTTCTCCAAAAGCCTGACCAAAACCTCGCTGGCTTCGATTGGAGCACAAATTGGCAATAAAGACCACGCCACAGTATTGCACGCCTGCAAAACGGTGAACAATTTGAAAGACACAGACAAAAATTTCAAGTTCTTTGTCGAAGAGATCGAAAAGAAACTGAAAATGTAAATTAACAAAAGCTGAGGCTGTCTAAAAAGAGG
>NZ_LGIA01000144.1 GCF_001270965.1 Sunxiuqinia dokdonensis | reverse complement strand
GGTGGTTGCGACGCAATGTTGCCTGACCTGAGTGCTTATGTTGCACCTGATATTTGTTCCGGAGGAGAGGTTCGCATCAACTTCACAATTGAAGACCTTTGTGATACCTTAACCGCTGATGGTACCTTCAAACTCACAGCTCCTGACCCCGTTTGGGCAAGTTGCAGTCCGGAAAATAGTTCTACATCATCTGCCTCAGATGCTTGTCTAACCGGAGAGCAACTGGATATTGAATTCCAGGCTTGGAAAGATGGATTTAGCTATGGTGGTGGTTGCGAACCATTAACAACCAACTGGGATGAGTTGATGGCTCTTGACTGGAGAAACTTCGGTAATATGGTTGATGGTTACGAAGTTCCATTCACACTGAGAGTGAGCGACATCTGTTCAAGTGATTCAGCCACCTGTACCTTCACGATTCCTCCATGTAACCCGGTATGTAATACCGTTTACGCATTCAGTAATCCGGAAGAACTTGAACCTGGTGATGCTGTTGCTGACGTTAAATGTTTCTTGAATGAAGGTTACAGCAACTGGGGATGGAGCAACTTCATCGAACAGCCCGAGGTGGGTGATACTGTTTACTATATGCCATTGTATGCAGGCAACCCAGATTGCAGTGCAATTACCGAGCCTGTTGGAATGGTTACAATAACCTACACCATAGGTGGTACATTGACGGTTGACTATGACATGCATGGTGATTATTACTTGACTGAAGCACACGTTAATGTTGGCTGTGAATGGTACGCGATGAAGAAAAATGGTAGCCCTACTGTTGCTCCGGGACAATATATCCATGGAGACATGATGGATATGGCTACCAGCTATTCCGTTGACTTTGCCGATGTATCTGGTGATGTTTGGGTAATCGTTCACGGGGTTGGATGTTATATAGATGGCTACACGCCTGATCCAATGGCTGACAGCGACAGCAACAACAATACGATTGCTTGTACGGCTTCAGCTTCTGTAAGTCCAGAATCTGAATCGGTCACTACATTGGGCTTGAAGTCTACCAATTTGAAAGTTTACCCGAATCCTTTCAGCGAGACAGTAACTTTCGAATTCAAAACCCACAGCAATGCGCATGCAACGCTTGAAATCAGCAACCTACTTGGTCAAAAGGTAGCAACATTGCTTGATGGCCCGGTTGAAAAAGGCGTGCTGAACAGGATTGATTATACTCCTGTATATGAAACACCCGGCATGTTGATTTACAGGCTGACTATCAACCAAAGCGTTCAAACAGGTCGCATCATTTATAAAAAATAGCAAGACAATGCACTAAAAAACTTGTTTGAATACATGCAAATACAAGCTGAATAAAACCAGGTAAACTCGGGTCACAGTAGTTAGACCAACCCAAAACGAAGAGGCTGAATTCAATTTGAATCAGCCTCTTCTAATTTTTAAGATTTGAATAGACAATCTAGAATTCGAGGTCGTCAAAAAGCTCAATCCTTTGAAATGGCATGTCCCGGTTTCACCGCCAATAAATATCCGAATCCAATCCGATATCAGCAACTACGAAGCGTTCTCTTCGCATAGATGCAAATTCATCGGCTATATTTTTATCTTTGTTATTCAAATCGACAATCAACAATATATTATGAAAACATTATTCGCCTTATTTTTTGCTGCACTCATGGGTTTGCAAGCAACTGCGCAGAACAAGACCGATGTTAGTTTATTTTGGAAAGACGATCCGCAACAAGTCAGTTCGATTGAATCAGAGGTTGGCGATTTATACCAAAAAGTTGGGCATCACGGGCCAGCCGTGGAAAATGAATGGCTGGCTTTGCGACTTTATTTTGATCACAAAGTAGCCATCGATGTATACAATAAAACCAAACCACAGCTCGAACTGGACGTGGCCAAATGGTATCCAACATCCGAGCAGCAAGAAGAAGGCTGGGGAGCCGATCAGTATAAAGCCGGACAAACGGTGGGACTCGGAGGCGTCCGCCTGTGGGACGGCGAGCAAGTTGTTTTACTCAACCCCGTGAGCAAGCGGACAGCTCGTGTTAAAAAAGAAGCCAATCAGTCGTACATGGAAATGTTGTCGGAAAATGTGCCCTACAAAGGTGACAGCATTGACGTGCTGGTTCGGGTAACCGTCTACTCGGGAATGCGCGAGGCCAAGGTCGAAGCTTTTGCTTTTAGCTCCAATCCCGTTCAATTTACCACTGGCATCAATTACCACGAAGGAACAGCCACCAAAGAAGGCGATGGTTATTTGGCTACCTGGGGTTTGCATCCCGAAGATGTTGCCGCTTTTCAACTGAATATCGGAGCAGCGATCTTGTATGATCCGACTGATTTCATCCAAACACAAAAAGCGGATACGGAATACATCTTGATTTCGCAACCAACCAACTACCTGTCCACCTGGATTACATCAGCCTGCGAAAAAGAAAAGGATTTCGACAATATGGAAGATTTCGTGGAATATCTTGAAAATCGATAAACTTCAAATCCTGCTTGATGCAGGTTTTTTTTTTTGACTTCGCACCTCCAAAACATCCATGAATAACATGAAAAAGCAAAGGATTCACTGTCTTCAGCACGTTCCGTTTGAAGGCCTGGGATACATTGAAAGCTGGATCAAGGAAAAGCAGCACCATTTGACTTACACCCACTTTTATGAAGATCAGTATCAATTGCCAGCACTCGACCAGTTTGACTGGCTGATCGTAATGGGAGGCCCGATGGGTGTTTACGACTTTGATCAATATCCGTGGTTAAAAGCAGAAAAGAACTTCATTGAAAAAGCAATATTCGCTAACAAAACCGTTCTTGGCATTTGTCTGGGTTCGCAACTTATTGCCAGCGCCCTGGGGACAAAAATCTTCAGCAACGACCAAAAGGAAATCGGCTGGTTTGAGGTGCAACTCACCCCGGAAGGAAAGCGCCATTTTCTTTTTGATGGAGCGCCGGAAACGTTTAAAGTCTTTCATTGGCATGGCGACACCTACAAGCTGCCAGAGGATGCAACTCACCTGGCACTTTCGGCGGCGTGCGCGAACCAGGCTTTTGCGTATTCCGATACGGTTTTAGGGTTACAGTTTCATTTGGAAATAACGCCCGACTCATTGCACGACATGCTTGAAGCTGGCGAAAGCGACCTGATCACAAACACCTACGTGCAATCGAAACAGCAAATATTGGCCGACCAGACTTCCGTGACCAAGAACAACGAGCTGCTCATTGCGCTGCTCAACAAACTTGATGAACGCTCGCAATCAAAATTAGGGTAACAAAAAATCCCGCTTGGCAGCGGGATTTTTTGTTTTATGCGTTGGCCTTGGCCAACTTTTCTTTTAGCAATCCTGGAATTTCAGAAGGCTCCTTGGCTACCGGCACATTGGCTTTGGCAAAAGCTTTAATTTTCTCTTCGGCCGTTCCCGAGCCACTGGAGATGATCGCACCGGCATGTCCCATCCGTTTTCCGGGGGGAGCAGTCTGCCCGGCGATAAACGAAACCACGGGCTTGGTCATATGCTTGGCAATATACTCGGCCGCTTGCTCCTCGGCATCGCCACCAATTTCACCAATCAACACAACAGCTTCCGTTTCCGGATCATTTTCATACATTTCAAGTAAATCGATGTAGTACAGCCCGGCAACCGGGTCACCGCCAATACCCACCACCGTACTTTGCCCCATCTCGTTCATGGTCAACATATTGACCACTTCGTAAGTTAAAGTTCCGCTTCGCGAAATCAATCCAATATTTCCTTTTTTGAAAATCATTCCCGGCAAAATGCCGATCAACGCCTCATCGGGCGTGATCAATCCGGGGCAGTTCGGACCAATCAGTTTGGTTCCGTTTCGCTTAATGATTGAATTGACGCGGATCATATCCTGAATGGGGACACCTTCGGAAATAGCAATCACTAACTCAATTCCGGCGTACGACGCTTCCAAAATGGCATCAGCAGCAAAGGCTGCCGGCACAAAAATGATGGAGGTGTTGGCCCCGGTTTTCTTTACAGCCTCAGCAGCAGTATCAAAAACAGGGATTCCGTCAACCTCCTGCCCGCCTTTACCCGGCGAAGTTCCGGCAACAATATTGGTTCCATATGCTTTCATCCGGCCAGCATGAAATTGTCCGTCGCGGCCTGTAATTCCCTGCACCAGCAGTTTTGTATTTTTATTTACGAGAATACTCATTTTTTTCGATTTTTATGATTCCTGAACTCGACTTAACTCAATGGCTTTCTGAGCGGCTTCGCTCATGGTTTGCACCGTTGGCAATCCCTTGTCTTTTAGCAGAGCCAGGCCTTCATCGGCGTTGGTTCCCGACAAGCGCACCACAATCGGCATATCCGACTTGATCGTGTCCAGCGCCTCAATCAATCCACGGGCTACATCATCGCAACGCGTGATTCCACCAAAAATATTGATCATCACGGCATTCACATTCTTATCTGAAATCAGGATATTCATGGCGTCCACCACTTTTTGCGGGTTTGAACTTCCCCCAATATCCAGGAAGTTCGCCGGCTCGCCACCATACAGCTTAATCATGTCCATGGTGGCCATGGCCAGTCCGGCACCATTTACCATGCATCCGATGTTTCCATCCAACTTCACATACGACAAACCTTTCTCATGAGCATCAATTTCTTTCAGCTCATCTTCATCTGCTTCACGCATCGCTTCAATCTCAGGTTGACGATACAGGGCATTGTCATCAAAGTTCATCTTGCCGTCAATCGCCCATATTTTTTTGTCAGGCGTCAACACCAAAGGGTTAATCTCGGCAATCGTCGCATCGGTTTCCACAAACAAGGTGTACAGTTTTTGCAGCATGTCGGCAGCCTTTCTGGCTAGCTTTACATCGCCAAATAGCTGCATGCCGATTTCGCGAGCTTGAAAATCCAGCAAGCCGGTTAGCGGATCAATCGGAAACTTATGAATGAGCTCGGGCGTATTTTTTGCTACTTCTTCAATTTCCACCCCCCCTTCGGCACTGGCCATCAGGGTTACCGACTTGGTGTTCCGGTCGTTAATCAACCCGACATAAAACTCCTTTTCAATGTCAACCGCATCGGCTAGCAAAATTTTCTCGACAGTCAGCCCTTTGATGTCCATGCCTAAGATTTGGCTGGCTGCATCAAGCGCTTCCTGCTTTGTTTTAGCTAATTTCACTCCACCGGCTTTTCCCCGTCCTCCAACGAGCACCTGCGCTTTTACGACAACCATGCCCTCTTTCTTTGCCATTGCTTTTTCTACTTCCTCTACCGAATGACAAAGCACATCGTTCGGTACCGGAAGGCCGTATTTCTTGAAGATTTCCTTGGCTTGATATTCGTGTATCTTCATAAATTATTTATTAAAAAAGGTTAGAAAATTCTAGTTCGGTATAAATGTATCAAAATATCTATAGGTCTGGAAGTAATTTATACTGTACCCTGTCCTATTTTATAACATATGAACAGCCGTTTTACCGAATTGTTTGTCCAAATATTCCATTTAACTGCAATCGATTGCAAATGCGCCCAAAGTCCGTTCTGCGCGACCTTCAACCAGACAAGTTCTTTTTTTAAAAAATTCCTCCAGTCAACCATTGAATCTTGCCCGCTGATATTTGTTCAGAATAGAAAGTGCTGCTTTTAGACCGGCAGGACTGAGACCAAGAAGTGTTTTGCTGCATCGGCAGGTCACCGTTTTAACCCAAATTAACTTTCCCGCTTAAAATAGCCATGCACATTGGCAAAAGCTAAAAATTACCGTAATTTTGGGCGCGAATATTTCACTTCAATCCACAATTTGAAGTTGACACAATCGCTTAATATAGCCTTCAGTATAATTAAACAACCGATGAAAGACGAAGTTACTCAACTCATTAAACAGGAAGCCCAGGCCATTGCCAACATTCCTGTAAGCGACCAGTACGAAGCAGCCGTGCGGCTGATCGAAGAGCGGGTTCACCAAAATAAAGGCAAGCTAGTGGCCAGTGGCATGGGCAAAGCCGGCCAAATTGCCTTAAATATCGCCACCACTTTCAGTTCGACCGGAACGCCAGCCGTTTTTCTGCATCCCAGCGATGCGCAACATGGCGATCTGGGTGTCATTCAACCCAACGATGTTTTGTTGCTGATTTCGAACTCCGGTAAAACCCGCGAGATTCTGGAGCTGGTAAATTTGGCTGACAACCTATATGAAAATCTGCCGATTGTGGTGATTACCGGAAATCCGGATAGTGACCTGGCCAAACTGGCAAACGCGGTCTTGTTTACCGGCAATCCGGACGAGGTTTGTACGCTCGGCCTCACACCCAGCACCTCAACAACCACGATGACCGTCATTGGGGATGTGCTGGTGGTGCTGATGATGAAGAAAATTGGATTTACAAATGAAGACTACGCCAAGCGTCACCATGGCGGCTATTTGGGTGATAAATCACGAACCCAGGCTCGTCTTCTTCAAACTAAAAAATAAACCATGCGAATTACTCGAGAAAATACGATTGGATTGGTTGTTGACATTCAGGAAAGACTAGTGCCGGCAATGGCCGACAATGAAACGTTGGTGAATAATTGCCAAATTCTGGTTGAAGGATTGCAAACCTTGAGCATTCCATTGTTGGTGACACAACAGTACACCAAAGGTTTGGGCGAGACCATCACCGAAATCAGTTCGATCATACCTAACTTTAGCCCGATTGAAAAACGAGCGTTCAGCTGTTGCGATGAAACTTCGGTTCGCGAGCAACTGAAACTCAATGGTGCTCAAAACATCATTATCTGCGGAATTGAAAGCCATGTTTGTGTACTGCAAACCGCCATCGACCTCAAAGAAACTGGATACAATCCGGTGGTGGTCATGGATTGTGTTTCGTCGCGCTCGCTGGACAATGTGGATCTGGCCGCCGAGCGTTTTCGCCACGAAGGCATTATGATGACTTCGTATGAATCGATTTTGTTTGAATTGACCCGATCGTCAGCAGCCGAGGAGTTTCGGGCGATCTCAAAGCTGGTCAAGTAACTCTACGTCAAAAAAGATACGAGTCTAAAAGGCCGAAGAAAATCAGCATGTTTCTTCGGCCTTTTTTTGATGAATGCAAAAATTGGCTTGCTTAATTGATCAAGTCAAATCCGCAATAAGGAACCAACACGTCCGGCACTTTAATCCCATCAGGCGTTTGATTGTTTTCGAGCAAGGCTGCAACAATGCGTGGCAATGCGAGCGCGCTACCATTCAGGGTATGCGCAATTTGCGGCTTCTTCTGGCCTTCTTCGCGGAAACGCAACTTCAGCCGATTGGCCTGAAACGACTCAAAGTTGGACACAGAACTGACCTCGAGCCATTGCTCCTGCCCGGCTGAGAAGACTTCAAAATCGTAAGTCAGCGCCGAGGTAAAACTCATGTCGCCGCCACACAAACGGAGGATACGATACGGCAGACCCAACTTTTGCACCAGCCTTTCGACGTGGGCTACCATCTCCTCCAGCACCTCATAGCTTTTATCGGGGTGGGCTACCTGCACCACTTCCACTTTGTCAAACTGGTGCAAACGGTTCAGCCCGCGCACATCTTTTCCGTACGAACCAGCCTCGCGGCGAAAACAGGCACTGTAAGCCGTATTCTTGACAGGAAGCTGTTTGGCATCCAAAATCACATCGCGGTATAAATTGGTGACCGGCACTTCGGCGGTTGGAATCAGGTACAAATTATCTTCCGTCACATGGTACATTTGTCCTTCCTTGTCGGGCAACTGGCCGGTGCCAAAGCCGCTGTCTTCGTTGACCATCAGCGGTGGCTGAATTTCGAGATAACCGGCTTCTTGCGCTTCATCCAAAAAGAAATTGATGAGCGCCCGCTGAAACCGCGAACCTTTGCCTTTGTAAACCGGAAATCCGGCTCCCGTCAGTTTTACACCCAATTCAAAATCGATCAAATCGTATTTTTCAGCCAATTCCCAGTGCGGCAATTTTGTAGCTTCCAACACCGGAGTCTCACCGCCGGTTTTCACCACTTCATTGTCTTGAGGCGTTTTACCGGCAGGCACCACATCGGCTGGCAGGTTGGGAAGTTGTACCTGCAACTCATAAACCTGTTCGTCAATTTTAGCAAAATCGTCATCCAGTTGTTTGATGCTTTCTTTCAGTTCCGACGTTCTTTCTTTTGCCTGGTTGGCTTCGGCTTGTTTCCCTTCGCGAAACAGCTGCCCAATCTCGCGCGAAAGCTGGTTCATCTCCGCCTTAAACTGATCGGCTTTCACCTGAATTTCGTTCTTTGATTTGTACAAATCACTAATCTGTGTAACGATGGCTGAAGCATCAAAATTCTTCTTCTTCAACTTTTCAACAACCAAGTCCGGGTTTTCCTGGATAAAACGTAAATTGAGCATTTCTGAACAGGTTTAAATTTTGTGGGGCAAAGTTATAAAATAAAAAATCTCCTGCCTTAACCAAGACAGGAGATTCTCCTAAACATATCATAAAATCGCTTAGTTTTCTGCTGCCACAATGGGTTCAACAGAAATATACGATCTGTTGTCTCTTTTCTTTCTGAAAACAACAGTTCCATCAATCAATGCAAATAATGTATGATCTTTTCCCATACCAACATTATTATCAGGATGATGAGAAGTTCCACGCTGACGAACAATAATGTTCCCAGCTTTGCAAACCTGACCGCCGTAAATTTTTACACCAAGTCGTTTACTTTCCGATTCGCGTCCGTTTTTCGAACTACCGACACCTTTCTTATGAGCCATGGTCTAATGTTTTTAGGGTTATCCAATAATTTCTTCAATCTGAATCTGAGTCAAATACTGACGGTGACCGTTTTTCTTCTTGTAACCTTTTCTTCTTTTCTTTTTGAAGATGATTACTTTGTCACCTTTCATGTGCTCCAGTACTTTCGCACTCACCTTAGCACCGTCAACCTTTGGTGTTCCAACCTGGATATTTCCATCATTTTCGACCAAAAGAACGTTTTGAAACTCAACACTTGCACCTTCTTCTTCCTGAAGGCGGTGAACAAAAATCTTTTTGTCCTTCTCTACTTTAAACTGCTGTCCTGCAATTTCTACAATAGCGTACATGTTCTATCTTTTATAATTACCTCCGGCAGGCGGAAATAGGGTATCATCTCACTTTTTAGAGCCTGCTCGAAAACTTCGGACTGCAAAAGTAGATATTTTTTAATGACAAGCAAAGATTCAATGATCTTTTTTCCTGAGTGTAATTGAATTACAATTGTGATCGATCATTTCAATGCCATGAGGATTTGAGAAACAGGTCTGAAATTTAATGAAACACTAAAACTATTGTTATATTTGCTTGCATTCATTGCTGATGTTCTATTTTTATGCAGAAGAAAAAGCTAAATATTCTTGGACTCTCAGTCAGTCAAACACAATCAGGTGCCTATGCTTTGGTTTTGGCCGAAGAAAATGGGGACCGCCGGATTCCTATTATCATCGGACCAGTTGAAGCCCAGTCGATTGCCATTCAGCTGGAGGGCTTAAAACCTCCGCGCCCCTTAACGCACGATTTGTTTAAAAACCTGGCCTTTGCGTTCGATATTAATATTTCCGAAGTTGTGATTTACAAGTTGGAAGAAGGTATTTTTTATTCCGAATTGGTTTGTGCCCTGGGCGAAGACGAAATCCGAATTGATTCGCGAACTTCGGATGCCGTTGCGTTGGCGCTTCGTTTTAAATGTCCGATTTATACCAACGAGGATATTCTCAATAAGGCTGGCATTGTGATGGACAGTGAAGGTGACAGCCCCGTTGAATTTGAGGATCGATCGGGTACGCCGGGTTCAAAAAGCGAGTTTGAAAGTTACAACGAAAATGAGCTAAAGGAAATGCTGAATGAGGCCGTCAGCAATGAAAATTACGAGCGAGCCTCGAAGATCCGAGATGAGTTAAACCGTCGCAAAAAATAAACACCCGTCGGAAAATGAACAAACTCCCAATCCTCGTGCTGGGCATCTGCTGCCTGTTGATTACCCTGTCCTTTTCGACTTATGCCGGCACACAACCAACAAACAGCGACACCCTCCTCATTCAGCAAGATTCATCCACGACATCCAACATTTTAATCGATCGCTCCGGTGAACGGGCTTTTAGCTTCAGCACCATTTTCCGGGGATTGTTGGGCATGCTGGTGCTGGTTGGACTTGGCGCCTTGCTATCTAAAGACCGAAAAAATATTCCGTGGAAAACTGTCGGCGTCGGATTGATTTTCCAAATTGTTCTGGCACTGGGCGTGCTTTACGTTCCTTTTATACGGGCAGGCTTCGATTTTTTTGGGCAAATTTTCGTCAAGATCCTGGATTTCACGAAAGCGGGCAGTGAATTTCTTTTTGGAACCTTGGTTGATTTCGACCAGTTCGGAATGATCTTCGCCTTTCAAATTTTGCCCACAATCATTTTCTTTTCAGCTCTAACCAGCCTGTTGTTTTACTGGGGAATCATTCAGAAAATTGTGTGGGCGCTGGCTTGGGTGTTTACCAAACTGCTAAAATTATCGGGCGCTGAAGCACTGTCGGTCGCCGGTAATATTTTTCTCGGACAAACCGAATCTCCGCTGATGATCAAAGCTTATCTGCCCAAAATGAACAATTCGGAAATCATGCTGGTGATGACCGGCGGCATGGCCACCTTGGCAGGCGCGGTTTTGGCCGCCTACATTGGCATGCTTGGTGGAAACGACCCGGTACTGCGGCTCGAATTTGCCAAACACCTGCTCACAGCCTCCGTGATGGCCGCACCCGGCGCCGTAATTTTCTCCAAAATCATGGTGCCCAACCCCGACACGGTGAACAAAGACATTGAAGTAAGCAAAGACCGCATTGGCAGCAATGTGCTCGATGCCATTACCAACGGTACTTCGGAAGGACTAAAACTGGCCGTCAACGTGGGGGCCATGCTGCTGGCCTTTCTTGCCCTGATTGCCATGTTCAACTTCACTTTTGGAAAAATTGGCGACTGGACCGGCTTAAACACCTTAATCGCCCAGGGAACAGACGGCCGATTCAACGAACTTTCCCTTCAGTTTTTAATGGGCTACCTGTTCGCGCCGATCATGTGGCTGATTGGCATCGGTCAGCAAGACATCCTTTTGGTTGGCCGACTGCTGGGCGAAAAGCTGATTCTCACTGAGTTCATTGGCTACATCAGCCTAGCGGAGCTCAAAGCAGGCGGCGCTTTCGCCGACTACAAATCCGTGATCATGTCAACCTATATTCTTTGTGGTTTTGCCAACTTCGCATCCATCGGCATTCAGATTGGCGGCATTGGCGCACTGGCTCCAAACAAGCGGGTCACCCTGTCCAAGTACGGCATGCCTGCCTTAATTGCCGGCACGCTGGCGTCCCTGATGTCAGCCACCATTATTGGGATGATTTTGGGATAGAAACACCAAATTTAGCGGCGAAACTTATTCGTGATTAGTCACACCTGGCTAAAGCTTTGCCGTTTCAGATCGATCACCGAAAGCGATTTGAACTTGTGCCGCTTCCACACCACGCCAAAACAAGGTTCAAAGGTTACATCCGACTTCATGTTTTTTAATACCTAACAATCAGGTTTTTATTAACGTAAGACATGATATAAAAAATCATTCAAAAACTTTCTGTTATGAAAAACATCAACTTAATATTCGGATTGTTCTTATTGATCTTTCTGCTTCCTGGCTGTGACAGCAAGCCTGTGATCGGGCTTTTGATGGACACCATAGAGCGGGAAAGATGGGCCAAAGACCGTGACCTCTTTGTCGAAAAAGTTGAAGAATTGGGAGGGTCAGTCATTGTTAAAGTAGCTGATTCGGATGCTTCGGTGCAGTTTCAGCAGGCGCTCGAGTTATTCAATGAAGGTATTGACGCACTGGTGATTATTCCGGTTGACAAAACCGTGGCGGCAGGCATTGTCAAAACTGCAAAAAAAAGCCACATTCCGGTGCTGGCGTACGACCGTCTCATTTGGGACTGCGACCTGGATTTCTATATTTCGACGGACAATATTCAGATTGGAGAAAAGCAGGCTGAATATCTGACCAAAACCAAGCCCGAAGGAAACTATGTACTCATAGGCGGCCCAACAAAAGACAACAACTCGGTTCAGCTTTACCTGGGCTGGATGAATGTACTACAACCTTTGGTTGACAAAGGCGACATCAAGCTTTTGTCCAACAGTTTTGTCGATGAATGGGAGCCGGAAAAAGGCTATGAGGTCATTAAAGGCTTGTTGGATGCAGGCGAACAAATTGATGCGATTATTGCCGGAAATGACGCATTGGCCAGCGGTGCAATCGAGGCGCTGCATGAACACGACATGGATGGCGAAGTACTGATTGCCGGCCAGGATGCCGACATCAACGCCATTCGAAATATTGTCTTTGGAAACCAAACCATCACCGTGTACAAACCGCTGGAATCGATGGCCTTCAACGCTGCTGCAGCGGCAGTCAAATTGGCGAAAGGAAAAAATCCGACAGACAATATGAGTTTCACGGTTAACAACGGACATCAGTTGGTTCCGGCCATCTTGCTGGAGGGTCAGGTTGTCAATAAGCAAAACGTAAGAATGACCGTCATTTCTGAAGGTTTTGTTGCCGAGCAGGAAGTATTTGAATGATATCGAACCGGTCATTTGACGGAGAGCGCAGGCCTTTATGCCTGCGCTCTTTTTATGTTTCCCAACTGAATGTTCATAAGTTTGCCTTTCCCATTCAAGCAAAAAGCTTAACTTTCACCTTTCAAAAATTTGAGACAATACCAAACCCCCTTTGAAGGATTTATCATGAAGCAATATCTTGACTTACTGGATCATGTCACCAAAAATGGTGTAAAAAAAGAAGACCGCACCGGCACAGGAACCATTAGTGTTTTCGGACATCAAATGCGGTTTAATCTCGAAGAAGGATTTCCGGTATTAACAACAAAAAAGCTTCACCTGAAATCCATCATTCACGAATTACTGTGGTTTTTAGATGGCGACACCAACAACAACACGCTGAAAGAAAAAGGCGTTCGAATTTGGAATGAATGGGCCGACGAGGATGGCAATCTGGGCCACATATACGGGTACCAATGGCGTTCGTGGCCAACACCCGACGGCCAACACATTGACCAGATTTCGGAAGTGGTGCAGGCCATCAAAAACAATCCGAACTCGCGCCGGCTGATCGTGAGCGCCTGGAATGTGGGCGAGCTTGACCAAATGAACCTGCCGCCCTGCCACCTGCTGTTTCAGTTTTACGTGGCCGATGGCAAACTAAGTTGCCAGCTCTACCAGCGAAGCTGCGATGTATTTCTGGGTGTGCCATTCAACATTGCTTCCTATGCCTTATTGACCATGATGATGGCCCAGGTGACCGGTCTAAAACCCGGCGAATTTGTTTGGACTGGTGGCGATGTGCATATTTACCTCAACCACCTGGAACAGGTAAAACTTCAGCTAACACGCGTTCCGAAGAAATTGCCACAAATGAAAATCAACCCCAATGTAAAGTCGATTTTTGATTTTAAGTTTGAAGATTTTGAATTGATTAATTACGAAGCGCATCCCCATATTCCAGGAAAAGTTTCGGTATAACCATTAAAATTTGTTTTACTTAACACGCTCGGTAGCAGTTATTGCGAAAAACTTACCAGCCCCTACAAAAAGCACGGCGGGTACAATACATAGACAAGCGACAGGAAAACTTGGCATCGCCCGCGACATTTGGGGTGTACGAAAACATTTTCATAGCTTATTAAACAACGAAATGCGCGAAAAACACGAAAAGAAACTTGCAGTGCAATTTTCAATCCGTCAAAAGCCGGACAAGTTCCGTCAAAAGCTACCGGTTGCACCGGGAAAGGCTGTACAAGTTAGGCCGAAGACGTATCTCTTTTTGTGTCTTTCGTTTTTTTTCGTTGTGACTAAATATCGGTTATTATTCATCATTAAATGAGAAAATAAAAATTTCATGATTCACAAAAATATTTCCATTATTGTCGCCATTGCGCAAAACTTCGCGATTGGCAAAAACAACGACTTGCTGTTTCATCTGCCCAACGACTTAAAACATTTCAAGGAAATCACTTCGGGGCACACCATTATTATGGGCCGCAACACCTTGCTGTCGCTACCCAAATGGCCTTTACCCAACCGACGCCACATTGTGATCAGTGATCAACTTGACGATTGTTTTGAAGGCTGTGAAGTGGTTTCGTCGATTGAAGAAGCCATTGAAAAAGTAAAAGATGAAACCGAGGCCTTCATCATTGGCGGGGGAATGATTTACCGGCAGTTTTATCCGTTGGCCAGCAAACTTTACCTAACCGTTGTGCACCAGGACTTTGATGCCGACGTTTATTTCCCTGAAATTAACTATGCTGAATGGGAGCAAATTAGCCGGGAAGACTTTCATGATGAAAAAAACAAGTTTGATTATTCCTACATCAATCTGGAAAGAAAGTGAACGAACACTTTGCCCTGAAAAAAGTCACGCGTGACTTTGAGTAAAACCACGCGTGACTTTGCATGAAATCACGCGTGACTTTTGACGGAATCACACGTGACTTTTACAAATAGCATTTTTTTGATATTGGCCAGAAGCTAATCGTCCCGACTAATACATTAATTTCCCCAAGTTGTCGAAGCGTTTTTGGTAGTCGGAAATAGCGTGCATCATCACTTCGAAGGCTTCCGCGGCCCCGTAGGTATGGGTAATCTCCGTTTCATTGTCTTTTCCCGGCATATCCTTGTACGTCAAGAAGTAGTGCTTCAATCGTTCAATTACAATCGGGGGAAGATCCTTAACATCTTTATAACCTTCATACACGACATCGTTGCTGAGTATGGCGATGATTTTATCGTCAGCCTCATTGCCATCAATCATTCGGAAACCGCCGATAGGCCTGACATCAACCAAGATATCACCGTGCGTAATGTCTTTTTCCGTCAACACACATACATCAATCGGGTCGCCGTCTCCCTTGATGCCGGTTTTACCGGTTTTCTGCATGCAGTATTCACCGACTTCATCACCACAAAAGGTTTGTGGAATAAAACCATACAAGGCAGGCACCACATTCGAATATTTTTGAGGACGATCCAGTCGTAAATAACCACTGTCCTTATCAATTTCGTACTTCACCGTATCGGTTGGGACCACTTCAATAAAAGCAGTCACTTTCTCGGGGGCATCCTTGCCGATATACACCCCGTGCCAGGGATGTGATTTATACCGCAGCCCCATTAGCCGGCCAATTGGATCAGACATTTTATCAACCATATGATTTTCATTATCAGTTTAGAACTAAAACCTTGATGAATCCAAAATGTTTTGAGGATTTCACATTTTATGCAAAATTAAAAAACCTGCTTGATATGGACTGGCAAACAAACAGGCTTTCCTATAAATTAACGAAGGTTTTATGCTGTTAGCGACTCTGAGGAGGCCTTTCGTCCAATTCGATCCACTGCCACCACCTGAAAGTGATCGCCGGGCTGGCTATCCGGAAAACGATAAATCATTTTATCTTTGGTCACCAGGGGTTTGTGCTCCAACTCTGAAACCTTTTGTCCATTTTTCAGAAGCTCGTAATGACTAAGTGGTTCGTCGCCGGCAAAAGCCATGCGCCAGGAAACTTCGGCCACTGTCCCGGCTTTCTCGACACGCACATCATTGGGCGCACTCAGCTCATGTTTTTCAATCTGAAAATAATTGGTTTTTCCATCTTTGGCTTTCAAGCCCAACTCCTCCAGTTCCCGCCGTTCGGTTTCCGACAGTTCATCCGGCCCGATTTGCGCGGCATAAAAATTCTGAACCAACTGGCACTTCATCGGGTCATCATCAATTTGGCCGATGCCAATAATGGCGGTGTGTACGCCGGGAGTCGTCAATGAATATTCGACCAGCGGACGGCTCGGAATGGCCTTGGTTCCCACCCTGCGCACCACATCAGCCGGAACATTCGACCACTTGGCATCTTTATCATACATGGCCCCATCAGCAAATACTTTCATGGCAATAATTCCCATATTCTTTGCTTTGGCCAGCGGAATGGCGTTGTACTGCATGTTGAACATGCGGCGGTCGTTTACATTGATGGCAATCAGCATGGCATCCAGTAAATCAAAACGGTCGCGTTGAATCATCTCCATCATGACCGGGGCGCTGTAGTGGCCGGAAAAGCCAATGTGCTTGACCAGCTTTTCATGCTTCGGGTTGAGTCCGGTCAAATTGGTTCCGTCGCGATAATCGCGCAGGGCGACAAAAGCGCCAAACTCGCCGTCGGGATCAAGCGGTGTTTCCAGACCTTTGAACAACACATCCACTTCTTCCATAAAGTTCAGGTTGTGCGCCAAAATCATATCCACATAGGCTCCTTCGGGATAATTGCCTTGGCCATCGCCAAAAAGCTGAGACAGCGAACGCTTCAAATCGCCAATGGCTCCCATGCCATGATCGCCGTTGGTCCAGTTGCGAACGGTGTCGGTATCTGCCGGAAACTTGTTGTTTCCCCAGCGAATATGTGTTTTGGTGGTCAGAAAGATCGACTTTCGCAGCTTCTCATCATAACTCTCTTCACCCGGAATCAGATTCAGTTTTCGGAAAGCTTTGCCAAAATTTGTTTGACTTGGACCGTACAAGTTGGAGGTATCGTAATAATTAATTCCCATCTGAAAGGCCTTGAGGATAATCGGAACGGGATCCACATCTTCCGGTGTCCACTGAATGGACGCCTGACCACCCAAACCAAGTGTGGTGACTTCAAAATCGATTTTGCCAAATTTCCGTTTCATGGGAGCGGGAAGCTTATCCAGCGCAAAACTATCGAGGGGAAGGAGGCTAGCTCCGGCAGTTGTTGCTGCCGACAAGCGGATAAAATTACGGCGGTTGAGTTTGTACGGTTCGTCCTGTTTCATGATTTGCAAATTTTTTGCTTAAAGGTACGACGAAAAATAGAAATTGTTCATCCGGATGCCTTTGCTTTAATTTTGAAACCAGATGATCAAAACTGCCCGGCCATTACCGCCGGAAAGTGTGGCAGCACGCAGCCCAAGCCGTCTTTTATTTCCGGAAAACATAGGTTCAATTCACCGTGATGATCATTAACAATCAACACAATACGACCAATTTTGGGATTTGGAACTGTAACCGGAATTCATTAGTTTCACCGCGTATGAAATATTTATTGACCCTGCTTTTTTGTCTGTTTTTATCCCAGTCATGGGCCTTATGGCCGGATCCGATTCAAATTTTCTACCGTGATTCTTTTAATATTCACCGGGCACAATTGCATGACGAAGACTACGAGCACAAAGTACTTGAAGCCAGCTACCAGACCCAGGCACAAATTGCCATGAGCTATTATCCCGATCTGAAAGGAATCGAAATTGAATTTGTTCGGAAAGACATTAAAACAACAATGGCTGCCCGACCGGCAATGGACTTCATTTTCAGAAAAAAGGAAAACCGGAAATATAAAATTTTCATCGACACCAGCGTGAAAAATGAGAAAGGCTTGTTACTGAGCGACGTTCCATTCAATGCCCAGGTTGGAATTATTGGGCATGAGCTGGCTCATGTCGTCGACTACGAAGAAAAAACCGCCATGGGAGTAGTGTTCACCGGCATCGGCTACCTATTTCACCCCTACCGGAAAAAGCTGGAACGAAAAGTGGACGAAATTGCCATTGCCCGCGGGTTGGGCCATCAAGTCATGGAGTTTTCTTCTTATGTTTTGAATGAATCCAACGTTTCGGAAAAGTATAAAAAGTATAAACGTAAGATTTACTACAAGCCGCAACAACTGAATAGCTTGATGTTGGGCTATTCGATTTATTAAAGAAAATCAGCTCCCCCAATTTTCCCTGTCCAGGCTGCGGTATTGAATGGCCTCGGAAATGTGATGCGCTTCAACCTGATCCGAATTTTCGAGATCGGCAATGGTTCGGGCCACCCTCAAAATCCGGTCGTATGCACGGGCCGAGAGCCCCAGTTTTTCCATCGCGTTTTTCAACAACAGATTACTGGCATCATTCAACTCCACATAATCCCGAATTTGGCGCGACGACATTTGCGCATTACAAAAAATACCGTCCATTCCCTTATATCGCTTCGATTGCACCTCGCGGGCGCGGATCACCCGCTCGCGAATCGTCTCGCTGTTTTCTGTCTCGGCCAGCTCCGATAGTTTTTTGAAGGGTACCGGTACCACTTCCAAATGAATATCGATGCGGTCGAGCAATGGTCCGGAGATTTTATTCAGGTACTTTGGCACCATGCCCGGAGCACATACACACTCTTTGGTTGGATGATTGTAATAGCCACAGGGGCAGGGATTCATAGAAGCCACCAACATCAGACTTGCCGGATATTCCACCGAAATTTTCGCCCGGGAAATCGTAATCTTCCGGTCTTCAAGCGGTTGACGCATCACCTCAAGCACCGTGCGCTTAAACTCAGGCAATTCATCCAGAAAAAGCACGCCATTATGGGCCAGTGAAATTTCGCCCGGCTGCGGATAAGTTCCGCCACCGACCAGCGCCACGTCCGAGATCGTATGATGGGGACTCCGAAAAGGGCGTTCGGTCATCAGCGAAGTATCTTTATCAATCTTGCCAACTACTGAATGAATCTTGGTCGTTTCCAGCGCTTCGTGCAAGGTAAAGGGTGGCAGAATGGTTGGAATCCGCTTGGCCAGCATGGTTTTACCAGCTCCCGGCGGCCCAATCATGATGACATTATGTCCGCCGGCTGCAGAGATTTCCAGTGCCCGTTTGACATTTTCCTGGCCTTTGACATCTGAAAAATTCAAATCGGTATGATTCAATTTCTTATAAAATTCTTCGCGGGTATTCACAATGGTTTCCTCCAGCTCCACCCGATCGTTAAAAAAATCAACCACCTGGCTCAGGTTTTCCACACCATAAACTTTTAGTTGATCGACCACAGCAGCCTCGCGCGCATTCTGCTTGGGCAGGATAAAGCCTTCAAAACCTTCTTCGCGTGCCTTAATTGCAATGGGCAGGGCTCCGCGAATCGGTTGCAAAGTGCCATCCAGCGACAGCTCGCCCATCATCAAATAGCTTTCCAGTTTTTCAGGTGCCAGCTGTTCCGAAGCCGCCAAAACCGCCACGGCCAGCGGCAAGTCGTAAGCCGAGCCCTCTTTCCGGATATCGGCCGGCGCCATGTTGATCACAATTTTTTTCCGAGGCCACTTAAAATCATTGAGCCGAAGTGCGGATTCAATCCGTTGCTGGCTTTCTTTTACAGCACTATCGGGCAAGCCAACCAAAAAAAATTTGATCCCTTGGGTCACATCGGTTTCAACAGTTATCGTGGTGGCATCAATACCATGAACTGCTGCGGCAAAGGTTTTAATCATCATAGAAGTGGAATTTAGGCCTATCTTTAGACAAAACATAAATTTACAACGATTGACACTGAATTGCAAATTTTCAATCTGTTGTTCATTTTCTCTATCTTTAATCTCAAATTCAATCCAAAGAAATATGCCCCTGAAGCAGAAACTTTATGAGATTATTTTTGAAGCGGATACGCCAAAAGGGAAGCTTTTTGATGTGACTCTGCTGGTCATTATTTTAATCAGCATCCTGTTGGTGGTACTCGAAAGTGTGCCGTCAATCAATGCCAGGCACCATGATTTGCTGCGAATTATGGAATGGGTCATTACGGGAATTTTTTCTATTGAGTACCTGGTTCGGATTCTCGTTGTTAAACGACCACTGAAGTACGTGACTAGTTTTTACGGCATTATTGATCTGCTGGCCGTTGTACCAACTTATCTTAGCCTGATTTTTGTCGGCAGTCAAAGTCTGGCTGTGATTCGTGCCATTCGGTTGTTACGGATCTTCCGGATCTTTAAACTGAACCGTTATACCATGGCCGGAAAAAACCTGGCCATGGCCATGAAAGCCAGCCGTGAAAAAATATTCGTGTTCCTTTTTTTTGTGATTAACGTGGTGTTGATTGTCGGCACCTTAATGTACCTGATTGAAGGACCCGAAAATGGCTTTACCAGCATTCCAACCAGCATCTACTGGGCTATTGTGACCATGACAACTGTTGGCTACGGCGATATCTCACCGCAAACGCCAACCGGGCAATTCCTGGCCAGTGCTTTAATGATTGCGGGCTATGCCATCATTGCGGTTCCTACCGGCATTGTAACTGCCGAAATGATCCGGACATCCAACCAAACGAATACGCAGGTTTGCCCGCATTGTTTGTACGACAAGCATGAAAACGATGCGTTGTTTTGTAAAAAGTGCGGAGGGAAGCTCAATTAAGTGGTGTTGTGCATTTCTCAAGCAAAATCGTAGCGCTTACTTTTTCCCTCAGCCCCTTCATCGTCTGGCTTGATTTTTGTAATTTTGCGAGTCAATCAATAATTTAAAATCATGATCGGGAATTTTTTTCATTTACCCAGCCATCGTCGTTTCAGCATCCCTTTCAGGTATTACGATCCGGAAAAGGAAGAAATGCAAAACCGTGAGGACCGGATTAAAAGAGAATTGGGTATTCATGAAAAAAAAGAGTTCAATAAGAACTACCGCCCCAACATTCGCGGACAGTTTCGTCAGGCCATGGGCAACTCATCAAAAACTGCTTCGGAAGCCAGGCGCCGTTCCAACACCCGGTTGATTACACTCATTGTGATTTTATCGATTGCTGCTTACCTGTTTTTTAAATTTTAAACCTCTTTTGTGTCAGATATCATTCAACTCCTTCCCGATTCGGTTGCCAACCAAATTGCTGCCGGTGAAGTTATTCAACGACCGGCATCAGTTGTCAAGGAATTGGTGGAAAATGCCATTGATGCCGGGGCATCGCAAATAAAAATCAATTTAAAAGATGCCGGACGGACGCTCATCCAGGTGAGCGACAATGGCTGTGGCATGTCGGACACCGATGCACGCATGGCTTTTGAGCGACACGCCACCTCAAAGATCAAAGCGGCGAATGACCTGTTTGCCATTCGCACCATGGGTTTCCGGGGCGAGGCGCTGGCGTCCATCGCGGCCATTGCCGATGTTGAACTGCACACCAAGCAGCACGATCAGGAAATTGGCACCATGATTCACATTAGCGGGTCGAACGTGCTGAAACAAGAGGCCACCAGTTGTGCCAACGGGACTAATTTTTTAGTGAAAAACCTATTTTTCAATGTCCCGGCAAGACGTAAGTTTTTAAAATCAAACGCGGCTGAACTGAAGCATATCATCAACGAAGTGCAGCGTGTCGCGCTGGCCAATCCGGATATTGCCTTTTCGCTGATTCACAACCAGCAAACAGTTTACGAGTTGGGACAGGACAACACTCGTAAGCGGATTGTAGCGTTGTTTGGTAAACACAGTACGCAAAACCTGATTCCGGTGAATACCGACACCAGCCTGGTGAAAATAACCGGCTACATCGGTCAACCCAAGCATGCCCGAAAAACCTTTGGCGAACAGTTTTTCTTCGTCAATAAACGTTTTATGCGGCATCCCTTTTTTCACAAGGCCGTCATGCAGGCTTATGAAAAGATTTTGCCGCCCGACAGCATCCCGTCCTACTTTTTGTTTTTCGAGGTGAATCCTGAAAATATTGACATCAACATTCACCCCACCAAAACAGAAATCAAGTTTGAAAATGAGTCGGCCATCTGGCAAATGATTAAAGCCACCGTGCGCGAATCGCTCGGAAAGCACAATGTGGTTCCATCCATTGATTTTGACCAGGCCGGCAGCCTCGATATTCCGGTGGCCGCCAAAAATACAGGCGACATTCGCCCGCCACAAATCAAAATCGATCCCACCTACAACCCGTTTGAATCGGATAAAAAACAAGCAGGGGGCAGCGCCTATTCTTCATCTCCCCGCGATCAATCGCAAACCCAATACTGGGAAAAACTGTACCAGGATTTTGAAAAGGACGAACCTGCTGACGAGCTGCCGGCTTCGCAACCGGAAGAAACATCCGGCGAAATCAGGCACGACGAAATCTTCTCCGGAAAAACCTTCATCCAGTTTAAAAACAAATACATCCT
>NZ_LGIA01000143.1 GCF_001270965.1 Sunxiuqinia dokdonensis | reverse complement strand
CGAATTTCTGGACGCGGACAATAACCTGAGATTATCCAATACCAATTGGATCGATGTTATTCTGAAGAACTCCATCTCCACGACGACCGATTTAGGCTATTCATACGGTAATAGAAAATGGAAAGTATTCATGGGCTTAGGTTATACCAATGATGACGGATTAGTTGAGTATACCTATTATGAACGCAAAAACTTCAGATTAAACAGCAGCGTTAATTTGTTTGGCGATAAGCTGACGATCGGTGAGAATCTTACCGTGGCAAATTTTCAGGAAGTAAAAGGCAATTCAATGGAAGATGCCTTACTGCAAAACCCACTGATTCCGTTATATGCTGAAGATGGAACCTGGGGCGGCCCCGTTGGAGCAGGGCTTCAGGATAAATGGAATCCCTTGGCGATTCTATATATAAACCGGAACAACACGCAAAAAACATGGCGAACATTTGGGAATGTTTATGCAGATCTGAAGATCATCGGAGACCTCAAATTCAGCACCAAGTTCAATTTTGACAATAATCGCTTTAGGTTTGATGAGCAAACTGAAGCTTTTAATCAAAATGGCAGTATTCTGGGAAATCTGGTTTATCTTTCAGATGGAGAAGAAGTTGCACGTTATGCCGGAAACAGGAACAACACGGACACCTACATCTTCACGAACCTGCTAACCTACAACCGCGAATTTGGGGCACATTCATTAAACACGTTTGTCGGCCACGAAGTATACTGGAAAAATCAGGACAACAGCTTTTACCGAATTCAAGCGCCTTATGGTACGGCAGTTAACTTTGAAAACGTCGAAGCCTACGATATCCTTGCGGATAACAGTAATCTGGATGCCTACGGCATAGGCCCTGATAGCCGGAGAGAGTCGATGTTTGCAAAAGCAGCATACGACTATCAAGACAAATATTACCTGTCGGCCAGTATTCGTCGCGACGGGTCATCACGTTTTGGACGCAACAACAGGTATGCGGTATTCCCAACGGCTTCAATTGGCTGGACCCTGAGTAATGAAAATTTTCTGAAGAATAATGACAAAGTAAATAACTTAAAGCTCAGAGCTTCATGGGGAGCCAACGGAAACGCGGATATCCTTGAATACGCACAATATTCAATTTATCAGCAAGCCGTCGAAAACAGTAATTATGATATGACCGGTGGCGGTAGTGGAGAAATCGATTTGGGTGTGTCGCCAAACCAGGTAGGTAACCCGGATCTGAAGTGGGAGCAGTCGTATCAAACCAATCTGGGGCTGGATGCTAGTTTGTTCGATAGCAAAATAAACTTAGTGATCGACTTATACGAAAAGAAAACATCAGATTTGCTATTACAGATCATCCAACCATCGGTATTAGGCGAGGCTGGTAAAACCCTGTTTTTCAATGCGGGTGATATGACCAATAAAGGTATCGATGTGGTATTAGGGTATAAATTTTCTCCTCGAAATCAATTTACCTATGGGGCAGACCTTACTTTTTCAGCTTATGAGAATGAAGTAACAAAGCTTAACAACTCAGAAAACTTCATCCTGAACGGGGTGTCTTACACGGGTGTTGGGCACCCAATCGGATCTTATTTTGGATATGTTGCCGATGGTATTTTCAGAACGCCGGAAGAAGTGGCAGTGCATGCAGCGCAGTCAGGAAAAGCATTAGGCAACATTCGATATAGGGATCTTGACGGAGATGGCGTGATTAATCAAGACGACAGAACCATTATCGGAAATCCGCATCCCGATTTTATGTATGGCATAAGTTTATACGCCGGATATAAAAATTGGGATTTCAATGTGTTCTTCGATGGAAGACAGGGCAATGATATGTACAATGCCCAACGCGAAATGCTCGATTTCCCCTATTTTGGATTTAACCACGGAAAAAACACCTTGGATGCCTGGGCTGTCGATAACGCGAATTCTCTTATACCGGCATTAAGTACTTCAGATGTCAATGATCAAAAACGTGCTTCTACTTATTTCATTGAAGACGGTTCATTCTTCAGGCTGAAGAGTGTAAATATTGGGTACAACTTTTCTTCCAAAGCCGACAGCTTTTTAAAGAAAATGGGATTGGACGCCGGTAAAGTCTATATCCAGGCAGAAAACCTGATGACCATAACTTCTTTCAGTGGTTTTGACTACGAGGTGCCTGGGCTTAGCAGAACCGGTATTGGTATTGCAGGTATGGGCGTGTATCCACATACTAAAACATATAGTTTCGGACTTAACCTACAATTTTAACGAGATGAAAAAAATACTAATCATATCAATTGCAGCATTACTGCTTGCTGCTTGCCAATCAGACTTTTTGGATGTCGCCCCGGAAAATGTAGTTTCTGAAGGGAATCTGGATCCGGAACAGCTTGTTGTGAGTGCCTACAGTGGGTTAGACTATCGGTTTAACACGGGGGAATTTAGAGATAACTGGCCTTTTGATCATGCACCTTCTAACTGGTGTTTTTCAGACATTAGAAGTGGGGATGCCTATAAAGGCGGTGGAGGAGTTGGCGACAATCCAGGTGGCGGTATGCATGCATTGGAAATACACCAGGTTTTTCCCTCTTCCGAGAATGCTTACAATTTATGGCGTGCACTGTACTTTGCGATATTCAGGGTAAATAGTACGATCGTTGTCCTGAACAATACTTCCGATTTTTCACAAAAAGATCTGCGGATTGCCGAATTGAAGGTTTTGAGAGCCCACTTCTATTTCGAATTGATGAAGAATTTTGGATCATTCGCCTATATCGATGAAAATACACCGGTAGAAAGCGTTGCCAGTGTCGAAAACTCTTTTGATACGGCCTTTTTATGGGGGAAAATTGAGGATGACTTAAATGCAGCCATTGCGGTATTGCCTGAAACTCAAGAAGGCTTGGGAAGGGTAAACAAACTGGTTGCATATGCCTTCCTGGCAAAGGCGAAACTATTCCAGGGAAAATGGAGCGAGGTGATTACCAATGCAGACAATGTAATCGCCGGGCCATATGACTTGGTTGATGACCTTGAAAAACTCTATTCAACACCAGGCTATGGCAATGTTGAAAATGTATTTGCCATCCAGTATTCTGTCAATGATGGATCGGAATACGGAAACTTAAATTTTGGAGATCTGATAAATTCTCCTGATTCCCCCTCTGACGATACAAATCATCCCTACTTAAATGGAGATGATTTTCATAAGCCATCGCAAAATATCGTAAACACCTTCAAAGTTGATTCGGATGGATTGCCTCTATTGGATTCATATAATAACTCCGATCTGGCATACGATGATACAACAACACCGATTGACCCAAGATTGGATCATTCTATTGGCAGACCAGGCATAACCTGGAAGCATTGGCAAAATATGCCGATGCAGGTTAACTGGAATAGGGACGTAGCAACCTATGGCTACTACGTGGTAAAGAAATATCAGATTGATCCCTATTCGGATTTGAGAGCTTCAGGAGGTTTCCCGTGGGCTAAAGGTGCTTTGGATTGGCCGATAATTAAATTTAGTGATGTGCTTTTATGGAAAGCCGAAGCCGCAATCGAGTTAGGAGATGTGCCCACTGGAATGAATATCATCAACCAAATTCGTAGCAGGGCAAAAAACTCACCCCGGGTTTACGATTTCGACAACCCTTCTCAAGATGCTGCTAATTACACCATCGACCTGTATCCGACCGACGTAACACAACAGTATGCGAGAAAAGCACTACAAATGGAACGCCGTCTGGAACTCCATAATGAAGGACACACCTTCTACGATTTGGTTCGGTGGGGCATTGCTGCCAGTTGGTTAAACGACTATATGTTTAAAGAAAGCGCCAAACGGAGTTACTATGCAGGAGCTTCATTCACCTCCGGGAGGGATGAATATTTGCCGATACCACAAATTGAAATTGATGCATCAGGTGGTGTTTATAAACAACGATCAGGTTATTAAGCACTGATTATTAATAATTAACCTATTTACGAATGATAAAAAGAAATGATAAAATGAAAAATTCAATTAAAAATATCAGTAGATGGATTCCTGTTCTTTTTTTCGGAATTGTCGTGACATTATTCACTAGCTGTGAAAATGACGTGAAATTTAATGACTTGGTACCGGATTATACTTATTCTATTATGAGATCCTTCGAAGCGAATGGTCAGGCAGCAACGATCGATCAAACCAATGGTGTCGTGCATTTAACTTTACCTGCCGGAGCTAATATTAGTTCTGTAATGGTTGATATGACACTTCCAGACGGGGCAACCGTAGACCCAGCCTCAGGAAGTACGCTTGACTTTTCTTCCGGTCCTGTCATATTCAAGGTCACAAACAATGGTGTAACCAGGGAGTATACGGTTACCATTGCGGCTTACGGAGATCCAATGATTATGACCTTCGCAATCGGTGATAACGACGGTGTTATTGACCAGGCAAACGGAACAATCGAGGTTACGGTGGGTAGCCAGGAGAATATCAAAGCTCTAACACCACAGTATACCATACCTGAAAGTACGACATCGACTCCGCAGTCGGGGGTAGCACAAGATTTCACCAATCCCGTTAAATACACTGTTTTATCGAATGATGGTTTTACCGGCAAATCATACGTGGTGACAATTACACAATTGCCGCAAGCTATCATTACCAGTTTCAAAACAGGGGAAGATATATGTAGTGTAACCGGAATTATTGATGATGAAGCTTCTGCGATTAATTTGGATTTTCCGGCAGGAGCGGATTTATCCGCCATTACGCCAATTATTGAAACAACAGAAGGGTCAACCCTTTCTCCGGAATCGGGAGTAGCGCAGGATTTCTCTTCGGGTGCAATTGATTATACTGTAACAAACCTGGAGGGCTTAACAAAAACCTATTCCGTAGTCGCCAGAACCATCACATCTTCCAAAAAAATCGCCTTTATCAGTGGAGCCGATTGTATTGAAAGCATCTCTGAACCAGACACAAAAGCAGCAGCGCTGTGGTTAAAAGCAAATTATGCTGAAGATTTTGTGTACTTGAAAGCTGGTACTTTAACAAGTGAGGATTTGGCAAGTACAGAACTGGTTGTGTTATACTGGGACAATGTTGGTACGCAGGAAATGCCCGACGGTGGCATTACAGCTGACAAGGTGGCTATCGTAACTGACTACTATAAAGCCGGCGGAAATTTAATGGTGGAAGGTTTCGCCATTAATCTATTGGACGAAATTGGTAGAATCAACATGGATGGCACGGTGTTCACGAATGAAGGTGGAAATACGAATCCTGTTGGTGGCGAGAACCTCGATGCTTGGGGATTAAGAGCCTCCTACTCTACACCGAGTCCTTCAGAATCAGCTAATCACCCAATTTTAGCTGGCTTAAGCCAAGGCGGAACAGACTATTATCCGATGAATAATGCGCATTACAAAGAAGACCGCAATTTCGGAATCGACTTTGGCTGGCCTGAATACAATGGGTTATTCACGGAAGCTCAATGTTCTGAGGATCGGGCGTTAGAGTTCGAAGCAGCAACAAACAGTGTTTTGATCAGGTGGTATGAGTGGCTGGATGCACGCGGATGTGGTATTGGACTGGCTGAGTTTAAACCACAAGGTGAATACCAGGGAACCATGATCTTAAATACTGGTGGTTGGTTGGAATGGAGTATGACAGATAACAACGGAGCCGTGAATGACTTCCAGAACAATATTTACGTGCTGCACGCAAATGTGATTGATTACCTGTTAAACTAAGAAAGCATGAAAAAACTAATCCTAAAAAGTGTATTTGCTATTGTAGCCCTTGTTGTTGGGCTACAATCCTGCAATGAACGGGAAAACTACATGGATGGGCCCAAGGTCCTGGATATCGTTGAAAGTGTTACAATCAACAGTAAAAGTGCAGAAGTAGATCACCTGGCTGGTACCATAAATATCAGCCTGACAGGCGGTACTGATTTAGGTTCTGTGTTGTTTGAAGCATCGGCACCAGATGGCGTCACGGTAACGCCAATGAGTGGATCCAGCCTTGATTTAACGACTCCTGTTCAGTTTGTTGTGAGTAACGGTGTTTCGGAAAGAACCTATACAATCTATCCGACAATCTTGCCTTCCAAAGTAGCATTTTTGGGAGATGGAGCAACCATTGCAGAGATCGCAGACGATGATGTGAAAGCTGCTGCCGAGTGGACGCAGGCGACCTATGGAAACGATTTTGTGTACATTTCCTATGACGATCTATCAGATGAAGCGTTGGATGGAGTGAATGTAATCCTATATATTTATGATAATGTAGGTTCATCGGCCCAACCAGCCGCCTTGCTGGAAAAACTAAATGTGCTTTCTAAATTTTATGTGCAAGGTGGCAAAATTGTAGCTGGATTATTGGGAACCGGACTCGTTGAGGAACTAGGTAGAGACAACTCCGGACTAAGAACGATTATCGGGACCGGAGAAGGTGGAAGTAACCCGGATACATGGGGCATTGGCTTTTCCGGATCGCCTGTTTCTAACATAATCTCGACCGGTATGGATTTCTATGCCCCCAATATGGCCTATGTAATCAATGCGGGATACAAAGAAGACCATAATGCGTTGTGGAACCTGGGATCGATTACTTCTGCTCCTTATGCGACTTTCAGTTCACGATATAATGCTGAACCAATTGCTGCCTGGGACTGGGCGGTCGAAGGTCAGGGTTTTGCAGGCATTATCGTCTGGAATCCTTCGGGCAGGTTCGAAGGCTATATGATAACAATTGGAATTGGCGGTATGGAATGGAGCATGAACGACGACCGTGACAATCCCTATTTAAGTAATGTGCAAAAAATATATAAAAACAGTATTGATTATTTATCAGCAAAATAAGTTTCAAATTTGAGTTTGTAGAAAAGAGGCTGTCTGAAAAAGTTGAATTGGCCAGCCTCTTTTCATTTTGTTGCCCATTTCTTGGGGTCGATAAACCTTCTCAACACAAAAGGGAAATTACTGTAAAACATCGAACGTATGAAATTAAAAATCAGAATACTCACAGGGTTTGCGTTCCTATTTTTATGTGCTTGTACCAGCAAGGAAAAGCACATAGTAAGCTGGTCTTTTGAAGAGAATTTGCAGAATGAAACTCTGGAAAGAGTTTCCAATAAATATACGCCGATTCAGTCGTTAAAAACGAATGCAGAATTTGTTGCAGGTATTAGTGGCAGAGGTCTTCGCACCGATGGTTATTCTACCTTCATTAATGCCAAATTTCTCAAGGAAGTTTCTGCGCCTGTATCTCTTGAGGGCTGGTTTGCTCTTGAGACTTATCCAACCGACACTGCAGGATTTTTCTCCATCGAAAAGGATTCTGCAAACTGGATTTCTGCGTGTATCAATCAGTTTGGCGAGCCCATGATTTCGATTTGTAACCAAGGGGAAATATCCTGGTATCCTTCCAGCATCAAAATAGAGAAGTTTAAGTGGCTGAATGTTGTATTGTCTATTTCAGATAACGAAGCAGCTCTTTACGTTAACGGGGAGAGTATTGCATTGGCAGGTGGCGAGTCATTTAAAAAGCCTGATTCATTTACAAGCGCTCTGATTGGACGGGACACACGCGAAAAAAATATCCATATTTTCCCAATTACCCATATCAACGGGATTATTGATGAAGTAAAGATTTGGAATAAAACTGTCTCTGAAAGTGATCTGAACAAGAAAGAAATTGAATCGTTGGCTGAAAACACTCCCAACCTGGCAGTTCCGAAGGTGCGCTTCGAGGATGATTTTAATCGCCCTAAATACCACCTTCTTCCTGCAGCGAACTGGACGAATGAAACCCACGGACTGATTTATTACAAAGGCAGATACCACATTTTCAATCAGAAAAACGGTACAAATGTCTACCTCGGAAGAATTAATTGGGGGCATTTTAGTAGTTCTGATTTGGTGCAATGGACAGAGCATAGGCCAGCTTTGGCTCCTGAGAAAGGATACGATCAATTCGGAATCTGGTCTGGCCATACAGTAATTGGTGATGATGGGAAACCGCTGATCATGTATACAGGTGGCGATGGAAAAGAGTTTGGAATGTGTTTGGCCTACCCTGAGGATGAAGAATTAATAAGCTGGAAAAAGCATGAAGGTAATCCGGTAGTTCAGGGGCCGCCAGAACATTTTTCGCGTGTTGATTTTCGTGATCCATACCTATGGCAGGAAGGGGATGTTTGGTATATGATCATTGGATTTGGTGTGGAAGAAGACGGTGTGGATAAAGGAACTGTTTTGCTCTACAAATCAACTGATATGAAGAACTGGGAGTATTTGCACCCCTTATTTACGGGAAACCGCCCTGTTGATGATACCGGCATTTTCTGGGAAATGCCGGTGTTTTGGAAGTTGAACGGGAAATACATCCTCTTGGTAAATCCAACTCCTCATGACGGAAAACCTGCAGTTGCCGTTTATTGGACTGGTGATTTTTTAAACGAACGATTCGTTCCCGATCAGAAAATGCCCCGGAAACTGGAAGTGATTAACCGGATGCTTTCGCCTTCAGTAGCTCTTGATGAAAACGGTTTAACCACAGCAATTGCAATTATCCCTGATCTAATCCCGGCAAAAATGCAAATGAAGCAGGGCTGGACTCATTTGTACAGCATCCCACGTACCTGGGATTTGGTGAACGGAAAGATTTACCAAAAACCGCATCCGGCGATCCAAAAACTGAGGAAAGATCAAACTTCCTTCCCCGAACAGGAAATCGTCCCGGGACAAAACCTACTTGTTTCAACCGGAAAACATCAGTTGGAAATTATAGCCAAAATAGTTCCCCAAAAGGCTTCGAAGTTTGGTTTTTTTATCGGGAAAAACGAGGCGAATGGAGAAGAAACTAAGGTCTACTTCGACTTGGAAACGAATGAGCTCTTGGTGGATTTGACCAAATCAAGCAATAACAAATCGATTGATAGGGGTATAGAAAAAGGAGAATATGAACTGAATCCGGAAAAAGAAGTTGAGATTCATCTTTTTATTGACGGCTCAGTAATAGAAGGATTTATTGACGGGAAGGACGGTTTCACTACCCGTACTTTTCCGAACTATGGAAACAGCAGTGAGATTGAGATTTTTGCAGACGGAGGAAGTATTATTCTTAAAGATTTGAAATTATGGGATATACAAAGTAGTGATAATCAAACTGATTTTTAGCTATGGATTTTAATAAAACAATGCCCTTTATAATAACGGTAGTTGAAAAAATAAATGTGAATGGGATTTTTTCGGCAAACCAATTCGTATTTGCTACACAAAGTTTTCATAGCAGTAGCGCAAACGTGTATAAACTTTTAAAACAGTAAATTATGAAGACAACACTTATCCTGATTTTGGCGATCGTAATTTTCGCATGTACAACAAATACAAAACCGGAAGAATCTGAGCTCGGGCAACTGGATAATTTTGCTGAGCCTTACCGACCCCAATTTCATTTTTCGCCTGAATTTGGGTGGATGAACGACCCCAACGGCATGGTTTATTATGAAGGGGAATATCACCTTTTTTACCAATATTACCCGGACAGCACTGTGTGGGGGCCGATGCACTGGGGACACGCCATAAGCACCGATTTGGTTCATTGGGAGCATCAGCCCATTGCCTTGTATCCCGATAGTTTGGGCTACATCTTTTCGGGCAGCGCGGTGGTTGACTGGAACAACACGAGTGGATTTGGTTCGGAAGAGAATCCGCCGCTGATTGCCATTTTTACGTACCACGATATGGAGATCGAAAAAGCTGGCGAACTTGAAGATGAAACCCAAGGAATTGCCTACAGTTTGGACAAAGGCAGAAGCTGGATCAAATACGAAGGCAATCCGGTAGTTGAAAACCCCGGAGCTGCTGATTTTCGAGATCCCAACGTGATTTGGCACGAAGAAACCCAGAAGTGGATCATGGTGCTTTCGGTGCAGGACCGGGTGCATCTTTACTCTTCGGAAAATTTGAAAGAATGGCAGTTTGAAAGCGAGTTTGGCCACGATGCCGGTTCGCATGGCGGCGTGTGGGAGTGTCCCGATTTATTTCCCCTGCAGGTTGAAGGAACTGATCAGACCAAATGGGTATTGCTGTTAAACATCAACCCGGGAGGTCCGAATGGCGGATCGGCCAACCAGTACTTTACGGGTGATTTTGATGGGCACACGTTTGTGGCTGATACCAAGGAAACCCGGTGGGTGGACTATGGCCGCGATAATTATGCCGGGGTCACCTGGTCGGATGTGCCCAAAGAAGATGGGCGCCGGATTTTTATTGGGTGGATGAGCAACTGGAATTACGCGCAGGTGGTGCCGACTGAAAAATGGCGCAGTGCGATGACCATCCCACGAAAATTGAGTTTGAAAGATGAGAACGGCATGGCCTCCCTGACTTCCGAGCCGGTGTCGGAGTTGCATGCATTGCGTATGGCGGGATCTGAAAAAAACATCGCGTCACAAACGGTCAGCGACATACATACGATTGATCTAGGTGAACTGGATCTCTCGCAATCCGAATTGCTATTTGAGTTTCAGGCTGGCGACTCGGAATCATTTGGGATTAGCCTCGGCAATGATCAGGATGAAATGTTGAAAATTGGCTATTCTGCTGAAGAAAAACAACTGTTTGTTGATCGCACCAATGCCGGGAAAAGTGATTTTTCATCCAATTTTGCCAGCATTTCAACGGCACCGTACGAGGCCGGCGATCAAATCAAGTTTCATATTTATATTGATGTGGCATCGGTTGAGGTTTTTGTCGACAACGGAAACCGGGTATTGACCGAGATTTATTTTTCAAGCACGCCCATGAACAGTTTAAAGCTGTTTGCAAACGGCGGCGCTGTTGAGCTAACCAGCCTGACCGCGCATGAACTGAAACGGATCTGGTAGGTTTCAGGCTGAGGAAAAAAACGCAAAGACACCAAGTCGCGAAGTTGGTTCTCAACTTTCATTTGTGACTTGGTGTCTTCGCGTGAGAGATTCAATATCCAATAACGAATATTCAATACCCAATTTCCAAGGAATTGGAATAGCTGGGTGCTCATCGTCTCAAATACTCTCCATCTCCTTCTCGCAAATTTTTCTTTGCGTTTTAACCGTCTCCCCTTTACTGTTGTTGCCGATATTCTGAAGGTGATAATTTGAACTGATTTTTAAAACACTTGGCAAAATACGAAGGGCTTGTAAAGCCAACCTCGTATGCAATTTCGGATACCGTTTTTCCACTGTTCCGCAACAGTTCGAGCGAGCGTTTCAGTTTCACCGACACGATAAACTCGCTGACCGACATGTCCGTCAGCTTTTTAATTTTTCGATACAGGTGTACCCGCGAAATGCCCAGCTTATCGCTTAATTCTTCGACCGAAAGGTCGTTTTGGCTTTCGTTATCCTCAACCAGCGAGGTGAGCCTGTTGAGGAACTTTTGGTCGATCCGGTTCAAGGGCGCATCGTCTGATTTGAAATCCAACTTGTCCTTGTAATGTTCGCGTATTTTCAGGCGAAGCTCCAGCAGTTTTCGCACGCGGATGAGTAAATGCTGGCTGTTGAATGGTTTCATGATGTACGAATCAGCCCCTTCTTCCAAGCCTTCCAGCTTATGCTCCAGCGAGGCTTTCGCCGTGAGCAGGATGATGGGAATGTGGCAGGTTTTTAGATCCAGTTTCAGCCGCTTGGTCATTTCCAGGCCATTCATTTTAGGCATCATCACATCGCTAATGATCAGGTCTGGCTCCTCTTCAATGGCCATTTCCAGTCCGGATTCCCCGTCTTCGGCTT
>NZ_LGIA01000142.1 GCF_001270965.1 Sunxiuqinia dokdonensis | reverse complement strand
TATCAACGATCAGAAAATCAGCGACATTCTGCAAAAACACAGTCACCCAACGCACGATCAGGTGCGCGATGTGCTAGCCAAAGCAGGCGAAATGAAAGGCCTCAACCTGCAGGAGGTTGCAGTGTTAACCGGCATCAGCGATCCACTGCAACTGCATGAGCTGTTCCAAACAGCCAACCATATTAAGGATACCATCTATGGCAAAAGGCTGGTTCTTTTTGCGCCGCTCTACATATCGAACCTGTGTGCCAACGAATGTACTTATTGTGCCTTCCGCGCCAAAAATAAGGCCATCGTACGGCGGTCATTAAGCCAGGCTGAAATCGAGCTTGAAACCGAAGCCCTGATCAAACAAGGACACAAGCGGGTGCTGCTGGTCGCTGGCGAATCGTATCCCAAACAAGGTTTTCAATATGTACTCGATGCCGTGCAATCGGTTTACCGGGCCAACTACAACGATGCGGAAATCCGTCGGGTCAATGTGAATGTGGCCCCGCTTACCACCGACGAGTTTAAATTACTGAAGGCTGAAAAAATTGGAACCTACCAGCTTTTCCAGGAAACCTACCACCACCAGACCTACAAAAACGTGCACCTTGGGGGCAAAAAGCGTGACTACGACTGGCGTATTACCGCCTTGCACCGGGCCATGGAAGCTGGAATTGATGATGTGGGTATCGGCGTGCTGTTTGGCCTGTTCGACCACCGGTTCGAGTTGCTCGCCATGATGCAGCATATTGCAGAGCTGGAACGGGTATTTGGCGTGGGGCCACACACCATCAGTGTTCCGCGCATGGAGCCGGCAACCGGTTCCGACGTTGCTTCTCACCCGCCCTTCCCGGTTTCAGACCTTGAATTTCGCAAGATCGTGGCCATCCTGCGCCTGGCCGTGCCCTATACCGGCATCATCATGTCGACACGCGAAACTGCCAAAATGCGCAGCGAAACCTTTGCGCTGGGCGTTTCGCAAATTTCGGCAGGCAGCCGGACCAACCCCGGTGGCTACGAAGAGGAGGTGGAAGATGAGGTGTCCGGACAATTTAGCCTGGGCGACCACCGCCCGCTGGATGAAGTCATCCGTGATGTGGCGGAGATGGGCTATGTCCCCTCGTTTTGCACCGGCTGCTATCGGCTCGGACGCACAGGCCAGGACTTTATGGACCTGGCCAAACCCGGTGCCATAAAAGCACACTGCGGTCCAAACGCACTCTCCAGTTTTATGGAGTACCTCAACAATTATGCGTCGCCCGAAACCTATAAAACCGGCATACAACTGATTGAAAAAACAATTGCTGAAATGGAGGGATTGCCGGCCGATCGCGCCCGAAAGCTGGTTGACCGGGTAAAGCAAGGGCAAAAAGATGTGTTTTGCTAACAAAAGAGAAGCTCCAAGAGCGACCAATGCCATTTAATTTAATATGAGTTAACAACTATCTGGAATAATTCTAAATAAATGTTAAGGCTGTTTCTATTTAGAATTATTCTTAATAAATTGCTCCAGTTATAAACTTAAAAAATGGAAAATATGAAAAAGTTGGTTTTAGTATTAGCAATTGTATTCACTTTTGGAGTTACTTACGCTGGAAATATGGCTGCTGCTGAAAAAGAAACAAAAACAGAACAAGTGGCTACGGCTGAAAAAGACAAGAAAGCTAAAAAAGCTGAGAAAAAAGGTGATTGCGAAAAATCATGTAGCGGCGAGAAAAAAGCTTGCGGAGACAAAAAGTAATTTCAAATTGATATCACTCAAAAAGCCGGTTAATAGCCGGCTTTTTTTTGCTCTATTTTAGGATTCTTGCCCCGCCAGGCAATCGGTTCAAATTCTTACAGAGAAATTGCTTGATACCATTCATTTCCTAAATATCAAATCATCGGCTCTGCAAGCTCATATTTTGACAAAACGTTGCATTAAAAACGGATCATTTGTAATTTTCAGGCCAAATTGAATCGCATGAAATCGCCCAAATCCTTTCGCTTGCATATTGGCCTTTTTGGCCGCCGCAATGTTGGCAAATCTTCCCTGCTCAACGCGATTACGGAACAGGAGGTATCCATTGTATCCGAAATTGCGGGAACCACCACCGACCCGGTTGAAAAACCCATGGAGCTGCTTCCACTTGGCCCGGTGCTATTTATCGATACCGCCGGAATTGACGACGTGGGTGCTCTGGGTGAAAAGCGGGTTCAAAAGACCAAAGCTGTTTTCGACCGGACCGATCTGGGAATCATCGTCTCGAACAGCCAGGATTGGGGCGAGTTTGAAGAAAAAACCTTACAGGAACTAAAAGACCGCGAGATTCCGGTGATTGTGGTTTTCAACAAAACAGACTTGTATCCGGGCCGTTCGTGTATGCTCAATAGTTTGAACGGCGAAAAGTTGCCCGTCGTTGAAACTTCGGTCAGCACCGGAGCAGGCATTGATGCATTGCGCGAGACCATTCTGAAAACTGCACCCGACGACTACATCAACCGGCCGGCCATTGTCGCGGATTTGGTTGGCCCGGGCGAAGCCGCCATCTTGGTGGTTCCGATCGACAAGGAGGCCCCCAAAGGCCGGCTGATTTTGCCGCAGGTACAAGCCATTCGCGATTTGCTGGATGGCGACTCTTTTTGCATGGTGGTCAAAGACCAGCAGCTGCCCAAAGCCCTCGCCCAAATGAATCAGGCACCCAAGTTGGTAGTCACCGACAGCCAAGCCTTTGCACAGGTAGCCGCAGTGACTCCCCCGGAAATTCCGCTCACCGGTTTTTCCGTCTTATTTGCACGCTTTCAGGGCGACCTCACAGAAATGGTACGTGGCGCCATGGCCATCGACCAGCTTAAAGCGGGCGACCGCGTGTTGATTGCCGAAGCTTGCTCGCATCATCCCATTGAGGAAGATATTGGCACCGTAAAAATCCCCAACTGGCTCAACAAGTATGTTGGCGGACAACTGGATATTGAACACGCACGCGGCCGCGACTTCCCAGCCGATATTAGCCAGTACAAGCTGATTATTCATTGTGGTGCCTGCATGTGGAACCGCCGCGAAATGCTGTCGCGTATTCTGAAAGCCCGGCAGGCCGGCGTTCCCATCACCAACTACGGCCTGACCATCGCTTATTCTTTGGGTATTTTTGAACGGGCATTACAACCATTTCCAGCTGCGTTGGAAGTTTATAAAAACGAACGTTAAGAACGATTTTTTTTCGATTTCGACTTGTACGGATTCTTTTTGTTGTTGTATATGATGTAGCTAACGAATAAGATCAAACTCAAAGCCGAAACCCAGATTAAGCCCGCTTTCAATCGATCGTTGTTCTCCCCAAAATAGCCAACCAAAACAGCCAAAGGAAAGATTCCCACTAAGGTGGCGCCGATGAACCGCCAGTATCCCATGCGTAGAATTCCACCTACAAAACTAATGGCATCGTTTGACAGGAAAGGAGCCAAACGGGTGATGATCACAGCCCATACTCCGTACTTTTCAACATAGAATTCCAATTGTTTTTCTTTGTCGCCTCCCAATAGACGAGCAATTGCAACTTCCCCCAAATAGCGGCCAACAAAGTAGCCAATACTGGAAGCAACGGCTACCGCAGACACGGAGATTAAAGTTCCCCAATAAGGACCGTACGCCAACACTGAAACAACCATGAGCAAAGGAGATGGAATGATCAGCAGAAACATCTGGAGCACCATCGTTAATATGATAAAAATTGGACCCCAAAATCCGAGTTGATCAACCCAATTTGAAATTCGCTGATTATTATCGCTGGTCAGCGTTTCAAAAGCCTCCTTAAAAAAGTCGTTTACATCAGGAACAGCGAAATAAAGCAAAGCAAGCGAAAGCAATGACCCCAGACTTATGTAGAGCGGCCACCTACTTTGTTTCACTTGTCCTTTTTGATTATTCTGTGTCATTCAAATTCATTTTAATGCGGAACTGAGCCAACCGCGCTACCAAATAAATCCGGTAATAAAAGAAACGTCCCTGGCTTCTTTTAGCACCGATCCGCCTTCCAGCCAGTTTGGAAAAATTTCTCCTAATCCTTCAACCATAAACTGAATGGCGATGGCTGTTACAATAATTCCGAAAACCCGGGTGAACACAGTAAAAACGATACTATCAACCTTCTTCTCTAAAAGCGGTGACGCTAAAAACACAAAAAACAAAACGGAGAAGGTTACGACAATAACGCCAACCAAAACGACATAATCAATAGCAGATGATGCTTTTGTGCCGAATAAAACCACCGTTGTAATTGAGCCAGGGCCGGCAAGTGCAGGAATACCCAAAGGAACAAAAACCTTTTTGAATCGTTGTTTGGCAATTGACATATTTGTCTCTCCATCCTCATCCCGGTCGGTCAACTGCGAAGCCGATCCTTGCACCATCGCAATGCCAGTGTACAACAACAAGATTCCTCCGGCGATCTTAAAAACCTGCAAATTGATCGAAAAAAACTGAAGCAAAAATTTGCCGGAAACCAGAAAAACAGACAGAATCATCACCGCAGACAAGATCAGAAAAAACGCTATCCGGTGCCTGATTGAGCTAACGGCATCATTAGTCAGGTCGCTCCATACCGGCCAAATTCCAATTGGGTTTACGATGGCCAACATGGCAGCAAAAAAATTCAAATAGTAATCCCAATTCATATCATTTCTATATTTTAATTTCCGTGAAAAGTCGTTTTCTCAACTTTTATTCATGCAAACAAAGACACGATTAGATAGTTGAAAATGCACGCTAAAATATTATTCTGATCTTATTCCCTCCCCATCCTGGTCCGCTGAAATTTTCTATTCAGCTTATTGCGATAAAATAATCACTGCTGTGCGGAGAAAATGGCAGTTTAGCCATTATGCGGAAAATTATTCAAAAGATAAGGGTTTACCTCCACTAAACTGTCTGTTATTGTGAAGGCAATAATTTTCCCTAATTTAGCAGTGTCCTTGTACCTAAATAGTCATCAACCAACATCGTGAATAACATGAAATTTTCAATTTTTTCTTTTTTGCTCCTTATTCTTTCGATATCGACAAGTGTCGCCCAGGAGCGTTATCTGGAAGAAATTACGGACTCCGTAAAAACAGAAACCTTCACCTACACTAAAAAAGACGGACAAACCCTGGATCTGGATATTTACACGCCTGTTTTTGATGCCGAAGAAAACCGACCGGTAATGCTTTACGTGCATGGAGGTGGTTTTTCGGGCGGCACCCGCGATGACAAGGGCACCATTGATTTTTGTAAAAAAATTGCCCGCCGCGGTTATGTTGCCGTCTCCATGAGCTACCGCTTAACCCGAAAAGGAACCGAAACCGCTTTTGGCTGTGACTGCCCTGCCGAAGAGAAACTGGCAACTTTTGCTGCTGCGGTGGAAGACATTCAGGATGCGACCTATTTTTTGATTCAGAACCGCGTGCAATTCGGAGTTGATCCTTATCAGATTATCCTTTCAGGAAGTAGTGCGGGAGCTGAGGCCGTACTAAATACCGCTTACCAACCACCCTATTGCTATGATTTGGAAGGCGGACCGGTGTCTTATGCAGGCGTTATTTCCATGGCTGGCGCCATTCCCGACACCACAATAATTTACGAGGAATCGGCCGTTCCTTCCCTGCTTTTTCATGGTACCTGCGACAACCTGGTGCCTTATGCCACCGCACCGCACCATTACTGCAATGAGAACAAAGTCGGCTATTTGGTTCTACACGGCGGAAAAACCATTGCCGACCGCTTGCACCAACTTGACCAGCCGTATTGGCTATACACTTTCTGTGGAGGTAATCATAGTATTGCCGGATCGCCCATGAGCTACCAGTTTGAAGAAATCATGGTTTTTTGTTATGAGTTTGTCCTCCATCAATCCAAAAACCAAATGCACACGGTCATTCCGGGCGACCACGATTGTGACTATCCTGTATTTAACCATTGTCAAAACTAAATCAACCTTCCATGAAAATCACCAGCCTTTTAGTTATGATCCTTTTAGCCACAGCCACAAGCACCACTTTTTCACAAACCGCAAAAGTTGTCACCTATAATATCCGCCTCAACACCCCGGATGACGGAGAAAATGCCTGGCCAAACCGGAAACACCTGGTCACTGATTTGCTGCGCTTTCACGAAGCCGACATCATTGGCATGCAGGAAGTTCTTTACGATCAACTGACCGACATCTCCCTACAAATGCCCGGTTTTGACCAGATTGGCGTGGGCCGGGAAGATGGCAAAGCCGGCGGCGAATATTCGCCCATATTTTACGACAGCCGTAAATACCAGCTCAAAAACCACGGTTGGTTCTGGCTGTCGGAAACCCCTGAAAAACCAAGCATGGGCTGGGACGCCGCTTGCAAACGAATCTGTACTTATGCGCTGTTTGAAGACTACGATAAACGCAAAAACTTTTGGGTATTCAATACGCACTTTGACCATGTGGGCGAGGAAGCCCGCATCAATTCGGCCCGGCTGATTCTCCAAAAAATTGATTCGCTAAACAGCAAGGGCGACCCCGTTGTTTTGATGGGAGACTTCAACTTAACCCCCGAATCAAAACCTATTGAACGCATTGAGAACCAGTTTTTCGACAGTAAAAAAGTGTCGGCACAAGTTCCCTATGGTCCGGAGGGGACCTATAATGGATTCAACTTCAACAGCGAACTGAAAAACCGGATTGATTACATCTTCGTCAAAGGCAAACTCAATGTGCAAAAGTATGGCGTGCTCACCGATTCGTACGAAAAACGCTACCCATCAGACCATTTGCCAGTGCTGGTTGAAATCGAGTTTTAGCGGCTGAACATTTCCGAAATTTCGCTGTCTTAGTTTCCTATGAAAGTTGATTACCTCATCATCGGACAGGGGCTCGCGGGCAGTTTGTTGGTTCATGAATTGCAGAAAGCCGGCAAAAGCTGTTTTGTGCTCGACGATCCCAAGCAAATAAAAGCCTCGGAGGTAGCTGCGGGCGTGGTAAATCCGGTAGTTTTCCGGCGGCTCACCAAAAGCTGGCTCATCGATGAGTTGTATCCCCAATTGTTGGAAACCTATGCCGAACTGGAAAAACGCTTCGGGGTGAAGTTGTTTTATCCTTTGCAGATCAAAAAGATTTTTGGGAAAGGCGAAGTGGAGTTTTGGCAGAAGAAATGGGCAGAAAACGATTTGCAAACTTATCTGGAAGCGAAGCCGGACAAACAGAAACACCCTTTTATTGAAGCTGATTTCGGAATGGGGATAGTCGCGCAAAGTGGCCGGATCGATTTGAAACAACTGGTTGAAAAAACGAGGCCCCATTTAAAAGAAAAACAACTCATTCGGTTTGAAAAATTCAATTTTGAAACCTTGAAACTGAACAAAACCCAGGTATGCTATCAGGATATTTGTGCCGAAAAAGTTTTGTTTTGCGAAGGGCATGCCGTTTCCGAAAATCCATTTTTTGAGCGGCTTCGTTTCCGGCATACCAAAGGCGAAGTGCTTCGAATTAAAACCGAAAATTACGACAGCAACTTCATTCTAAACAAAGCCATGTTCCTGATGCCCGAGGGTCAACAGCTTTACCGGCTGGGCGCCACCTACGATTGGGACGATCATTCGCTTGAAACCACCAGCCAGGCCCGGCAGGAGCTACAGGAAAAGCTCGCTGCTGTTTTCACCGACCAATACCAAGTGGTGGATCAGCAAGCCGGCATCCGCCCCACCACACACGATCGGCGCCCGGTTATCGGACTGCATCCAGAGCATCCACAAGTGGGAATTTTCAACGGACTCGGCTCGAAAGGCGCCATGCTTGGCCCTTACTTTGCCCGGCAATTTGCCGCCTTCCTTTGCGGCAAAATCAAGCAGCTGCACCCCGAAGTCACCATTAGCCGCTACTTCAACAATGACAAAGACAGCTAAACTGCCAATACCCGGCAAAACCCTTTGTTTCAATCGAAATGTTTTCTTTACCTTAGTCTGAAAATATTTCTAAGCTATTCAATGAAATTTTTAAACATGAACAAACAAGCTTTCATTTTATTGACCATGGCGGCCGCGCTATTCTCCTGTGCGCCCAAAGAACCAACTGATTTAACTCAGAACACCGTCATTCCCAAGCCTGTTTTGGTAACGGCAACCGGAAATTCGTTTCAACTAAACGATGAAACCGGTATTTTTGTCAATCGCGACGAGCTGAGTTCAACAGCCGCTTATTTAAGCGAAAAACTGAACCCCGCGACGGGCTTCGAACTGGCCGTTCAAACCGCAGACGAAGCGCCCACCAGCGGGATTTTCCTCACCCTGGGGCATGATCCGGAACTGGGCGACGAAGGTTACGAACTGCTGATTGATAAAAAACTGCTGACTGTACGGGCCAACCAGCCGGCCGGGATCTTCCGCGGCATACAAACCATCCGGCAACTTTTACCGGCTGCCATCGAAAACAAGACGGTCCAGGAAATGGACTGGACGATTCCGACGGGTACCATCCGCGATTTTCCGGAATACGAATACCGCGGAACCATGCTCGATGTCGCGCGTCACTTTTTGGGCGTTGATGATGTGAAACATTACCTCGACCTGATGGCCTACTACAAGTTCAACGTCATGCACCTGCATTTGTCCGACGACCAGGGTTGGCGTATAGAAATCAAATCGTGGCCCAAGCTGACCGAAATTGGCGGAAGCACGGAAGTGGGTGGCGGCGAAGGCGGCTTTTTCACCCAGGAACAATACACCGAACTGGTGAATTACGCGGCGGAACGTTTCATTACCATTGTCCCCGAAATTGATATGCCCGGCCACACCAACGCCGCGCTGGCTTCGTACCCGGAGCTCAACTGCGACGGCAAGGCACCCGAGCTTTATACCGGAACTGAAGTTGGGTTCAGCACCTTGTGCACCGACAAGGAAATCACCTACCAATTTGTGGACGATGTGATTCGCGAGCTGGCCGAGATCACGCCTGGCCCTTACATCCACATTGGTGGCGACGAATCGCACGTCACCAAGCTGGAAGATTACATTCCGTTTATTGAACGGGTGCAGGACATTGTTTACTCCTACGAAAAAACGATGATTGGCTGGGACGAGGTGACCTTGGCCAAGCTGGACCAGCGCAGCATTGCACAATATTGGGCAAGTGCCGAAAATGCCAAAAATGCCGTTGATCAGGGCGTGAAGGTCATCATGTCGCCGGCGGCCAAAGCTTACCTCGACATGCAGTACGACTCCATTTCGCCACTGGGCTTGCACTGGGCTGGTTATATTGAAGTGGACACCGGCTACAACTGGGATCCGGCGACCTACAACGAGAGTATTGGGCGCGAGAACATTCTGGGCATTGAAGCGCCCCTGTGGACCGAAACCGTGACCAACCGCTCGGATATGGAATACCTGGTATTCCCTCGATTGGCAGGTTACGCCGAAATAGGCTGGTCTCCCGCCAATGGACGTAACTGGGACGATTACAAACTGCGTCTGTCCTCGCACGGCAACATCTACGACAGCTGGGGAATCAACTACTACCGTTCGACGCGGGTTCCGTGGCAAGAGTAAAAAACGATAGGCAAAAGGCTGTCCAAAAAGGGCAGCCTTTTTTTTACTTCGCTATTCCCCCACACGCTTTGCTGATCTTCGTCGCGTTCCCAACCAATCAACTATCCTGACACAGTCTCCTTTTGCGGCAGCCCGGCTCCTGTTTGAAAAATACTCGCCTTGTTTGAAAAAAGTCTTCCCTTTTAAATTTGAAACTGGCCCTGTTAAAGAGTAATCCGTCCTGTTAGTTCGCGGAGCTCCCGGTAAAAAAAAATGCTTCCCTGCTGAATTTTGAGTTCGTCCTGTTGGCTTTGGAGCTTCCCTGTTAAAAAAATCTGTCGCCCTGTTCAACAGGACGGCACCAAACTTAACAGGGCGAAAAAAAATATGAACAGGACGGGGAAAATTGCAACAGGGAAGCAAAAATATTAACAGTACGGCTGGAAACCCAACAGGGCGGTTAAAAACTTAACAGGGAAGACACAAACTTAACTGGATGAAATTAAATTTAACACCGTGAAAAACCCAATAACCGGCACGGACAAAATTTGACAGGACTGAAGATGATCAAGCGGACGGTCAAAATTTGAAACTTTCTTCGCCCAAAGACGCTATTGAGAAATTGACCAGAAAGCCCAATCTCACCATCCGCCTGCCGTTCTTGAAATCCCGACTGCGCCGGGACTCCATTCGGTCGCTTGGAATCTGGAATTTTTTTTTTCGCGCAAAGCCGCTATCTCAAGAGGGGTCAGCACACAAGCCTCTGCCGTTTTGGAATTTGTCCGCCAGCTGGCGGATGGAACTTGGAATTTCAAAATGTCATTTTACTTCGAAGTCGAACATCTTTCGCCCTTCCAAAAAGCCTTCCAGCCGGTCGCCAATGGCTACCGGTCCCACACCAGCTGGCGTTCCGGTATAAATCAGGTCCCCTATTTTCAGCGTAAAATACTTCGACACCTGGCTGATCAGCTCATCAATGGGGAAAAGCATGTAAGCCGAATCTCCGTTTTGCACCAGCTGCCCGTTTTTCTTCAGTTGAAATTTGATGGAATTCAATTCCGGCAATTCCGCTTTCGCAATAAATTCCGAAGATATAACCGCCGATCGGTCAAAGGCTTTGGCTTTCTCCCACGGCAAACCTTTTTCCTTCAATTTATTCTGCAGGTCGCGGGCCGTAAAGTCAATGCCCAGGCCAATTTCGTCGTAGTAGCGATTGGCAAAGCGTGCCTCAATATTTTTCCCGAGCCGGTTGATGCGCACAATCAACTCGCATTCGTAATGCACATCCTGACTAAAATCGGGGATGTAAAAAGCATCGTTGTTGCGCAGTAAGGCTGAATCCGGCTTCATAAAAATGACCGGTTCGCCCGGCATCTCATTGTTCAGCTCGCGAACATGCTCGCTGTAATTTCGTCCAATACAAATGATTTTCATACCATTTAGTTTCGTGTTTCGAGTTTAAAGTTGTCCGCACCTAATGACCAATTATCCCATAACTAATTTGAGTTCCAAGTTTCATCCGCCAGCTAGCGGACAAATTCCAAGTTGTCCAACCAATGTCACGAGTTGTTGACATCCAGTATTCAGCTATCACGATTAATGACTATCGAATGACTATCAATGACTAATGACCAATGCGTTATGGGCGGTGAGTCTCGAGTATTGTTGACATTCTACTCGTAACTCGCCACTCTAGACCGCTTTATTCCTTCATCCGCAGCTTAATAGCCGTCAATACTTTTTTGGTGTACAGGGGAAACTCGCTGTTGATTATCCAGCCAAAATAGCCGGGCTGCTCGCGCAGTACTTTTTCAACCGGCACCCCTTTGTTCTTACCAAAATTGAAGACTTCAACCCCATTTTCATCATAAACAATCCGCCCAACAAAATCTACGTTGCGGTCGTACGATGAAAACTCACTCAAGGCGTTCACATCATTTTTTATCGGCGTCGTTTTTACACCTTTGTTGTCTTCATATTCGGCTTCTTTATAAACATCCAACTGGGCTTTCAGCACATCGTAGGTGGCTTTGGTATCGGCCATGGCGCTGTGCGCATCCACCAGTTCCTGCTGGCAATAAAACTTGTAGGCAGCCGCGAGGGTCCGCTTTTCCATCTTATGAAAAATCGCCTGTACATCGACAAACTTGCGCTTTTTGAAATCAATATCGACCCCAACCCGCAGAAACTCTTCGGCCAGCAAAGGAATATCGAATCGATTCGAATTGAAGCCTGCCAAATCAGCGCCTTCCAAAAAGTTAGCCAGTGTTTTGGCGACCTCTTTAAATGTTGGGGCATCTTTCACATCTTCATCGTAAATTCCATGAATTAAGCTGACATGCTCCGGGATTGGCATTTCGGGATTAATCCGGAGATCCTTCTCTTCCTCTCTCCCGTCAGGGTGAATCTTCAGCAGGGCTATTTCAACAATACGATCGGTGACAATATTAATTCCGGTGGTTTCAAGATCGAGGAAAACAAGCGGATTTCTCAAATTCAAGTTCATCTTTTTATTTTTTGGAATGCTGAAAACAAAAAAACCTAACAAAACAGATCTTGTTAGGTTTTCAGCAATTTATTCAGTTACAATTTACGCATTAATCATCATGGGCATTAACAACATTAACACGTCTTCTTCATCAAAATCTTTTTCAGCCGGAAGCAAAAGACCGGCCCGTGTTGGATCCGACAGTTCGACCCGAACATCGGAAGTGGATAAGTTGGCCAGAATTTCGAGCAGGAAAGTGGATTTAAAACCAATTTCAATCTCATCACCTTCATACTGGCACTTCAAGCGTTCAACCGCCGAAATGGAGAAATCGACATCCTGAGCCGAAACTACCAACTGGTTATCATCGATATGCAGCTTGACCAAATTGCTGGCTTGGTTGGCAAATACCGACACCCGCTTGATGGTGTTGTACAATTCAAGACGGTCAACCGTCATTTTGTTGGAGTTGTTACTTGGAATAACCGAGTTGTAGCTCGGGTAATTTCCCTCAACCAGACGGCAAATCAGTTTGTAATTGCTGAGTGTAAAAAAGGCGTTCTTGTCATCAAACTGAAGCTTCACGTCAAACTCTTCCTTCGGCAACAAGTTTTTCAACAAGGCAGCCGGTTTTTTTGGTAGAATGAATGAAGATTCAATCTCAGCTTTGGCATCGCTCCGCCGGTAACGAACCAACTTGTGGGCGTCGGAAGCGACGAAAGTCAGATCTTCAGCTCCCAGCTCGACGAAAATTCCATTCATCACCGGGCGCAGTTCATCATCGGCCGTTGCAAACAGGGTTTTCGCAATCCCGTTTTGCAAAACATCGTGGTTGACCTCGATGGTAGCCGCCGCTTCTTCTTTCAGCTCGGGCAATGCCGGAAAATCTTCGCCATTTTGTCCAACAATGCTAAACTTACCATTCTCTGAATAGATGTCAATGGCCGATGTTTCGCCATTAATCTGGAAGGTCAGCGGTTGCTCCGGAAACTCTTTCAAGGTATCATTGAGCAGTTTTGCCGGAACAGCAACATCTCCATTACCTTCCGTATTATCCAAATCGAGACTGGTAATGAGCGTTGACTCTAAATCCGAAGCCGTAATCGTTAACCGATTATCTTCCAGCTGAAATAAATAGTTATCCAAGATGGGCAATGTATTTTTCGAACTAATCACCTTACTGATGGCATTCAGATGACTCAGCAACTCGGTACTGGAAACAACAAATTTCATAGGTCTATTTTATTTTTTTTTGATCTTTCTCGTGTGCTTTTGCGGATCGATTTTTTAGCACAATGTTACGAATATACAAACTTTGCTTTTTCTAACCTATCCTTTGCCTTCACATTTTATACAAAGAAATTAACGGCCATACTTCCGGATTCGGATCCAGTTGAATATCAAGCCCAACAAGGAAATGAACAACAGCGGAGCCACCACATTCAACAACTGCCAAAACAAGCGCTGCTCGCGGATTTGAACCTTATCGAGCAGCCGGACTTGAAAGGCCTGCGAACGGAGCGACATGATTCCGGATCCGTCGCATAAGTATGTGAGGGCATTCAGCAAAAATTCCTTGTTGCCAAAGGTTTGTTGCGAGTAACGATCGTAGCCCAGCGGCAAAATCTGGGTTTGCCCCTCGCGCCGCGAAACCTGATTAGCAATCAGGCTTCCATCAGCCAAAACAATCATCTTTGCAGGCTGCGACTGGCTCAATACTTCAAGCTCGTTCGTGTTGAAATCGTCCAGCATCCGGTTTTGAAAGACAGAAGAAAACTGGCCTTCGAGTAAAACACCAATCATCAGCGCCTGCTCATTAAACAGGCTGCGGGCCGGCGGCTGGTCGATGCTTTGCAAGCTCACCTCCAAAGGCGTTTGAATACTGCGCGAGTAATTGGAAGTATGCAGAATAACTGATTTATGAATGGCCGGATTGCTGCCTACCGTATCAATTGTGCTCGCAAATTCTCCTTTCACAGCATTCAGATGGCGACTCAATACATGGTTCTCGGCCGGACGCAGCAAGGGCGAATAGTACCAGGGAGCCGGTGTATATTTTGGCGGACTGCCCACCGGCGCGGTATTCACCGGAATCATCAAACATTCCACATCCTGAATCAGTGTGCTGTTGATGCGAACGCCGTATCGGAATAGCTGATCATTCAAATTCAAATCGCGCGGAAAAGCAATGGTGGTTTCGCCCCGGCTTAGGCTGTCCAGGCTGACTTGCACCGGATCAACCAGCCAAAGCAAGTTGCCGCCCCGCATCAGGTATTGGTCAATATAAAATTTGTCTTGCTCCGAAAAAGGCCGGGAAGGATCAGCAATCACCAAAGCATCGGGCTGCGCACCGTTTTGATTCAGTTCCCGGGCATACACATCGGTCACTTCAAAATTTTCGGACAAACCGGCGCGAATATCCCGGGTTTCAGGTTCACCCAATTCGCCATGCCCACCCAGAAAAGCGACCGTTGGCCTCGAATCGTCGAGCAGGACTTTCAGGGCGCGCATCAACTCAAACTCCAGCGTTTCAACCGAGTGGTTCAGGTTGTTTTCAGCAGTAACCGATGGGTTATTTTTCAGCAGATTGATCCCCAAATCGTAATCTTTGTATTTGATGACCGCTCCCGGAAGAATTAGTTTTGTGACGGTTCCTTCGTCGCGCTGCAATCGCAAATCGGTGGGTTTTAAGCCCAGCGAAACCAGCCGATCGAACAACTGGTTTTGCTCGTCCGAGTTGCTCACGATTTTATAGGGATCAATCAATTCGTAATGAATCCGGTAATCCGCATACGCGTTGATGTCCTGTATTTTTTCGACCAAAGCCTGCTGCAACTTTCGAAATCCCGGCGGCAATTCCCCCTCCAGAAAAACATCGACTTTGATTGGCGCATCCAATTGTTGAATCAGCTGCTTCGAAATAGGCGAAAGGCTGTATCGCTTTTCCGCGGTGAGGTCGATGCGAAAAAACCAGGCGTCCGACAAAAAGCTCAGTAATACTAAGCCGCAAACCAGCATGCCCAGCTTTTTGAGCTGCTGCTTCCATAGCTTTTGTTGCTGTTGCAGAAAAATACTGGTCAGCACCAAAAAGAAGAAGCTGATGGCTAAAAAATAAATCAAATCGCGCGAATCGACCACTCCCCGGCTTATGGATAAATAATGTTCGTTGATTCCCAGCCGGATGAGCAGAGCGGAGAAAGCAGGCGACCAGTTTAACGAAGCCGCAAACTCAAATCCCAGGTAAGCCAAAAAGGAAAAGAACAGGGCCGCCACAAAAGCCAGCACGGGGTTGTCGGTGATGGCCGAAGCCAGCAAGCCGATGGACACGTAAGCCGCAGCCAGGCAAAACAAGCCAATAAACGAGCCCCAGGCAGCACCCGAATCCCAGTTGCCAACCGGGCTCCCCAAGCTGTAAACAGAATAGAAATAAACCAAGGTAGGAAGCAAACACAACAGCACCAACACCAGTCCGGCCAAATATTTGGCGCAAACCAGCTGAAAGTTCGACAGTGGTCGGGTGACTAAAATCTCCAGCGTACCTGATCGCTTTTCCTCGGCAAACAAGCGCATGGTGAGCGCCGGGACGAGGAACAAAAAAACCCAGGGCGCCAGCGAAAAGTAACTGTCCAGCGCGGCATAGCCATTGTCAAGGATGTTGTAATTGCCGGGGAAAACCCACAGGAACAAGCCATTGGCAATTAAAAAAACAAAGGCAACCAAATAGCCTGTGAGGGAACCAAAAAAGGTGGTGATTTCTTTTCGAAATAAACTATACATGTTTGCTTTCGCTTTTTGATGAAACGAAGATAGAAAAAGAACCCTTTGCGCGAAACTTGCCCAGACTAATTTTCAAACTGATGGGCCAATCAGGTCTTGTGGAACAATTTCATCGCGGACACACTGATGACACCTGCTTCTTCCCCGCGACTTTCAGTTGGAGCTGGCACATTCGCCGATAAAGGACTCCTCTCCGGAATGATCAACGATAGTTGTAATCTACCGATGTCCATAACAATACGGACGAAAAAATTGCACATGATTCAATATCGATGTATTTTTACACCAAACCGAAAAGTTATGGCAAGACAAAGTATCTCATTTACAAAACCAAATGAAGAATGGTTAAAAGCACAAGTTGACAGTGAGGAGTATTCCAGCAAAAGTGAACTTGTGAATGACCTGATCAGACAGGCTCGGAAACAACAGGCCCAGGTCGATTGGATTCGAGCAAAACTGAATCGATCTGAAGCTGGTGGATTTACGAATGAAACCAAAGAGCAAATTTTAAAACAATCAAAGTCCTCGATTAATGGCTAAGTACAGATTGAGCAATGAGGCCAGGGATGACTTGATGCGAATTCATCGTTACGGAGTTGAAACGTTTGGAATGGCCCAAGCAGACAAATACTTTAATACGTTTTTTGACTACTTTGACATGATTGCTCAACAACCATTCTCGTTTGAATTAGTCGACTATATAAAAGAAGGATATCGACGATGCGTTTGTGGCGTTGACAGCATCTATTACAGAATAGAGAATGATACCGTTGAAATAATGGCCATTATTGGACGACAAGATTTAAATGGCCTCTTATAGCCATTTCAACAACCGAAAGAAATCATGCAAGATCAGTTCTTTCCACCCAATTTCTCAATCATCGCGGAAGCCGCGCGGGCCGATGCGCCGGGTTCGCCCAACTGCTGGCGCAACTCGTCGTAACTTTCCCTGATTTGTTTTTTGTAAGTCGCATCATTCAAAATCAGGCTCAATTCCTGACGGATATTTTTGACCGTACAATTGTGCTGCAGCAATTCTTTTACGGCCGTCCGTCTCAAAATCAGGTTCACCAGCGACACCCAGACGATTTTCACAAAATGCTTGCCCAGCCAGTAAAACAAGGCACCACCATCCATCCGGTAGCAAACTATTTGCGGACAACGCAAAATGCCGGCTTCCAAACTCACGGTGCCCGAGGCCAGCACGGCCACTTCGGCTTGTTGCATCACTTCGTAGCTTTTGTTGTGCAGCAGCCTGGCCGCCGGATAATCAGCCAGCAGCCTTTCGTAAACCGATTGATCGATATTGGGAGCGGCGGTGACCACCGCCTGATAATTGGAGAAAGCAGCAGCCGCTTCGAGCATGGGTGGCAGCAAAGACTTGATTTCCTGCAAACGGCTACCTGGCAACAAAGCGATGATGGGCTGATCGGGCAAGTGATTCTCCTTCACGAATGATTGAAAGTCGACTTTGGGCGGCTTACTCATCACCTCATCCAAAACCGGATTACCCACATAGTTCACCTCATAATCCAACTCCTTATAAAATTCCGTTTCAAAAGGAAGAATGGTAAACATCTCGTCGACAAACGCTTTAATCTTTTTAATGCGGTGCTTCTTCCAAATCCATATTTTGGGCGAAATATAATAGAACACCCGGATGCCATGCTTTTTGGCAAACTCAGCCATGCGCAGGTTAAAGCCCGGATAATCCACCAATACCAACACGTCGGGTTGAAAATCCAGCAAGTCTTCTTCGCAGGTTTTAAAGTTCTGCTTAATCTTCTTCAGGTTCATCAAAACCGGCAAGAAGCCCATAAAGGCCATTTCGCGGTAATGCCGGGTGAGCTGCATGCCTGCCTTCTCCATCCGTTCGCCGCCAAAACCCCGAAGCTCAGCGCCTTTGTCCTGCCTTACAATTTCCGCAATCAGGTTGGAGGCATGCAAATCGCCCGAAGCTTCACCCGCTATAAAATAATACTTCATGAATTAAAGCACTTTGGAAATGACCACAAAAAAAGCGTACAGAAAAGTCGCCATCAACACGCCACGCGCTGCCAGGTCGTATTTCATACGAATAAAATAAAGAAACAGCAGCAAGTTGGGCAACACACAAAGGGTAAGCAACTTGATCAGCATAAAAAAGCGCCACAGGTTTTGCACGTACTCCCAAAAACCAACTTCGTTGTAACGTGCCAGATACATGGCCAAAAACATGACCAATGGCAAAAGCAAGCCCGGCAAAAAGCCAAACCTCATTTTGTTGATATTTCTTTTTGACCTGCGCATACTAAAATTTCCAGGTTTTCATTTGTTCAAAAGTTTCCTGGCAAGTCATATCCACATTGACCGGAACCACCGAAACAAACTGGTTGTCCAACGCATGCATATCGGTTCCCTCCTTGTCGGGCTCAAAATTCTTGAAATAGCCAGCCAGCCAATAGTATTCGCGCTGATGCGGATCGGTGCGCTTTTCCAGCTCCTCCACCCACTTGCCCGCTGTTTGGCGGCAAACCTGTATGCCTTCAATACTTCCCTTCGGAATATTAACATTTAAACAAACGAAGGGCGGCAGGCCTTGTTCGACCACCGACTGAAATACGCGGGCCACCCACATTTTCGCTTTCGAAAAATCGGCATCGGGCGAATAATCGCACAGCGAAAATCCGATGGACGGCACGCCATGCAAGCAACCTTCAATGGCCGCACCCATGGTGCCGGAATACACCACACTGATGGACGAATTGGCGCCGTGGTTGATGCCCGAGATTACAAAGTCGGGCAGGCGGTCAACCAAATGATTGAAGCCCAGTTTCACACAATCCACCGGCGTACCGCTGCATTTGTAGGCTACGTAGCCATCTTCCTCTTCGACTTTTGCGGCACGCAACGGCTTATCCACCGAAATGGCGTTCGACATGCCCGACATGGCCATTTCGGGCGCCACCACCACCACATCGCCAAACAGGCGCATCACTTCAGCAAGTTCCTTTAATCCTTTGGCCTGAATGCCATCGTCGTTGGTAATAAAAATTAGCGGACGCTCTTTCATTGTACTGACTATTTTTTTTTGCGAAACACAAAGATAAACTTCTCCGGCTGATTGGCTCATAATATCATCGGCATTTTTCGGACAAAGCAACTCTCGCTCCCGTTGATTTGCATCCCCCTGATTCAAAGCACCTGGTGAAGATTTGCAATCTTTACCCATTTCACTCGCGATCTGTGATCCGAATCAACTTTCCGACAATATGTTCGCTAACATAAAAACCAACGCAACCGGTTGGTAACTTAGTCCATCTACTTTCCAATTGCGATTATTAAAAGGGACAATAAACCAAATATTGAACCTTTAAAACCAAAAACAATGAAACCACAACCACCTTAAAACTTTCCGCGACGAACCGGGCAACCCAGTAAAATTTTAATTGTAAAAACTCTAAAACTTATACAAATGAAAACAGCTATTTTGAAAATTAGTGTATTCCTCCTGCTCTTCAGTTTGATGGGGGCAGGGTGTGAAAAAGATGAGGAACCAGAAATTAAAGAACTCAACTACTTGAAAGTTGCAGGTTTATCCCTTCAAGGCGATACCTGTTTTATAAAAAAAGGTGAAACTAAAGATTTCAATCTTGAGATTAATAGTCAGGAAGAATTTGAAGAATATTTTGATTGCAAAATAGACTTTTCCCCTCAGATTGATTTTTCTCAATACACATTATTAGCAGGTTCTCGCATTGTTAATTGCATTTATCCTAGTCTTGTCTTACAGAAAATCCTTTTCGATGATGAAAGCAAAACAGTTCAGTTTAAGGCTCAATTTGAATACGATTCTGGATGTTATCCTTCTTTTGGTGTTATTTATTTCCATGCGTTAATCCCAAAACTAGACAACAATTATAAAGTAAGCTTCAATGTCGATATTATAACAGATGAAAAATAACGTGATGAAAAAAATGATTTTTTGCACCTCAATATTTGTATTTATCAATATTGGATTGGTTATTGCTCAATCCATTCATGATACTCTCATCGAAAATAAGGTTTTTAAAGAAGTTGATTCTAAATGGTTTGTTGCAGATAAAAAGAATCCAGAAAAATTTTATATGCTAGACCAGAATGTAATAACTATAAAATTCACCAAACAAGCTTTCATTGAGGGTGATAAAATGATGAAAATTGATTTTGATGCTAAATCAATTAGAAAAGCCCAGACTGGATATGTGGATTACGAGCTGCCACAAGGAATAGATTTTTTTGAGTTTTTAAAAAAACTAAAAACCCAAAAAGATATTGAAGACGTCGTAATTAATACAATTGGAGAATACAATACATTTACACCAGATGACCCGCATTTTAATGATCAATGGTATTTGAATAAAATATTGATGCCTGAAGTATGGGATTTTGTAGAAGGAAACTCATGTATAGTTGTTGCTATAATTGACTCTGGCACCGATTGGTTACACGAAGATATCGGAAATGGGAATGATTCCTACAACAATTTATATCATAACATACAAGAGGATATTTGGACGACAGCAACTGATCCGACAACAGGTAATGGAATAGATGATGATGGCAACGGATTCATTGATGATTGGATTGGCTGGGATTTTGAAAATCAGGATAATGATGCAAGAGCAGCAAGTAATTCTCATGGCACCCAGGTTGCTGGTATTACTTCTGCTAAAACTCATAATACTGTTGGAGTCGCAGGGGTAGGAGGCGGATTAAACAATCAAGGAATACTGTTGATGCCAATTAAGATTGGAGAATCAGCACCAATTGGAAATCTTGTTGATGATGCTATTCTATATGCAATAGATAATGGAGCTGATGTAATTCAGATGAGTTTAGGAGTAAATCAGTCAAATGCTATTGACTCGGCAATACAGGTTGCCGAAAATGCAAACATCGCAGTGGTATGTGCTTCAGCAACTAACGCGTGCGGGTCTTCCTATCCGATAAGCATGGGATATTATGTGTCAAATTGTAGAAGCTACTCATTAATAATCTCTCCCAATCCTTCAACTTCCGAAACCACCATCTCCGTCAAATCAGATTCTGAAGAACAGAGCTTTGATGAAACAGCCGAATGGGACCTGGAAGTATACAACCAGGGGCAACAGCTCAAAGCTCGTAAAATGAAGATTGGCGCAAAGCATACCACACTGAACACTTCCGGCTGGAAAGAGGGCGTGTACATTGTCCGTGCCAACTACAACGGCGAAGTGCTGACTGAAAAATTGGTGGTGAAAGAACAATAAATTTATGCCTAGCGAAACAAGTTGACCTTTGATCAAACTGATCGGATGACTCCAAAGTCATCCGATCAGTCAGCATACCGAGCTGGGCCACGGGGTTTTATTTCAAATTCCATCGGAATAAAATTTACGGCTGGCTTTTATTCCGAGACTCATAGAAGTAAAAGTTGACGGCTGACTTTCGCTTAGAAATCCATAGAAATAAAAGCTGGCGGCTGACTTTCACTTAGAAATCCATCGGAATGAAAGTCAACGGCTGACTTTCATTCAAAAACTCATAGAAGTAAAAGTTGACAGCTGACTTTCATTTAGAAACTCATAGAAGTAAAAGCTGGCGACTGATTTTCGCTTAGAAATTCTTCGGAATGAAAGTTGGCGGCTGATTTTCATTTAGAATTTCGTCGAAATAAAAGTCAACGGCTGGATTTTACTCCGAAAGCCATCGAAATGTGACGAAAGAGCCGGATTTAGGGACTTTTCCTTCGGATGAAACAATACCAAGCGAAAATTTATGTAGAAAAATCTGACCATTTGTTGCATAATTATTTTCAATCTCGTAATTTGCTTTGAAAAAAAATTAATTCAATTAACTTATCACTCTTAAAACCTTATGACATGCTAATCAAAATTATTTACTCCTATTTCACACTTGGCAATTTAACATCCCTGGCCGAAAAAATCAGACTCTATTTAGTTCAAAAATTTCCGGAACACCCCATGCTGTCCATTATTCTGGCCCAATTGCTGGTCAGCTCAGAAAAGGCACGGCAGGCGGTTGGCAGTACCACCAAGCAGGAACATACCCAGGCTGTCCGCCAGGCCGATAAACGACGCGACCACAGCTACCGTTCGTTACGCGACCATATCCGGGCTGGTATTTTGCGTCAAAACGAAGCCTACCGGGCAGCTTGCCAGGCCTTATACCCCATTTTCGAGAAGAACGACCTATTGCTGTACAACTTGGCTGATGGCGACGAAACAACAGCCATCAACAGTTTGGGCGACGACTTGTCGGGCCCCGAAGAACAGGCCCACCTGGCCACCGCCAACGCAGTGGAGTGGTTGCAGGAACTTATCGCCGATAACCAAAATTTTATATTGACAAGCCAGCAGCGTAGCGCCAACCGTACAGTCGACACAACCGTGCCCGACAAACAGGCTGCCGATCAGTTGAAAAAATCGCTCGACTTGTTGTGCAGCGCCCTGGAAACCATGCAGGCCGTTGGCGAACCCGAAGGCATTAATGAGGCGGTGAATGAAGTAAACCAGTACATTAAAGAGGCCAACGCCTCGGCCAGGCTAAGCCAGTAACACGTGGTTAGAAACAAGGAACATCTTCTATTAAAAAAAAGAGGCTGCTCGTTATACTACGGCCTCTTTTTTATCAACTTCATGGCAAATCCACTTTTGAATTTGTTATGCCTAAAATAAAACATACTCAAATGAGAAATAAATTGAACTTGTTTATGCTGGCTTTAATCCTGTGCTGTGTCGGATGCAGCCCTTCGCCGGAGGCACAGCGTCAATCGCCACACATCGCCCTGGTTGGGCTGGGCATTGAGTCGAGCACCTTTTCGCCGGCACAGACCCACGAGGATGCCTTTCATACCTGGGAGGGTGATGAGATCTTTTCGTACTACCCGTTCTTCAGCGATTCGGCGCTTTTGCAGCGTGCCCAATGGTCGCCAACAAAAATTAGCCGCGCCATTCCCGGCGGCATTGTCCCCCCCAAAACCTATGAGTCGCTGGTTGGAAAAACCCTCGACTTGCTGAAACAAAACCAGCCCTACGATGGGGTGTTTCTCGACATTCACGGTGCCATGAGCGTCGTTGGTTTGGATGATCCCGAAGGAGACTTTATTGAGCGTATCCGCGAAGTGGTGGGCTACGAAACCCTCATTTCGACCTCCATGGACTTGCATGGCAATGTATCGTGGCGCCTGGCCGAAAACTCGGACCTGATTACCTGCTACCGGCTGGCACCTCACGAAGATGCCTGGGAGTCGCGGCAACGGGCGCTTGAAAACCTGGTTGACCGGTTGGAGAGCGAAAAAGGCAAGCCAGCCTATAAAGCTTGGATCCCGGTTCCGATTTTGCTGCCGGGTGAAAAAACAAGCACCCGGATTGAGCCAGCTAAGCGCTTATATGCAGCTGTTGCTCCGGCCACAGAGCAGGAGGGTGTGATTGACGCGGCCATTTGGGTGGGTTATGCCTGGGCCGATGAGCCACGGAACCATGCTGTGGTAATGGCTTATGGCGACGACCAGCAAGCTGTGGGCGAAACAGCCGAACAGCTGGCCGAACATTTCTGGAACGTGCGAAACGAATTTTCGTTTGTAGCGCCAACAGGTACGCTGGACGAATGCCTGGATCAAGCCATTGAAAGCAAGAAAAAACCATTTTTCATCAGCGACTCGGGCGACAACCCCACCGCCGGAGGTGCCGGCGATGTGACCTGGACCCTGACCGAAGTGCTGAAACGCCCCGAGTTTAAATCTACCAGCGGCCCCTCGTTAATTTACGCTTCCATTCCCGGCCCTGAGCTGATTGAAAAGGCCGTGGAAGCCGGCATCGGTTCAAAAGTGGAAGCCCACGTAGGCGGTATTGTTGACGACCGCTATGCCCCCCCGTTATTGATTTCTGGCACCGTCCGAGCTATTGTGCAGGGCGATAAAAATGCGGAGACCGAAGTGGTGGTCCGCGTGGGTAGTGTGGATGTGATTGTCACCAAGAAACGGAAACCCTACCACACCGAAGCAGACTTTACCCGGCTGGGACTGAATCCGCGGGAAACTGACATTGTGATGGTGAAAATTGGCTACCTGGTTCCTGAACTGTACAACATGCAGGCTGACTGGCTGCTGGCGCTTACACCAGGCGGGGTTGATCAGGATTTGGAACGATTGGACTATCAGCGCATCAACCGTCCCATGTTTCCGCTTGACAAAGACATGGAAGATCCCGATCTTTCGGCTAGGTTTGTACCTGTTTCCGGACAGGACGAATAGCCGATCCAGACCAGCCAAGAGATATAGGACAATGAAAAGCTGTGTTTTTTCGCAGCAAAAATCAGCTTAATGACTAATCCCCGAGCAAACCAGCTTCATCCGGGGATTAGTTATTAAGGTTACCAGCAATAAAATTTTCCTTGCTGGTTTCACAAAGTTTGTGTTTGAATTAATTCCGGAGCAGTTTCTGTTGTTATTTACGAACCAAAAACTTATAAACTGTTTGTGAACTGAAGGTTTTTCCAGGTCGTAAAATAGTATCTGGAAAGGAAGGTATGTTGACCGAATTCGGGTAATGCTGGGTTTCGAGGCAAAAAGCGCCATTTTCGGTGTAGGGCACTCCATTCCGGCCTTTTACTTTTTCGCTCAGCCAGTTACCCGAATAAAATACCATCCCCGGCTCGGTGGTGTAAACTTCCATTTCCCTGCCACTTAGCGGCTCTAAAGCTCTCGCCGCCAGCGCTAATTCCCCAGTCTGATTACGCAATACAAAAGTTACGTCGTAGCCGTTGGTGTATTGCTGCACTTGTTCTATGTCCTCGCCAATCGTTTTTGGCGAAGTAAAATCAAAAGGCGTCTGTTTGACGTCCAAAATTGTTCCGGTCACCATGCTGCCATCGCCGTATTCCAGGTAATTATCGGCAAAAATGGTTAATTCCGTACTGAGTACTTTATTGTCCTTTCCGCCCGAAAGATTAAAATAGCTGTGATTGGTAAGTACAAGCGGTGTGGCTTTGTCGGTCGTTGCGTGATAATCAATCAGCAGTTCATTTTTATTGTTCAAGGCAAACGTTACAGTAACCAGCAAATTACCCGGAAAGCCTTCTTCCCCATCTTTGCTCAAATAGCTCATCTCAACGGCGACGTCGTTCTCTCCGGGTAATGCTTTGCCGCTCCAGATACGTTTGTCAAAACCTTTAACACCCCCATGAATATCAGATGAAAGTGTATATTCTTTCTCGTCGAGTGTGAATGTTTTGTTTGAAATTCGATTGGCAACGCGTCCCACTGTTGACCCCACCAACGAGTTTTGCCAACCCGCATAATGCGCGAGCGAATCAAGACCAAGCACCACACTTTGCATTTCACCATACCTATCGGGCGTTACGATATTAGTAATTGTAGCCCCATAATTAATTACCTGAACCTGCATCCCCGTTTTGTTTTGCAGGGTGTATTGGAAAATATCCTCTCCTTCGAGCTGCCCGATACATTCTTTTTTAATTGATGATTTTTTATCGGAATTCAAATTTTGAGAGAATGCCAAATTTTTTTCAATCAAAGACGACAAGAATAAAAAAAAATAGGCAGGCGAGATGCATTTTTTTCATGCTTTTGCTTTTTGTGTCATTCCGTGATAATCACAAGGTCTTTACCTTTTTTCAACGCATCATGGGCAACAAAATAACCGCTTATCGATTTTTCCCCATGCCGGATGTTGGTAATCTTTCTTCCAGAATTCTTTTTAATGATGCTGAATTTCGAATTGTTGCCCATTGTAATTTCTATTTTATCGAATAGCGGAACCGTAACAATATATTCCGGATCGGCAGGTGAAAATGGATATAATCCGAGGGCATTGAACACGTACCAAGCCGACAATCCGCCTTCGTCGTCCATGCCTGCGTATGCCAGGCCTTCCTTACCCATACTGTAATATTCTTCCATAATAATGTCTATTTTCTCCTGGCTTTTCTCTTGTTTATCGATAAAATAGTAATAATAAGCGATTCCCTGGGAAGGCTGATTCCCGACACAATACTGTCCGAAAAAACCGGTAAAGTTATCTGCCTCGTACCCCTTCCACGGAACGGTAAATAAGGAATCAAGCTTTTCTTCGAAAGCCTTCTCGCTGGGGAAAAGACCTATAACTCCTAACGGATCATGTTGAGCGAAAAAAGTTGATTGCCATCCGGTGGATTCGCGAAACATATAAACATAGTACGGGTAATCCGGATAAAAAGGTGTTACCCAGTCGCCATTATCAAATCGCCCGCGCATAAAGCGTGTCGACGGATCAAACAGATTTTTGTAATTGGATGAACGCTGCATCAACTTGTAATAATTGTCCATATCGCCCAACTCTTTGGCCAGGAGCGCTACTGCATAATCGCTGTAGGCATACTCTATCGTTTTCGAAACTGACGCCTTAGCTTCATTCTCTTCGATTTTGGTTGTGGGATTTTCAACCCGATTCTCAGCAATCCATCCTCTTTCTATATATTCGCTTAGATACTTTCTTCCACCTCTTGTTGACCCTGTGGGTGGTACGGTAGCGTTGCGCAATGCGAAATAGTAGGCACTGTCGACGTCATAATCGCAAATACCTCGCAGATACATACCCGTAATGAACGACGGGGCAAAATCACCGTGAAAACCACTAGACAAGTAACCGCTTACTTTTGCCTTTTCTATATCGGAACGGATAACATCGTTAGCTACCTCGGGTTCCAGCATCCCCATCAATACTACTTTTGACTGCCATGTGTCCCAGTAATTATTGCTGGTGTAATAATTAAATCCTTTGTTGACCACATGACCACGAGAATCAGTATATTCACCATCGACATCGCTGCGAAGTGCCGGCCACTGCAACGCTCCATACAAGCACGAGTAGAACGTCTCTTTCTGTTTTTCAGTTCCACCTGTTACCTTTATTTTCGATAAAAGGTCTTCCCATGTTTCGTCTGCTTCTTTGACAACCTGTGCGAAATTTTTGTCAATCATTTCCGCTTCTAGGTTTTTCCTCGCCTTTTCAGCACTTACAAACGAAAAACCAATTTTTAGTTCAAGCGGCTCTTTTTGGTCGGCAAAACTGACAATTGTAATTCTATCCCTGTTATGGCTGATAGAATCAATGCTTTCGATATTGTGGTTGGCCACTGCATAAAAGTATATCGCTTCACGAGATCCTTGAGAGCCGGAAAATGTATTTTCATTTTCCTGTTTAAAGGTATATTTTGTTCCGGCGCTCATATTGTTCATTCGTGACAGATTCAGTAACAATTTCTTTTCATCCTTCGGGCTAAAGGTGTATTTGTGGTAGGCACAACGCAAGGTAGTGGTCATTTCGGCATTAATGCCATAACGTTCAAGAAAAACCTGATAATAACCGGCTTTAGCCGATTCGTTTTTATGGCTGTATCCAGAATGGTAATTATCGGCTGTTATTTCTCCGGTAAATGGCAGGATGGGCACGTGTCCCAGATTCCAATGCCCCTTCGCCGTATGAAAGAATGCGAAGATGATCGTGTCTTCGTACTGATAACCTGAACCGCTGCCATACATCGTTACGGGTGTTGCCTGAATCATAGCATGTGGCAAGGTCGACCCCGGATAGCATTCCGCTCCCCATGCCCTGGTAATGCCTTGTGCCGGCCTCCTACCGGATTCAGTTAGAACAGTGCGAAATTCGGGGGAAGGACTGGGTTCGTAGCCGAGATCGATACTGTCCCAAAGCGTAGTCGTGCCATAAAATGGATTTACATAATTGGTAAGTTGCGTTTGGCTTTGCGTACAAGCCAATGCAAAAAGGATTAATAAATACAGGACAATTTTTTTAATCATGGTAGCAGTGTTTTATGCGAGTCATTTTGAATTCCCCAAATCATAGTTGTCTTCAAGATGGGTAAATCGTGCCAGAATTTCGAGCATTCCGCCATGCTCCACTAAATTATAAGTACTTCCGTTTGAAGCAAATAAACCCTTGTCGCTTTTGTCTTCCGTTAGTGCTTTGTCCAAGGCTTTCTTGAAACCCAAAATGTATTTTAAATCTTTGTGGTGTTTCAAAAGGTGCTGGTAGCCGCGCAATAAAACGGCGTTAAACCAATATCCGTCTCTGAATTGACCGTTGCCATAAAAGTATTCCAAAGAACTGTCGGCTAACTTTATTGCTTCTTTCAGGTACTTTTCATCGCCGGTAATTTCATACAAATATACATTCGATTGCAACATCGTCCCGGTATTGTATGAGTATATCGCTTTCCCAATGCTTTCATCTTCGGTTTTTATGTTGTCGTAAAACAAACCTGTAGGCGTTTGCAGCTTTTCGTTTGTCCAATTGTAAATCATCAATGCTGTATCGAGGTAAGCCTGCTTATTTGTAGCTTTGTACATTTTAAGCGCCACAATTACACCCGGACCGTTTGAGCATGTATTTTTCGATTCAAAATCATTTTCCCGCCAGTACAATCCGCCGCCTAATTTTGTATCGTAGGCAGTCATCATAAAATCGTACATTGCCTTCCCTAAATCGAGGTAGGTTGTATCTCCTGTCCGTTCGTAGATTTCCAACCCAGCAATTCCAATCCACTGGTTGTCATCGTAGTAACGTTGTCCTTTGTTGAGTTTTACAATGTATTCACCGTACCCAGGCACAGGCGGTGCAGGGTCATAATAATGCTGGATATTATTAAAAATGCCATCCACCAAATCGGCATTTTGATCTACTTTCTCAACTTCGTTTGTGGCTTCAAACATGGCGCAAAGCGCCCACAACCAGCTATATTCGCGTTTATGTCCGAATTTTGTTTCCCGTTTTGTGGGATCCAATTCTACAAAGTAATATCCCGAAATACTATCGTGAAAATTCGTTTCAATAGCTGAATGCAGATTGTGCATTTCACTTTTGTAAAAATCATCATCACTTTTCATTGAAAAACAACCCGAAAATATTATTAGTATTACAATCAGTAATAAACTACTTTTTCTTCTACAACTGCGGATCAACATATTGTTAACTAATTTATACGATTATGCTATTTGGGGTCGATTGTCATTTATAAGTTTACGAAGGGAAAAATTGTCAAAATACATTTCAAACAAGGGGTGGCCACCCCTTGCTTGAAATAATAAAAGCATTAGAATTAAAATAAACCAATAAGCAGGAGCCAAGTTGCACCCTCATGCTTTCGGGCAATAACAGAAAATGTATTTCGACATTATTAAACTCCGATTTACTTCAGTTTTTACAGTAAACCCTCTTTCCCTTCGTTCACCAGTTTCAAGACCAGTTCGCCAAACAAGGTATTGGCCCAGGCAAACCACGACCGGGTAAAATTGGCTGGATCATCTTTGTGGAATGTTTCATGCATAAAACCGGTATCAGCATCGGTGTCGCGCAAGGTGCGGATACACCAAGCAATTTCCTGATCGTCCGAGCTGGTCATGGCCCGCATAATGATACTCATGGGCCAAACCATATCGTAGCCTACGTGTGGCCCACCAATCCCTTCGGCCGCTTTTCCCTTAAAGAAATAAGGGTTGTCTTCGCTCCACACCAGCTTGCGGGTATTCTTGTAAATTTTGTCGCTTTTATCGACCAGCCCAAGGTAAGGCAGGGCCAACAGGCTCGGCACGTTGGCATCGTCCATGAAGGTGGCGTTTCCGAATCCGTCCACCTCGAAGGCATACACTTTGCCGTATTTGGGATGCTTCACAATGGCATACTCCTTAATGGCAGCTTCCACCTCATCGGCCAAACTTGAGCACTGGCTGGCAAAGGCCTGGTCGCCGGTCACATTCTGGCTGATTTCGGCCATTTGCCGCAAGGACACCACGGCAAACAAGTTGGAAGGAACCAAAAATCCGTAGGTTGTTGCATCGTCCGACGGACGGAAAGTTGAATTGATCAATCCGACAGGTTTCAATGGACGGCCGTATCCGTGATTGGAGACGGTATCCAGCTGCTGGGGTGTTTCACGTTGAAACTTGTAAGGTCCCAGGCCGTCTTTGCGTTGCTGCTCTTTAAATGTTTTGACAATTAAAGCTGCCGCCTTTTGCCAGTCGGCGTCAAAAACGCTCTTGTCTCCAGTCGTTTTCCAGTAGTTGTATGCCAGGCGAACGGCGTAACACAGCGAGTCAATTTCCCATTTGCGCTCATGTAAGCCAGGTTTCATGTCCGTCAGGTCACTCATCCAGTGTACTTCCTCTTCCTCCGTTTTGTTGAAAGCATTGGCATAACGGTCGAGCAATACGCATTGCGTTTGACGGTGGACGACCCCGGCCAGCAAGGTCTTCAACTCCTCGTCTTCGTTGGCCAAAGGCAGGTAAGGCCATACTTGCGCCGTAGAGTCGCGCAACCACATAGCATGAATGTCGCCGGTAATCACAAAGGTGTCGGGTTTGCCGTTCTTTGTGCCGCACTCAACGGTCGTGTCGAGTGTATTGGGGAAACAGTTTTCAAACATCCAGGCCAGCTTGGGATCTTTCAGCTGGGCTTTGGTTGCCGCAATGGTTTTGTCCACCGCTTTCGACGTAAAATTACGTTTCCCGATCGCCGGGCGGTTGGTTACATAACTCGCCTTGCCTGTAGCGGCAAATGCTCCGGATCCTGCAACAGCCAATCCGGCCACTGTCAAACTTCCGGTTTTCAAAAAGTCTCTTCTTGTTGTCATATCATTCAATTCAAATTCCAAGTTTCAAATTCCAAAATTCAAGTTTCGAGTTTTGAGTTTCGGGTTTAAAGTTTAAAGTTTCGGGTTTCAGGCTTCTAGCTTCTGGCATCTGGCATCCAGCATCCAGCATCTAGTATCCAGCATCCAGCATCTAGCATCCAGTATCCAGCTTTCCCCGTCAATTCCTTATTCCGTAGTAATCGTCAGCGGTTTTCCGGCCTTCAGCTCGTCGTGCGAAACGAAATAACCTTCAACCGGCTGCTCACCGATGCTTATGCCCGTCATCTTCCGGGCTGTTCCTGCTTTCTTGATGGTGAAGCTGGTTTGTTCGTCCAGGGCCACGTCAATCTGATCAAACAGCGGAACCGAAACGATGTACTCGGCATCGCCCGGCGAATAGGGATAAATGCCCATGGCCGCAAACACATACCAGGACGACATTTCACCGGCATCATCCATTCCACAGAGCGCCAGGCCGTGTTCGCCCATTCCGTAGAAATGGCTCATGATACTGTCGAGTATGGCCTGCGATTTTTCGGGCTTATCAACAAAGTGATAAAGATACGGGAAACTATGGGCAGGTTGATTTCCGTGGCAATATTGTCCGATGAAGGACGATACGTTGCGGGCAATGTAATTGCCGTTCCACGGAATGCTGAACAGCAGGTCGAGCTTTCGCTCAAACGCATCCTTGCTCTCATACAAACCGATCAATCCTTCGGTGTCGTGTGGCGCAAAAAAAGCAGACTGCCAGGCGTTGGCCTCGCGATACATGTACTCGTAATACGGATATTCGGGATTGAAATTGCTCACCCAGTCGCCATTCTCCAACTTGCCGCGCATCAATCCGGTTGAAGGGTCAAACAGGTTTTTGTAGTTTGACGTACGCTTCATCAGCATCTGGTAATCTTCTTCGCGGCTCAACTCTTTAGCCAAAAGGGCCAGCGAATAATCGTCGTAGGCATACTCCTGCGTTTTGGTCACGCCCGCTTTCGCTTTGGTTTCCACATGCGGGTTTTCCACTTCGGGCGTCGAAATGTAGCCCTTCGCG
>NZ_LGIA01000141.1 GCF_001270965.1 Sunxiuqinia dokdonensis | reverse complement strand
CAATTTCCTTTTCCGTCTGCATCCTGGCCTGCTGCAATTTTTGCTGTTCTTCGTGCGAGCTCTCCGCACTATACACTTGTGGATGATGTGCTGAACCACAAAGCGGACAGGGATCGCCGTCTTGCAATCCCTCGGCAAATGCCTGAAGTTGTGACTTAAGCCTCAATTCATCGGCCTCCTTTTCCATTGATTTGAGCTGGCGTTTAGCCGTCTCAATTTTTTCACGAAGAAATTTCACAGCAGCCAAATGATCCGACGCTTCGGGCAAATCCAGAAATAAGCTATCCTTCAAGAGTTCTTGAATAGTTTGCTTGATTGCAGTATCCTCATCGAAGTATTTTTTAACTTGCTTGTCCGTCTCGTCCAATTGGGTACTCAGATTTTTCTCTTCCACATGCCAGGATTTTGCGTGCGCCAAAACAGCCATATCGGGCAAGCCGGCTTTTCTCGATTTAAGCGAAGTTTCAAGTTTGGTCTTGTCTTCTTTCAGTTTCCCCAATTCCTCATCTGTCTTATTCCAAATTGCACGTCCGTTTTTCAGCCGTTCCTGATCGATTGCTATCTTTTTCGCAAGCTCCCTGATTTTCAATAGCCTCCCCAGCTCATCTGCTTGCTGCTTCAGTTCCTCCCGCTTTTCATAAGCTGGTTTAATTTCTGCCAGCGTCTTTTCAATCGCTTCAATTTCGGCTTCCACTTTCTTTAGTTTTTCCGAATTGTGCTGAACCTGGGCTTCTTTCTGAGCAATTCTTTTGGTGCTTGATT
>NZ_LGIA01000140.1 GCF_001270965.1 Sunxiuqinia dokdonensis | reverse complement strand
AATCAGGCAAAAGGTAACCCTCCAATTTTGATTTTCTTTGGGTAGATGATTGTTTTGTGGGTTTAAGTCGCTTGTAATTAGTGTGATATCTTTCTTTTTCTGGACCAGATTTACCGCAAAAAGAAAGCCCGGGATTAACCAATCCGGGCTTTTATTAACCATTATTTTCGAAAAAAAACTTTACTTGCTAAATGGAAGTATTGCGAATTTTATTCCGTGAACATTCAGGATAATTAAGGAATGTCAATTCGAATACGAGATAAAATGAACTTTTGAACTTTAAGGATCTTGAACTAAGGAACGTTGAACTGAACAAAGGAACTAAGGATTAAAAGGACTACCGATTCATTTTTCTGCTAACAATTTTTTAATTTTTAATCGTTGACTTTATTTGCTTTCATCTTTTGCCGGACTATTCCTCCAGGTATTTTATTTTTCTCAGGATGGCTGATGCTTTTTCCTGGTAAAAACTATCGCTGTTGGCAATTTTCGTGAACTGCCGGTATGCTTTCTTCCTGTTTTCGTTTTGCAGGTAGCACAGTCCGATGTACCACTGGGCCTGTTCTATAAAGAGGTTGTCGCGGTCTTTTATCACGTTTTGGTACGAAATAAGCGCTTTTTGTGTCTGTCCGGTTTGCTGGTAGGCTATGCCGGAGTAAAAGTTGCTGAC
>NZ_LGIA01000139.1 GCF_001270965.1 Sunxiuqinia dokdonensis | reverse complement strand
CACAAAACTTGCCGCATAAAAACAAAAAAAGGAGGCTGTCCCAAAATTTAGTTTTTGGACAGCCTCATCTCTCGACTACAGCAGTAAAACAAAATTCCTTCAGTTCAAAAAATAAAACGAAAAAAATTGATTTAGGGTAGTACCTCCTGGCGGTTTTCTCCTCTATCTAATAAATGGCACGACTATTCCCCTATGGATACGAAAGAAAAATATACCCAATTACTTGCAGATGAGAATTTCCAGAATGATATTCGGAATTACTCCAACTTATCGAACGAAGAGCAACAGGTGATTCTCAGGAAATATTCAATCTCCGAAAAGGAATTGGTGTATGCCAGGAAACTGTTGACCGGTGTTTCATTCAAGCAGGAGCAAGTAAATTCAACAGAAACACAATTTGCCCTGCAGCGATTATTGCTGCGAATCAAAGACGGTTCGTCGTCTTCAGAAAAATACAAAGGCAAAAAGATTGATTTGATGACTTGGATGTTACGCGTTGCAGCCGTTTTATCGATTCCGTTGCTGTTATCCACCATCTATTTCTACCAAAAAAGCACGGTGTCGAATGTAGAGAGCCAGCTGATGGTTACCCAGAACAAAACGATTAACACCTTTACAGCGCCTGCCGGAGCGAAAACACAGGTGGTTCTGCCCGATGGATCAGTCGCGTGGCTGAATTCGGGTAGCAGCCTTTCAGTTCCCACCACTTTTGATGCCAACCGCCGTGAGCTCAGCTTAACAGGGGAGGCTTATTTTGAAGTGGTAAAAAATGAACAAGCTCCCATGTTCGTTTCCACCGATCAAATGACTGTTAAGGTTTATGGCACCAAATTTAATGTCAATGCCTTTGCCGATAATGGCACGATTCGTACAACATTGGTGGAGGGTAAAGTGACCCTGATTCCTGAAATGAGTACCAAAGAATATTTGCTTGAGCCGGGTTTTACGGCTTCCTACGATTTGGAAACAAAGCAGATCAAGGCCAGCGAAGTGGAAAAGATGGATGCCTTTACGGGTTGGAAGGATGGCAAGCTGCTGTTTCAGAACGAGCCCTTCTCTGATATTGTCAACCGGCTGGAACGCTGGTATAATGTCGATATCCAACTAAGTGATCCATCGCTGGGTGATTATAACCTATACGCCACCTTTATCGACGAAAACATTGAGCAGGTACTGGCCATCTTTGCCAGTTCCATCCCCATCGAGGTGGACTACCCGAAACGGAAAAAGCAAGCCGATGGTAGCTACGCCAAGCGGGAGATTGTGATTAAACGCGATATCAACAAGGTGTTCAACTAAAGATATAAACGAGAAACGTACCCAGCACAATCAATAAAAAAACAACAAAGTAGTTTTGCAGTCGTGATGTATTTTTAGCACTAAGT
>NZ_LGIA01000138.1 GCF_001270965.1 Sunxiuqinia dokdonensis | reverse complement strand
ATTGAGCAGCTTTTTTTATTGCACCCCGGCGACTTTCATCGCCAGTTTGTACACCGATGTTCGTGCGGTGATAAACAGCGTTTTTCGGTTTTTGCCTCCAAAACAAACATTGGCTGGCTGCTCCGGAATTTGGATCGCTCCCAGCTTTTCTCCTTTTTTCGAATACACGGAAACAGCCTGATTGGTCAGGTAAACGTTGCCCTGGTGATCGATTGTCATTCCATCCGATCCTTCAGGCGCAAAAAACGTTTTGTTGGACAGACTTCCGTCTTGCTGAATATCGTACTTCCATATTTTTTGATCATTGATGTCGGCTACGTACAACGTTGAACCGTCTCGAGTGCCAATGATTCCATTCGGCATTTTGAAATCAGCGGCGACCCGGGTTATTTTTCCAGCTGGAGTAACACAGTAAACCGCCCGCTCATCCTGCACCTGTGTGTGACCTTCGGGCCACCAAGGTCGATGATAATAGCTGTCGGTCAGGTAAATATTGCCGCTCGGGTGAATCCACAAGTCATTGGGACCGTTCAAATGTTTTCCATCATAGTTATCAACAAGCACGGTTTTGTTTCCCGCCTGATCTATTTTAATCAGCTTGTTTTGGTAGTCGGCGCAGGCTACCAGCTGACCGTCCTGGTCGAAATATAAGCCATTGGCGCGCTCGCCGTCAACTTCAAATTCTGTGATTTGATCATTCTCTTTCCAGATGTAAATTTTATTGTTGGGCTGGTCAGTAAAGTAAACCTGTCCTTTTTGATCAGGTGCCGGCCCTTCGGTAAATGCAAAGCCAGACGCAATTTTTTCAACTTCAGCATTGGGTTTGATGAGTTTACTTAGTGCGTCGGCCTTTTGAGCAGATACACCAACTGCCAGGCAGCAAATCACGCAAAGAAAGTGTAAACGGACAAATGTCTTCATAATATTAAGCTTAAATGGATTTCTGTTTACGAATATATTGAATTTTCATCGAAAGCTTATCTTTGCGCTTCAAATGAAGAGAAGTACACAGCTATTGCTTTTTGCATCCTTGCTTTTACTGCTGGGCGGGCAACAAGTTTTTTCGCAGGAAAAACGTGATTTCTATCTGTGGAACACCACTTATCTTCAGGCGCGCTTAAGTTCCCAATACAGTTTCAGGCTCAGCGCCAAAGTTCAGTACCTGACCAGTGATGATCTTCGGGAGATGACTTATCTTGATGCGGCCGTTTCGCGGAAAATGAATGATTGGCTCAACCTGGGGCTGGCTTTTCGAACCACGCAGCATAAAAAGTTGACGAGCGACAAGATGGAATACCGTCCCCAGTTGGTCACCACCATGAACTGGACTTCATCAAAAATAAAATTCAGCACAACCAACCGACCCGAGTACCTCATGTTTAGTGAAGGAGACAACTATGGCCGTGTTTACCACAACATCTTTGTTCATTTTTCTTCCTTTGAAAAGTGGCCCAAACCGTATTTGGGAGAGGAACTGTTTACCAAGCTGAATTCGGATCAGCTACATTTGGCGCGAATTTATGGAGGCTTGCATGTGTTGGAACGGCAACACTTTCGCGTGGATGTGTACTATGTAGTCAAGCCTGAAAAACCG
>NZ_LGIA01000137.1 GCF_001270965.1 Sunxiuqinia dokdonensis | reverse complement strand
CGATTCGGTGTTTTATATGCGTTATACCATAAATTATTTACTAATCTATTTGAACTGCTATTCTCTTTCCTAACAAGTGAATCGCGAATTTCATGAATTAAACTCTTGAATTCATCGAATCCATTATTGCTGTGAAGTTCAATAAAATCTTCAAGAGAATATGGTATTAGGAATGCTCTATCATCTGGCATCCTTGGAATTAAAAGCCAAAGCCTCGAATAATTTAATTCGTGAAAGTCAAAGAACACGGGGACACCACAACCAAGCCATTCCTTCAAAAGTCTTGATTCTTTAGGAAAAGGAATTCGATAAATTGAAACGTTTTCAATTTGAATGATGGACCCTTCATTTATAACTTTTTGAAATTGTAGGATATCACTTTTTCGTCTTTGCCCATCAACAACCCAAACTAGTTTTGGATAAAAGGCGTTTCGAGAGCGTATTTCATCTGTTCTTATATACGAATGTTGGAACTCTAATACCCAGTCTTCTTGCGTTTTCACATCTGCAATGTGCTTTTCGCCATTTTTGTCAAACTGTACAACCTCCTGCCATGAAATTGGGAAATACCCTTTCCATGAGCGATGCCACTCTGTTTCGTTTTCCCACCAAATATCACAGTTTCGAATTCCCTTATGAGCCCAATGATTTATTTTAACCTGTCCACATTTTGCAATTAATTCAGAACCGCAACTCGGACAGATTCCCTTAGCTCCTTTTTGAGCTTCCATTTTATTACCATCAACTAGTGCAAATTTCATAT
>NZ_LGIA01000136.1 GCF_001270965.1 Sunxiuqinia dokdonensis | reverse complement strand
GAATACCTGGAATTGGCGGAAAAAAACATGCTCTTTCTAAAAGAAAAACAACTGGATCCCGACGGTTCGCTCCGGCATTCGTACAAAAATGAAACCAGCAAAATTGACGGATTTCTGGAAGATTATGCCCTGCTTATTCAGGCGATGATCGATCTGTTTGAAACAACAGGCAAATTCATCTACCTTGAAGACGCCCAGCAGCTGGCCGATAAAACCTTTCTGGACTTTTTCGATCCGGAAAAGGATTTCTTCTACTTCACCGCCATCACACAGACCGACTTGATCAACCGAAGTATTGAAGTGCATGACAATGTAATTCCGGCCTCGAATTCGGTGATGGCGAACAATTTATTTCGACTCGGCTATTTGGCGGATCAAGCCCGGTACCTGAAAATTGCGCAGACCATGCTAAGCAAGCTCGTGGATGATTTCAAAACCTATCCGTCGGGCTATTCCAACTGGCTGCAATTGGCGCTAAATTTTACCGGCAATCAATTCGAAGTGGCTGTAAGTGGTGAAAAAGCCATTTCAAAATTGCACGACATCCAAAAGCACTACCTGCCCAACACCTTGTTCTGCGCCGGAACGGACGCCAGCGATTTGCCACTTTTGAAAGGCCGGTTGGCAGCCGGAGAAACACGAATTTACGTGTGCCAGAACCAAACCTGCCAACTGCCGGTTGAAAAAGTTGCTGACGCCCTGAAAATACTGCAAGCTTAGCTTAATCGTCAGGCAAAATATTTTTGACCCGCCCCACTTCGCCGGTTTCCAACTGCACCTTGATTCCGTGCGGGTGCTGGGGCGATTTGGTTAAAATGCGAGCGACGTAGCCCTCCGTTAACTCCCCTGTTCGCTGGTGATGTTTTTGCACAATTTCCACGTGACTCTCAATCTGTATGTTTGCCCGTTTGGTTCCTTCCATTTTTTTTGCCCGAAGAAACAATTATTTCTCCGGTTTTTAAAATCAACCTCAAATTGTGAATAACTTCTTAAATATTAAAGATCGCCCGCTCTTGCATATTATGAGATATTTTTATCTTTAAACGAAAATAAAACTGCTGTTCATCAGTAAAACATCGAAGCATGGAAGATAATAAGCGTTGGGTCTTTTCAAAAGTTAAAGCGGAACAAAAGTTTTCTAAAAGCTCAGTAGAGGCCATTCATTTGGAAAGTTGCCCACAGCATGGCGATAATTGCAAAGCCCATCGTGCGGTCATCAACGAATGTCTGAAAAACTCATTCGAGTTCTTTATGCAGAGTCATTACGACCAGGCGGTCAATGAATTAAAAAAAGCCTTTAACGAAACATTGACGATGGAGCAAGAAACCTGCGCCAAGTGCGCGGAGCTTTTTCGTTTGCGAATTACCACATCGCTGGAACAAATACAGCAGGAGCTTCAGAAAATGACTTCGGGATTTTTCAAAAGCAACCGGCACAAACCAAGCCTGGAGTACGCCACAACCGTGATCAACGAACTAAAAGGGAAAGTATAATTCGCCCGACGTCCCGAAGATTCTGATTTTCATTTTTCCTATGAGTAAAGCGATAATTCTCATTGTATTACCCATAGAAATCAGTCGATAACATATTCAATCTGTGAAAAATGAAAACACTTCCTTTCCTGATCATCTTTTACCTCAGTGCTCTTCTCCAACCAATTGAGCCTGGAGACCCACGCATGATTTTTCATGATTTCACCGAAGGCACCGTCTATTTAAAAGATCGGTCGCAAGTTCGGGCCAAACTGAATTACGATGCCTACGACGAACAAATGATTTTCGTCAACAACAACCAGGTCATGGCGCTTGCCAATCCCGAACTGATTGACCGGGTGGCGATTGGCGAGCGAACATTTTATTGGCTCGAAAAGGACATTTTCCTTGAAAAAATTGATTCAGCTTCAATTGTCATTTACAAACGTCACCGCAGGCAAATGCGGTCCGAAGGAAAAGAAACTTCGTTTGGCGGAGTTACGCAAACCCAGGCCGTAAGCACTATTGAGCGGCTAAACCGAAGTTCAGACAACGCATCAGCTAGCTTAGAGCAAAAAGAATCGTTTCGCTTTGAAAACGATGATCTTTTTTACCTCTACGCCGACGGAAAATTCGAAAGCTTGGCTACCCCAAAACAGATCGCTAAGTTTTTTCGAACAAACAAAAAGTCCTTGGCGTCCTACATGCAAAGCCATGCAATTGATTTGCAAAACTCCAACGATGTCATTCAATTGATTCAATTCTGCCGTAAAACCGCAGATTAAAGAATAAATCAACCACGGACTGACTTTCTTTGGCTCAAATCATCATGTGTATCTACGCTGACATTTTACCCAATTGTTAATAAAAAACGAACAAAAAAAACATCCAACAGACTATTTTCTAACAATTTATTTTACTTTTACCGGCTAATTCCGAATTCGGATGTTGAGATTTCTATATGTTTGAGCAGTGAGAGAGGCAGTTAGAGTAACGTTTTATATAGAAAAAAATGAAGGAAATGAAGGGATGGATTTTTTCACGAACAAAAGCCAGTCGTGAAAAGAATGGGCCAAGCGACCCCATTCAATTTGTTAGCTGTCAGTTCAATGGCAGCAAGTGCGTGAATCAACGCGCAAAAATCAATCAATGTTTATTTAAATCACACGATTCATTCGTCGATAAAGAATACGATGATTCGATTGAAGAATTGAAAACAGCTTATGTTGCAACGCACGACATTCTGGGTTCACCATGCGCCAGTTGTGCACAACTGTTTCGTACCCGAATTACCCAGTCTATGGAACAAATTCATGGTGAATTACACCGAATGACAACCGGCTTTTTCCGATGGGACTGTTACAAGCCCAGTTACGAAGTAGCCAACACCATGATCAACGAGTTTCGGAAAAATGCCTAATGCACAATTTGTTTCCTTGACAAATTGGCAAAGGCTATAAATTTCCAACGACACTTTCAGCTTTTTTACTTACCGGACTTAAAATAATCGCTCAAAACAGCGCAAGGAAATGGCCATGTCTTATCCCGATCGACACGCGACTCCCCGATTGATCGAAATGATTATCTTTGGCCTTCAACATGACAAAAATGCGCAAGGATAGTGATTCGTTTGTTCTCCTGGCCTTAAAAGAAGGTCAGGAAAAAGCAAAAGAAAACCTACCGGCGCTTGCCTTCTTTTGTCGAACCGTACCTTAAATCAAATCAGAAGGAAAAAATTGAACCGTCCGTTGAATAATGGATCAAAAGTGCTAATTTCAGGAACTTAAAAGAAATCAACCTATGTATAAATTTGTCCTTTTTGTAAATTTCTTTGCCATTCATTATTCCTTGATCGCACAAGACCGGATCACAGGACTGGACTTTGCCACACGCAGCGAAGTCATCGCCCAAAACGGAATGGCCTGCACCAGCCAACCACTGGCAACACAAGTAGCTTTGGATATTTTGAAATCGGGCGGAAATGCCATTGACGCGGCTATCGCGGCCAATGCCGTGCTTGGCTTGGTTGAGCCAACCGGGAATGGAATCGGTGGTGACCTTTTCGCCATTGTTTGGGAGGCCAAAACACAAAAACTTTATGGCTTAAATGCAAGTGGCCGTTCGCCCTACAACCTAACACTCAACTATTTTAAGGAAAATGGATACGACAAGATTCCTGCGCTGGGACCACTCCCGGTGTCCGTTCCCGGATGTGTGGACGGCTGGTTTGAACTCAGCCAGAAATTTGGAAGCCTGCCCATGAGCGACATCCTGGCCCCGGCCATACAGTATGCCCGCCAAGGTTTTCCATTAACCGAACTGATTGCCTACTATTGGAAGCAAAACGCTGAAATTCTGAAAGATTATCCCGGCTTTGCTGAAGTTTATCTGCCCAACAGGCATGCCCCTGCTAAAGGTGAAGTTTTCAAAAATCCCTACTTGGCAAACACGCTGGAGCGAATAGCCAAGCAAGGACGCAAGGTTTTCTATCGGGGTGAAATAGCACGCGAAATCGTGGAGTATGTACAGACACAAGGTGGCTTTTTGAGCATGCAGGATTTTGAAGATCACCGATCGGAATGGATCGAGCCAATTTCGACCAACTACCGGGGCTACGATGTCTGGGAGCTCCCGCCCAACGGCCAGGGCACGGCGGTGCTGCAAATGCTCAACGTTCTGGAGCAATACGACATTTCAGCAATGGGCTTTGGGTCGCCCGAATACATGCACCTTTTTATTGAGGCAAAGAAACTGGCGTTCGAAGACCGGGCAAAATATTATGCCGATCCCGAATTCAACAGACTGCCGGTGGAACAATTAATATCGAAAAAATATGCCCGCGAGCGATCAAAATTGATCGACCCGGAAAAAGCCAGTCGTAGCTTTCCGGCAGGTGAACTGGAACAGGGCAATACCATTTACCTGACTACGGCAGACAAAGAGGGCAACATGGTTTCACTGATCCAAAGCAATTACCGCGGAATGGGCTCCGGAATGACACCCGGCAACCTTGGTTTTGTATTGCAGGATCGCGGCGAATTGTTTGCGCTCGAAGAAGGACATTTCAATGTGTATGAACCACACAAACGACCGTTCCACACCATCATCCCTGCGTTTATCACCAAAGACGGAGAGCCCTATATTAGTTTTGGATTGATGGGAGGCGCCATGCAACCGCAAGGCCATGTGCAAGTCGTTTGCAACCTCATTGATTTTGGCATGAACTTACAGGAAGCCGGAGATGCTCCGCGAATCCGGCACGAAGGTTCGAGCCAGCCAACAGGCGAAAAAATGACCAATGGCGGCACCGTTTTTCTCGAAAGCGGTTTTGACTATCAAACCATCCGAAACCTGATGGAAAAAGGCCATCAGATTCAGCTTTCAAAAGGTGCTTACGGCGGCTACCAGGCCATTCAATGGGATAAGAAAAATAAGGTTTTCTTCGGCGCATCCGAATCCCGAAAAGATGGTCAGGCCGCTGGCTATTAATCAACACCATAAGCTTAACCGACTTCAACCATGAATTACCTATTAAAATCACAAGGGCTAAAAATAGTTTTTCTTCTTTGCCTCCTTGTTTCGGCAATCCAAACAAAGGCAGGAAACGCAACCGAAACCCATCAACCAGCAGCACTTTCCGTCAACCTGCTCACCAACACGGGGCAGGTTTTTCTGAATGGCTACCCGGTGCAAACCTCCCTGCATGAAGCCATTTCACAGCGGGAAAATTTTCAGTTTGCCGAGATTGCGCAACGCCGCCCATTTTTCGGTTGGGTGGTCAATTCCGATCAACAAAACACCATGCAGGTGGCCTACCAAATCTTGGTCGCTTCGTCGCTGAAAAATATCCAAAATGATGAAGGCGACTACTGGGATTCGGGCAAAGTGGACAGCGAGCAATCCATCAACCTGAGCTACCAGGGGAAGGAGCTCCGCCCCGATTCCGTGTACTTCTGGAAAGTCAAAACCTGGGACAACCACGGTGTTGAATCTCCGTGGTCCGAAATCTCGCAATTCAAGATGGCGCCGGAGCTCACCGACTATGCCACCGCCCGCTATCCCTTGCAAAAGCAGGATGACTATCCAACAGCGATTCAGTCAATCTCAGAAAATCTTGCTTTCATCGATTTCGGCAAAGCCGCTTTTGGCCGTTTGCGCTTGACCCTGGACGGGAAAGAAGGGGAAACAATTACCCTGCGGCTCGGCGAAGTTGCGAAAGGCAATCGGATTGATCAAAACCCCGGAGGCAGCAGGCGCTACGCCGAATACCAGCTCGACTTGAAAAATGGCCGCAACACCTATATCATCGCCATTGCACCCGACCAGCGAAATACGGGCCCCCGCGCCATTCCTATTCCTGAATATACTGGCGATGTGTTGCCTTTTCGCTATTGTGAGATCGAAGGATATGCCAGCCAGCTCGAGAAACACCAGCTCATTCGCGAAACGGTGTTTTATCCCTTCGATGAATCGGAGTCCTTTTTTACCAGTTCCGACACCATTTTAAACCAGGTTTGGGAATTATGCAAATATTCCATGAAAGCCACCTCCTTTGCCGGAGTGTATGTTGATGGCGACCGCGAACGCATTCCCTACGAAGCGGACGCACTCATCAACCAGTTGAGCCACTACGGAGTTGCCCGCGAATACAGCATCGGCC
>NZ_LGIA01000135.1 GCF_001270965.1 Sunxiuqinia dokdonensis | reverse complement strand
CGAATGAAAAATAGTTGATTTAAAATAATAGTCTGTTGGCTTGTCTGTTGTCTGAGGTCAATAAATTCTGACTCGATGGGCATTTCAAAAACATTGTATTTAGAATAAGAAAATAATTAGGATGAAATATTTGATGTGCATTTTATTCGTTTTCTCTCTTTGTTTTGCAGGCTGTTCTAAAGAGAGCGACGATCCATTGCAGGAGGAGGTACCCGCCAAGAATGAAAATGTATTGGCGAAAACCTTGCTTTACACAGACTGGGCTTCAGCTGCAACAGTGATGTCGATGAGCTACGTAGATATGCGGAATACATTGATTTCAGACCTAGACAGTCGATGCGAGGACGCTCCCTCTTTTCTGCAACAAATGGATGATGTTGATTTATGCTGGGGTGCTATGATGTATAAGTTTTTTCTCGATGCAGATATATTTAGTGCTCAACAGTTGGCAGATATGACCTTAGAGGAATATCGAACTTCCATCATCGATTTAAATGCAACTAAAACTGTTTTTTCCGTATCTGAACTTCAGAAGAAGAACAACATCAGAAATTTGAGTATTGCGTATAGTTGGTGGTTCTATCAAAATACATCGTCTAAGCAGAAAATTGAGCAGTTGAACAACGTCGCAATTGCAGAGCCCTCTTTTGATATGAAAGATGATAAAGGACGGGTAATGGATGTTTTACGAATCGTAAAAGCAGATGAGTCGTACACCTATCTAGGTGTATATCATTCCATGGCGAGTACAAACGAATTTATACTCTATCTTGCAGGGAGTAATGACCTTAAAAACTGGATCAACATTACGGAGTTGGGAGACCGATCTCATCAAGGAGACATAAAAAAATGGGGTAATGGGTATATTGTAGCTAACGAGCAAGATCCCATTCAGGGATCTAATAATATTCGTGTCCGATATTATGCATCTTATGTGGACTTAGCAGAGGACAAGCCCACGAATGATAAGACAATATCTCAAACGTTCTCGAATCTGGCAGAAGGAACTCCTGATATCCGGAAAATTGAGGGCTTTGTCCCTTCTTCTTCTCATATTGTCATTGGGTATCATTATTATGACAATGGGATTCGCGACCAACAAGCATTTGGAATTCTAACTGATTTTTCAAACTGGAGAACCTGGAAGGATGAAGTGTCAAATTTTACCATTCAGGAGATGGGATATAAAGGAAATATTGGAGGGAGAAGTGCGTTTAGTCACGATGGCGATTATGTGCTTCAGGAAGCTCAAATTACGTCTGGAGACTGGAGTAGCTGGCGAATTTTATTTGGGAATGGTGCATTTTATTGTACGCTACAGCCTCAAACGCCACTGGGATCTGCGTCTTTTGCCAATCCTGGAATTACGCCCATTGAGTCTGATAAGTTTGTCGTTACTAGTTTTTTGCCTTCGCAAGGAAATAGAAGTGGGGAAATAGGTGAGCTTGTATACATTGTCCAGTTCTAAAATCAATGTAATTCAGATGGTTGTGGTTTAAATCTTGGTATCGCGTGTGGATTTGTGTGCTACTGTTTTTAAAGGGTTAATATACTAGAGTATGAAAAAACTGTATTTACTATCGTCGCTTATTGTTTGTTTCGTGATGTTGTATGCTGCCGACCCCGTTGATTTGGTTCAGTATGTTAACACCTTGCAGGGAACCAATTCTCATTTTGGCTTAACCAGGGGAAATACGTATCCTACGACAGCTTTACCTTTTGGAATGCACACATGGACACCTCAAACGGGGGTGAATGGAGATGGTTGGAAGTATCAGTTTTTCAAAGACTCCATTCGCGGATTTCAGCAGGCTCATCAGTGCAGCTCATGGACCAATGACTACTGTGTTTTTTCGCTAATGCCTGTTACCGGATCGCTGGCTTTAAACCAGATTGATAGGGCTGCCAAATTCAGCCATGACAATGAAGTAGCCAAGCCGAACTATTATCGGGTTAAGCTGGATAACCAGATTACCACAGAAATTTCACCAACCGAACGTGGCGCCCATCTGCGTTTCTCCTTTCCCGAGAAACAAAAATCTTACGTGGTGCTCGATGGTTACACCGGGTTGAGCCAGGTGAAAATTCATCCAAAGGAAAATCGCATTACAGGCTATGTGCATAATGGTCGGGGATTGACTGATAATTTCAAAAGCTACTTTATTATCCAGTTCGATCATCCCATCCGTGAATTTGGCGTATGGGAGAACCGCAATCAACAACATTGGGATGGAGAAGATAAGTTGGAAGGCCGTGGCGCTAGCGGTTGGGTTCGTTTTGAAGATGGCGCGAAGGTGCAGGCCAAGGTGGCATCTTCATACATTAGCCCGAAGCAAGCCGAACTGAATATGGAACGTGAGCTTGGGAAAGATCAATCGCTGGAAGATACTAAACAGGCGGCCTGGGAAATCTGGAACCAGCATTTGAACCGGATTCTCGTTGAAGGTGGAACCGAGGAAGAAAAAGCAACCTTTTATTCGTGCTACTTTCGGGCCAGCTTGTTTTCACGTAAGTTTTATGAACTGGACGAGAACGGACAGCCATACTATTTCAGTCCTTATGACGGGCAAGTCCATAACGGCTATCTGTATACCGACACTGGCTTTTGGGATACCTTCAGGGGACAGTTCCCTTTGAATGCCCTGCTGCACCCAACCATGCATGGTCGGTACGTGGCTGGATTGCTCGATGCTTACGACCAATGCGGTTGGTTGCCCTCTTGGTCTTTCCCGGGAGAAGCCGGCAGCATGATCGGGAATCATGCCATTTCGCTGTTGGCAGATGCTTGGGCGAAAGGTCTGCAGACATTTGACCCGCAAAAAGCGCTGAATGCCTATTACCACGAAGCCACCAACAAAGGCCCGTGGGGGCCGGCGAACGGGAGGGATGGCTGGAAAGAATACTACACGTTGGGCTACGTGCCTTATCCGAAGTATCGCGAAGCAACAGCAAAAACCCTTGAATATGCCTACGATGATTTTTGTGGTTATCAGTTGGCAAAAATGACCGGAAACGATTTTTATACCGACGTGTTTTCGCGTCAGATGTACAACTATAGGAATGTTTTTGATGCGTCGGTTGGCTTTATGCGTGGTCGCGATGAAAAAGGAATCTGGAAACAGAACTTCAATGCTTTTGAATGGGGAGGCCCATACACTGAAGGGAATGCATGGCATTATCTTTGGTCAGTTTTTCACGATCCGCAGGGCTTGATCGACTTGTTAGGCGGAAATCAAAATTTTATTGCCAAAATGGACTCGGTTTTTTCTGTTCCTAACACAGTTTTGGTGGGGACTTACGGGCGTAAGATCCATGAAATGACCGAGATGGAAATGGCAGAAATGGGGCAGTATGCGCACGGCAATCAGCCCATTCAACACATGATTTATCTGTACAACTATGCCGGAGCGCCGTGGAAAGCACAAAAGTGGAGCAGGGCGGTGATGGACAAGTTGTACACCTCAACGGAGAACGGTTACCCGGGTGATGAAGATCAGGGGCAGACCTCCTCGTGGTATGTGCTGAGTGCCTTGGGCTTTTACAGTGTTTGTCCCGGAACCGATGAGTATGTCATGGGCAGTCCGATTTTCGAGAAAGCGACCATTACCATGGAAGATGGAAAACAATTTGTGATTGAAGCCAGAAATAACAATAAAGACCATGTTTACATCCAGTCGGCCGAGTTGAATGGAAAGACTTATACACGCAACTATATCCGTTACCAGGATCTTGTTAGTGGTGGTAAGCTGACACTTGAAATGGTGGACCAGCCGAACAAAACGCGGGGAACACAAAGAGAAGATCTGCCGTTTTCTTTGTCACAAGGAGGTAACTGATAGAGCCGATTTGTAATACTGGTCATTGCATCTTAGTTTGAAAAATATGTTTATGGCATAAGCGAATTGAGGTACTATACTTAATTTCTGGAAAATTTCAGAATGGGAAAGATACCCCGGGGTACTCTATAGTCGGAAGAATTATTAGCACTTCCAAACTAATGGGCACGGGAGTCGGGTGGCATGACACTTATGACGCGTTTTGTAGATTCTTGCGTTCCATTAACGTTTCACTTGGTTGAATTCAATAATTGCCTGCTTTTGGTTTTTGATAGGGGCACTCCGGCCCAAATCCAGGTTGGCTCTATTTGATCTTCCGAGTCCGGATACTTTTACAGGAGTAAAGGTACCGGAAGCTTTTTCGCCGTGTTCAAAAGCTCCATTTCCTCCCAGTACTTCCGAAGCCAGTAACTGATTTCTATTTTTCAATTTAAAAACTGCCGTTAAAGCAAACGTTTTGGCTTGACAGATTAGTGTTTATTTGCATCTTGTTTTATCCAAAATGCGACACCTTAAGCAAAAAGAGCCTACGAGTATTCTCGTAAGCTCTTGATTTTCAACTGTCGGGATGACAAGATTTGAACTTGCGACCCCTCGCCCCCCAGACGAGTACGCTACCAGACTGCGCCACATCCCGATTCATCTTCACTTCAACCTCGTCGAACGCTATTTGATTGATTTTGGTGAAGCGCTTGCAAAAGTATATAAAGAAGGCAATTCTGCAAAATTAATTTAAACTATTTGAAAAACGATTTCAATAGCTTGTCTCTATCGCACCTTCACTATTATTGATGAATCAAATGTTGGATATATCTCGATGTTGTGTAATTTTGCCGCATCAATCTAATAAAAAAAAGCTAAAAATAAAAGTCATGTTTAAATCATTAAATCTTAAGGAGAACGAGAAGCCGCAGAATGAGCCGCAAGGCGATGCAGAGCGTGTAAAGTGTTTGATCATTGGTTCAGGGCCGGCGGGATATACAGCTGCCATTTATGCTGCGCGTGCCAATTTAAATCCAGTCATGTACGAAGGACTTCAACCCGGAGGACAATTGACGACGACTACGGAAGTTGAGAATTATCCTGGTTATCCGGAAGGAGTTACCGGCCCGGTGATGATGGAGGATTTCAAAAAGCAAGCTGAGCGTTTCGGAACCGATATTCGTTATGGTTATGCCACCAAAGTTGATTTTTCGGGTAATATTCATAAGGTTTGGATTGATGGAAAGAAACTGATAGAGGCAGAGGCTGTTATTTTGGCAACCGGAGCAACGGCCAAATATCTGGGCATTGAAGATGAGCAAAAATACGCCGGAGGGGGTGTGTCGGCCTGTGCAACTTGCGATGGCTTCTTTTACCGTGGCAAAGATGTGGCGGTTGTTGGAGGTGGCGATACTGCCGCTGAAGAAGCCATTTACTTGGCTGGACTGGCCAATAAGGTGTATCTCATTGTTCGTCGTGATGTTTTGCGTGCTTCGCGTGTGATGGCCGACCGGGTGAAGAAAGTTCCAAACATTGAGATTCTTTGGAAGCACCAAACCAAAGGCTTATTTGGCGATGGTGTTGTTGAGGGGGCTACTTTGGTGAAGAATAAAGGTGAAGCAGACGAAGAAGAAGTGAAAATTAAAATTGATGGTTTTTTCCTGGCGATCGGGCATAAACCCAATTCCGACTTTGTGGCTGACTTTCTGGATACCGATGAAGTGGGATATGTTAAAACAATTCCAGGCACGTCAAAAACCAATATCCCCGGGGTATTTGCCTGTGGTGATTTGATGGACTCAATTTATCGTCAGGCGGTTACCGCTGCCGGTTCCGGATGTAAAGCCGCGATGGATACGGAACGTTATTTATCGGAGAAACACAGCTAGGATATAAACTGCAAAGAAATCAAATATAAAAAAAGCCATGTTGAATTCTCAGCATGGCTTTTTTTATATTGAAGTATTTTTTGACTAGGCCATATTTGGAACCTCAGAACCCGCGTAGGCTCCCGACTCTAGCTTATCCCTAACTTCTTTGAATGCTTTAATTGTAATGTCAACATCCTCCAGCGAGTGCATGGCTGTAGGAATCAGGCGAAGGATAATCTCTCCTTTTGGAATCACTGGGTAAACCACAACGGAGCAGAAAATTCCGTAATTCTCACGCAGATCCATCACGACATTGGTTGCTTCAACCACGCCGCCTTTCATATAAACCGGAGTAACCGGCGAATTGGTGCGCCCCAAATCAAATCCAGCTTCTTTTAAGCCCGATTGCAAATTGTTCACTACATTCCAGAGTTGTTCGCGGAGTTCGGGTTTTGTTTTCAGCAGTTCCAGTCGCTTCATGGCACCAATAACCATTGGCATGGGAAGTGATTTGGCAAAAGTTTGCGAGCGCATGTTGTAACGCAGGAAGTTGCACACATCGGTGTCGCAGGCTACAAAAGCGCCAATTCCGGCCATCGATTTGGCAAACGTGCAGAAATGCAGGTCAACCTGATCTTGTACACCAAAATGCTCAGGAGCTCCGGCTCCGGTTGGTCCCATCACGCCAAATCCATGCGCATCATCAACCAACAAGCGGAAGTTGAATTCCTTTTTCAAAGCAACAATCTCGTCCAGCTTACCCAAGTCGCCTGACATCCCAAAAACACCCTCGGTGATGACCAAAATGCCTCCGCCTTGCTTTTCAGCCAATTTAGTGGCACGGCCCAACTGGATTTTCAGGTTCTCAATGTTGTTGTGTGGATAGACGTAGCGTTTTCCCATGTGCAGGCGTACTCCGTCAAGAATGCAGGCATGCGATTCGCTGTCGTAAACCACCACGTCGTTGCGGCCACAAACAGCATCAATAATCGATACCATTCCCTGGTAACCAAAGTTCAGTAAGAAGGAATCAGACTTACCAACATAAGCTGCAAGTTGTCTTTCCAGCTCTTCGTGTTGGTTGGTTTGCCCCGACATCATACGAGCGCCCATCGGATAGGCCAGACCCCATTGTTTTGCCGCATCAGCATCAACTTTGCGAACTTCCGGGTGGTTAGCCAGGCCAATGTAATTGTTCAAACTCCAGGTCAGCACTTCTTTGCCCCTGAAATTCATGCGGGCACTGATTTCACCTTCCAACTTGGGGAAAGCAAAGTAGCCATGGGCTCGTTCCATGTGCTTGCCAATGTCGCCTCTATTTGATCGAAATTTTTCAAAAATATCCACTTCAAAAAGCTTTAAAAATTAACAACGCAAAAGTAATTCTTTTTAAGAAGTCTACAAATTTGTTAATTTATATTAAACCAGCGAGTCGATAAACAAATCTTCTTATATTTTGCCGTTCGTATTATCCTGAAAAATGTATCTTTGCGCCATGTTTATAAAAATGAAGAATACAATCGTTTTCGCGCTGTTCTTGTTACTCGTCGGTACGGCGTGTAGCGATTACAATAAAATTGTGAAAAGTACAGACTACGAGTTTAAGTATAAAAAGGCGCTTGAGTATTATGAAGCGGGCGAGTATGTGCGTTCTTCTCAACTGCTGAGCGAGCTTGTCAATATTTACCGTGGGACCAGTCGTGCCGATGAAGTTTATTATTATTACGCCAAAAGCCATTTTGGTTCGCGCGACTATTTAATGGCAGGCCATTGGTTTCGAACTTTGGTGAAAGATTTTCCCAAAAGTAAGTATGCCGAAGAATCGCAATACATGATTGGCTACTGTCATTACCTCGATTCTCCCAAACCGCGGTTGGATCAGCAGGTAACTCAAAAGGCCATTGATGCGCTTCAATTGTACATGAATTTATATCCGAACAGCGACCGGGTTGAAGAAGCCAACCGTCTGATTATTGAAATGCGTGATAAGTTGGTGTACAAATCCTTTTTGAGCGGAAAACTGTATTATGATCTGGAAGATTACAAAGCGGCGGTTGTTGCTTTAACAAATTCCTTGAAAGAATTTCCCGATACCAAGTACCGCGAAGAACTCATGTTTATGCTTTTACGCGCCAAGTATCTTTTGGCTATCAGAAGCGTAGAGGAAAAAAAAGAAGAACGTTTGACCGATGCTTTGGATGAATATTTTACCTTTGTCGATGAATTTCCGGAAAGTGGATACAGGAAAGAGGCTGAAAAATTCTACGCGGAAACGGCAAAATTATTAAATTATAACGAAGAGGCTAATTTATAAATAGATATGGATTATAAGAAAGTTAAAGCTGAAAGCTCAACAGTTCCAAGAGATTTGAACGATTTGGAAGACCAAACAGGAAACGTTTACGAAACAGTGATGATTCTTGCTAAACGATCGAATCAGATTGCTTCGGAAATGAAAGAAGAACTGAATCAGAAATTGCAGGAATTTGCATCGTACACCGATAACCTGGAAGAAGTATTTGAAAACCGGGAGCAGATCGAAATTTCGAAATATTACGAGCGCTTACCGAAACCAACCTTAATTGCTTTTGAAGAACTGAAGCAAGGACAAATTTACCATCGTAATCCTGCGAAAGAAAACCGAAAAGCACTTTAATCTGTGGCCTTACATGAGGCTTAAAGGAAAACATATTATTTTAGGATTGACTGGAAGTATAGCTGCCTACAAGGCGGCTTATCTTTTAAGGGGGCTGGTGAAAGAAGGCGCCGATGTGCAGGTGGTGATGACGCCAGCCGCGAAAGAATTCATTACCCCGGTTACCATGTCAGCCTTATCCGGACGACCTGTCGCTTCGGATTTTTTTGCTGCCAACGATGGCACCTGGCATTCGCATGTGGACATGGGGCAATGGGCCGACTTAATGCTCGTGGCACCGGTTACAGCCGCAACACTTGGGAAATTGGCACACGGCATTGCCGACAACCTTCTGGTTACAACGTACATGTCGGCCAAGTGCCCGGTTTACCTGGCGCCAGCCATGGATTTGGACATGTTCCGGCATCCTTCAACCTTGAAAAATCTGGATATTCTGCGTTCGTTTGGGAACGTGATTCTGGAACCGGGCGAAGGCGAACTGGCCAGCGGGCTGCACGGCAAAGGCCGGATGCAGGAACCGGAGCAATTGGTGGAAGAAGTGGTCGCTTTCTTCCATTCAAAAAAAAAACTTCTGAATAAAAAGGTGCTGGTGACCGCCGGGCCTACCTACGAAAAAATTGATCCTGTTCGTTTTATCGGGAATTACTCTTCCGGGAAAATGGGCTTTGCCCTGGCCGAAAAGCTGGCAGAGCAAGGCGCTCAGGTAGTTTTAGTAGCCGGACCGGTAAGTTTGAAACTGGCACATCCGAGCATTCAGCGGATTGATGTGCAGTCGGCCAGCGAAATGCATGAGGCTTGCCTGCAGCATTTTCCGCAGATGGACGCGGCCGTAATGTGCGCTGCCGTAGCCGACTACCGCCCAAAGAAAATCGCCAGTCAAAAAATAAAGCGCCAGGCGAGAGAGATGTTTATTGACCTGGAAGCCACAGCCGACATTGCTGCTTCGCTGGGCAAATTGAAAACAAACAGCCAGCTTTTGGTGGGTTTTGCACTCGAAACAAACGACGAAGCACAAAATGCCTTGGGCAAACTTCAAAAGAAAAACCTTGACTTCATTGTGCTCAATTCGTTACAGGATCAAGGGGCTGGTTTTGGGGTGGATACCAACAAGATTACCATTCTTTCGAAAGACAATAATGTCCAACTATTTGAGTTAAAACACAAGACAGAGGTTGCCGCTGACATTGTTGAGAAGTTGACTCAGGAATTGGCCAAGTTGTAAGACTTCTGCAGAATTTGATTATTTTTACTCCTCAGGTATTTTTCCATTATGAAGAAACTTAGCTTCTTATTGATGTTGGTTTTGATGCTTGTTGGTTCGGGCATGGCGCAGGAATTGCGTTGCAATATCAGCGTGTCGGGCCAGCAGATTCAAGGAGCCAACCGCAACGTTTTTCAAACCATGCAGGCCGACTTGTATGAGTTTATGAACAACCGCAAGTGGACGGACCACGTCTATTCGATGGACGAGCGCATTGAGTGCAGCATTTATATCCGGCTGACCGAGCAGCTTTCGTCCAACGAATTCAAGGGAAGTATCCAGGTACAGTTGCGTCGGCCAATATTCAATTCCGACTACGAAACCCCACTGCTTAATATCAAAGACAACGATTTTCATGTGGAGTATGTCGAATATCAGTCGATGGAGTTTAATGAAACTTCCAATCGCGACAACCTGACCAACCTGATGGCTTATTATGCCTACATCATTCTGGGAATGGATTACGATTCGTTTTCACCCAACGGCGGAACCGAGTACTTTCAGAAAGCCCAGCAAATTGTGAACAATTCGCAAAACGTGCGCTATGCCGGATGGAAAGCCTACGAAAGCGAACGCAACCGGTATTGGTTGGTCGAAAACCTGCTGAACAAGTCGTATGCGCCTTTTCGCGATTGTACGTACCAGTATCACCGCATGGGTCTCGATAAAATGCACGAACAGATTGAAGAGGGCCGTGCCGCTGTTGCCGAGTCGCTCCGATCCATTCAGAAAGTTTTTCGCTCGCGGCCGTCATTGTATATCTTGCAGATTTTTTTCGATGCCAAATCCGATGAGCTGGTCAATATTTTTTCTAAATCGTATCCTGATGAACGCAACCGGGTGATGACCATTTTAAATGAAGTTGACCCGTCGAATGGAAGCAAGTATGAGAGAATAAATAAAGCAGCCGAAGAATTTTAAAAGCTAAAAAACCGCCTCTGTGTTACAATCGCTCTACATTAAAAACTACGCCCTGATTGACAAGCTGTCGATTGAATTCAACAACGGGTTTAATATTATTACAGGTGAAACCGGTGCCGGAAAATCCATCGTACTTGGTGCGCTCGGACTGATTTTGGGGCAGCGTGCCGATCTTTCTGTTTTGCGTGATAAGCATAAGAAATGCACGGTGGAAGGGAGTTTTGCGGTGAAGGAATACCGGTTGGAAGAATTTTTTGTGGAAAATGAGCTGGATTACGATGACCACACCATTTTGCGGCGCGAAATTACGCCAGCCGGAAAATCGCGTGCGTTTATCAACGATACGCCAGTGAACCTGAAAACCATTCGTGAGCTGGCCCTGCGCCTGATTGATATTCACTCGCAGCACCAAAACCTGGAATTGGGTAACCGCCTGTTTCAACTGAAACTGATTGATCTGGTGGCAAAAAATCAATCGCTTCTCAGCAATTACCAAAAGCTGTTTTACGAATATACCGAGACAAAAGCAGAATATTCGGCCTTGGTTAGCAAGGCAGACCAGGCCAAAAAGGATCTGGACTACTTTCAGTTCCAGTTTCAGCAATTGGATGAAGCCAAGTTGAAAGCGGGCGAACAGGGAGAACTGGAATCGGAACAAAATCAGCTGGAACATGCTGAGGATATTAAACTTACCTTTGGACAATTGGCCGAAGACTTGGACAGTGAAGAGCAAGGCATTCTGTTGCGTTTGAAGGAGCATGTCAACCGGCTCAATAAGATGCGTGACTACTTTCCTGAAACCAAAGAATTGCATCAGCGTTTGGAATCTTGCTACCTGGAGCTGAAAGACTTGGCTGATGAAAGTTTGGTGGTTGCCGAGCGCGTTGAACATGATCCGGCGCGGATTCAGCTGGTAGCCGAACGACTTGATCTGATTTATTCGCTTCAGCAAAAATTTCATGTGGCTACCGTTGAAGAGCTGCTGGGAGTTCAGGAAGATTTGGATCAGAAAATTGGACAGGTGGCTTCATTCGATGAGGAAATTGCCCGCTTCGAGCGGTTGCTTATTGAGCAGGAAGCGAAACTGAAAGAACTGGCTGCCGGGTTGACGAAAAGCCGGACTGGTGTTGCCGGGACAGTTCAGCAATCGGTGGTCGAAATGCTTCAAAAACTGGGCATGCCGAATGCTGTTTTTCAGCTATACTTTGAGTTGACCGATCAGCTTGGCGTAATGGGAAACGACGAGGTTCGTTTCTTGTTCAGTGCCAACAAAAGCGCCGAAGCCCAGGAAATATCAAAAATCGCATCGGGTGGTGAAATGTCGCGTTTAATGCTGGCTTTAAAAAGCCTGATTACCGATAGCACATCGCTTCCAACGATTGTGTTTGATGAAATTGATACGGGGATTTCGGGCGAAATTGCTTTAAAAATGGGCGATATTCTGAAAGGAATTTCTGCCAAAATGCAGGTCATCAACATTACACACTTGCCACAAATTGCAGCCAAAGGCGATCATCACTACCAGGTTTATAAGTTCGATGAAGGCGAAAAAACCTTTACTTCAATTCGCAAACTTGAAAACAGTGAGCGGGTGGACGAATTGGCGCAGATGCTGAGTGGTGATCGGAATTCGAATACCGCTCGTGAAACGGCCCGCGAATTGCTCGAATAAGAGCAAAAAAAAAGGCTCCACACAAAGAAATGATGAAGCCTTTTTTTGATGCAAACGGATATTCTTTTTATAATCGTCCTTCCAAAATCAACTGAATTTCTTTCGGCCCAATATCAGCTTTCTCGCCAATTTTCATTCCGCGTTCTTCAAATCGCGAAGTGATTCGCCCAATGGTTTCGGCAGGAACTTCGTAGTCGGGCAGGGTGGTTTTGATGCCCACTGACTCGAAAAAAGCAATCGTTTTCGAGATGGTTTGATCGATGCGCTCGTCCGAAGTTCCTTCACTAATTCCCCAAATCCGTTCGCCATATTGCAGAATTTTCTCTTGCTTTTCCTTTCTGCGGATATCCATCATGCCGGGAAGCACAATGGCCAGCGTTCGCGCGTGGTCAATACCGTGGTAGGCAGTCAGTTCGTGACCAATCATGTGGGTGCCCCAGTCTTGCGGAACGCCCATGCCAATCAGTCCATTCAGGGCCATGGTGGCGCTCCACATAAAGTTGGCGGCGGCTTCGTAGTCATTCCGGTTTGCCAGCACTTTTGGGCCCTCTTCAATCAAGGTGTGCAAAATTCCTTCGGCAAAACGATCTTGCAAAGGCGCATTGACCGGGAAGGTGAGGTATTGTTCCATCACGTGAATAAAGGCATCAACAATGCCGTTGGCCACCTGTCGATCGGGCAGCGAGAAAATCACTTCGGGATCAAGCACCGAAAACTGGGGCATCACCGCAGGCGAGTCAAACGCCAGTTTTTCCTGCGTTGAAACCCGCGTGACAACGGCATTGCCATTCATTTCGGAGCCGGTTGCCGGAAGTGTTAGCACCGCGCCAATCGGAAGGGCTTTCTGAATACTAACCTCGCTACGCTTGGCGCAAATATCCCAGGGCTCATCGCCTTCAAACAAGGCTGCCGCTGCTATAAATTTGGTGCCATCCAATACCGATCCGCCACCTACTGAAAGCAGGTAATCTACTTTTTCTTCTTTCACGATTGACACGGCTTTCATCAGGGTTTCGTAGTGTGGATTGGCTTCAATACCGCCAAATTCGATGATGTCAAAGCCTTTTGTTGCCGCTTTTACCTGGTCGTAAACGCCATTTTTGAAAATACTGCCTCCACCGTACGTGAGCAGAATTTTTTTATCCTTTGGAAGCTCGTTGGCCAGCTTGGCAATTTTGCCTTTCCCAAATAATATTTTTACCGGGTTTTTGAATTCAAAATTATACATGTGTTTTATTTTTTTTGGTTCGAAGATCAAATTTAGTAAACCTGAGGCAGAATCACTGTTAATAATTCTAAAGGTTTTTTGTGGCCGATCAAAACACCACAATTGGTTTGGCTTTTCGGCTTGCAGCTAAACGAACTTTTCTATTTTTGTTTCATGGAAAATGAAGAACTCAAAACGCGAATTGGTTCACTGGGTGACACAGAATTGATTGAATTGCTCAAACTGCGGGATTCGTATCAGCCCGAAGCGGTTGATTTTGCGATACAGGAAGCCCTCCGCCGCCAAATCATCCAGTCTGAAGCCGATTTGCAATCGGCCGGTTTTCAGCCGGAGCATCGTTATCAGAAGAGTATCTTTCCACATCTCAATCCAGATAACCAGTTCCAAAAGGTATTCAACAGCTTCATGCGTATTTTGTATCTAACAGCCGTTGCTCCGCTTGTTTTTGGCGTTTTAAATCTGCTTGATGGAGATCATCGGGGTGCGTTGCTTTTACTGGGACTTGGATTGTTGTGGGTTGGTTTGAGTGTTCGCCTTCAAAAGCAAAAGAATCCTCAAATTCCTGTTGTACTGCTGGTTCTGTTTCTGCTTGGTTTGACCCGGGTTTTTTTCACACAAATCAATTTTGCTGCCTTGCAAATAATGGATTTTGTGGTTTTCGGAATCGCTTTCCTGTTGTTCATCTATGTCTTGGTTTACCTTCGTGTTTTATTGATGCGCAGGACGTCGGGTGGCTCCACTTCTGACTGAGAGATACTTTTACCTCTAAAAAACGGACGCTGATCGAAAAAAGCAGATCATTGGAGAAGTTGTTGTGTAGCTTTGTTGCTGAAATTGAATTTTTTCGATTTGGTTAAAAACTAAAAATCAAAATACGCTACGATGAAAAACAGTCAGCTAATTATCGTTTTTCTTTTCTTCCTGTTCATTACTCCGTCCTGTTTTTCTTCCTCATCTTCTCAATGGGACGATGACGAAGTCAAAACCTTTGACATTTCCAATTTTGAACGAATAGCGTTAGAGGGGGGCTACAAAGTCGTTTTGAAACAATCGGATCAACCTGGTTTGCGGATCAAGGCAGACGAAGAATTTTTTGACTATCTGCAGGTTGATAGCGACGGACATACTTTGAGCGTGACCCTTCGTGAGCGCCATCTTAATTTTGGCGGGGTAGTTTTGTATATCGAATTTGTTGATTTGAAAGAATTGGCCATTCAAGGCGGTGTAAAGCTGGAAACCAAGGGCTATGTTGACCTGAGTGATTTTTATTTGCGTGTTGAAGGTGGGGCCAAAATTGAAATGGAAATGAAAGTGGATCATCTGAAGGTTATTGGCGAAGGTGGCGTCAGTTTCGATTTTCGGGGGGTTGCAAATACAATGGATACCCGGATTTCGGGGGCAGGCCATATCGATGCCGGGGAGTTGAAAACCCAGGCGGTGACAATTGAAATAGAAGGTGTGGGAGGTGGATCGGTGTATGCGACTGATAGGTTGAATGCCAAAATTGAAGGTGTTGGAAAAATTCGCTACAAGGGTGATCCCGAAGTGAAAAAAATAGTTGAAGGGCTAGGGGTGGTTAGCCCAGAGTAGCTCATTTTTATGGAAAAATTGAAACCAGGATGCTTGTCAAGTGTCCTGTTTTTTATTGGCGTAATTTATTATTGATGAGGATTTAAAACCAAAGCATTGAAATAATTGTTTAGGTTTTTAAATCATTATTGCTATTTTTGGAAACTTTGATGGAAAAAATGTAAAATTTAACTTGATTTATTAATAAAACTGAAAGAGGAACAAATTATGAAGCGATTGTTTTTATTAACTGTTTTTTGTCTGGGGCTCGTTTTTGCCGGATCTGCGCAAGATGTTGACGCGGTTCAACTAAAAAATGACGGAAACGATGCATTGCGGGCAAAAGATTACAAAAAAGCACTGGAGCTATTTGAGAAATCATTGGCAAACTGGGGAGACGAAGAACAGGACAAGGCCATGGTCTACAACGCCGGGTACTGTGCGTACAAAGTGAAGAACTTCGAAAAGGCTGCTGAATATTTCGGACAGTCAATTGAGAATAACTACAAAACCTCAACGGCCTATTTGTATAAAGCCAACGCGCAGCGTCAGGCAGGCGATGAGGCAGGGTTTGTAGAAACGCTGGAAGCTGGAATGGCTTCGAATCCAAACGATATGAAGATGAAAGACATGCTTTCAACCTTCTATCTGAAGGAAGGAAATGCGTTTTATAAAAAAGGTGCTGAGATTCTAAAGCAAGCTGCTACCGATGTGGCTGCCGGAAAATTTACAACGAATGATGATCAGTACAAAGCAGCGACAAGTGAAGCGAGAGATGAATTCAAAAAGGCATTGCCTTATTTTGATAAAGCTTTGAAACTGACTCCGAACGACGACACAGCCAAACAGCTGAAAGCCGCGGCTACGCAAGCCATTAACGGATAATTCCAAAGCTGGAAAAAAATAAAAAAAGCTGCTCAATTGAGCAGCTTT
>NZ_LGIA01000134.1 GCF_001270965.1 Sunxiuqinia dokdonensis | reverse complement strand
ACCTACTTCAAATGTGTAATCGTCCACGACAAAATCAGCGACTGGGGATTTGATGACGTCATACTTAACCCGAAGCTGATTTAGAAAAAACGTCTCCCTTATATTTCCTCTATTTGAATGATCGTTTGCTAAGCTGTAAATCAAATTCGTATTGTCGAGATAAATTTTATCGACCTTCCCCAGCCCCTTTATTCCTCCTGTAGAATCCCGAAGTTGTGCGATCATTCCGGCTTCTTCAACAAACAGGCAATAATCAGTGATGTTATTCCGGCTGGCGGAAAGTGCAGTTGCGATACTTGACATATTGGGCTTAAACGGCACACTTTTAGCAATAATGGCCAGTAGTTGCTTCAACTTTCGACCGGTTGACACATTCATGCCAGCATACAACGGGATGTCAGTCTCCAAAGTCTGATTAACAACTTGTTGTAGCCTCATATCAAAGTCTTCCTCTAATGCAAAAGGATAGTACCCTTTTTTTAGGTAATCTTCAAAAAACGGCAGTGGATGTTTTATTTCCGGAAGTACAGCTTTGTGACTCAGAATTTCTTCTAAAGAATAGGCCGGGACAGCTATTTGATGAAACAATTGTAAATATTCCCTAAAAGACAAACCTTGCATGTGGTACATTACCGCTCTGCGGCTTAAATCCGAGACTCCTTTTTTGATATCCAATACCGAAGAACCGGTAAATACAACATGAAGTTCGGGATGATAATCATAGATCAGTTTTAGTTCCTTAGCCCAGTCTTTGTATTTATGAATTTCATCTATAAACAGGTATTTTCCGCCTTGTTTTACAAAATTGCTAGCTAAATCAGCCAGTCTGTTGTCGGCAAAATAGAAATCCTCGGCTGTTACATAAAGCGTCTCAGCAGGATTCAGGTTCTTTTTTATTTGCTGCAAAACCAGTGTTGTTTTTCCAACTCCCCGTGGGCCAGTAAGGCCAATCATACGACTTTTCCAGTTTATTTCAGCATAGATGTAGCGGAAAAAGCTGGTATCTGTCTCTCTTAGAAGCTTCTGGAACTGTTCAAGCAATTTGTTCATAGTATTTTGATTTACTACAAAAGTAATCAATATGCACTAATCAAGTGCAATTATCTATGAAAAATGCACTACAAGAGTGCATGATGTGTTAGTCTTGGGTTCTTTATACTTTCATTCACTGCTTTCTCAACTAATCGTATTAGTCCCAATTCAAACTTCTAAAATCCTCTTAATCAATACTTCATTCTGTTGAATGTGAAGAAATACCAATAGCTTCAGTTAATTTGGCAATGGTAATATTTTCATTGTCTTTCATGATGCTTAGAATTTTCTCCGACACTTCCCCGATGTTTTCTTCAGCCTCCATCTTAAAATCGACGATTACAGAATCAAATTCGATCTGGTATCCCGGCACCGTTGAATTATAAGTTCTCCAGTTCACTTCTATTTTGTCAAAACCAAAACCTGCATTGTCAGCGAGTTTAACCATTCGGAACAACTTTGCACGAATGGGGTTACGTGGTCGAGTTCAATGATTCTCGA
>NZ_LGIA01000133.1 GCF_001270965.1 Sunxiuqinia dokdonensis | reverse complement strand
CTAAAACCCCCGCCTGCCATGTACAATTTGTTACCGGTAGGTTTTTTATTCATGGTCAAGTTGTTAACTGTATAAAAATATCATTTTCTGAGCAAAAGTTTCAATTAACCACTTCGCTTTTAAAATTTTTCTTCAACCCCCAAAGTCAAAGTTGCTTGTGGGCCAACAGGTAACCACCGGCGGTTTGCCCCGCCGAAACGTGAGTTTTACCATTCCTGACTTATGCCGCTGGCGGAAAACTTGCGAGTACAAAACTGTCCGCCAATTTTTTTATTCCAGCCCAGATAACTAACGGCCAAAACCCAAACTGTCAAATAACTGCCAGCTGTTCCTAAAAATGCGTTGGACGGTCAGGCTGCAAAACGGTTTTACAAATTGTCAAACTGCGAAAATTGGCAACAGCACTAAATTTTATTTTGCAAGTTTTGTGACAGCAACTTTACAAGCGAGTAAAAAAGCAAAGAACGAACGTTTTAAATAACCACCATTTTTTTCCTCAAACTTACCGGTAACGTTCTAGTATTTT
>NZ_LGIA01000132.1 GCF_001270965.1 Sunxiuqinia dokdonensis | reverse complement strand
GAGAAAGGCGCAGCCAGCTGGAACAAGGAGCTGTCGCGCATTCAGGTGGAAGGCGGAACCGACGATCAAATCAAAACATTCTACTCGTGCCTGTACCGCGTGTTGCTTTTTCCACGGAAGTTTTACGAGTATGACGAAAATGGCGACGTGGTGCATTACAGCCCCTACAATGGCGAAGTGCTGCCGGGCTACATGTTTACCGACAACGGTTTTTGGGACACTTTCCGCGCCGTTTTCCCTTTCTTCAATTTGATGTATCCCTCGCTGAACGAGAAAATACAGGAAGGCCTGGCCAACACCTACAAGGAAAGTGGCTTTTTGCCCGAGTGGGCCAGCCCTGGCCACCGCGACTGCATGATTGGCTCGAACTCGGCCACCATTGTTGCCGACGCCTACCTGAAAGGATTGCGTGGTTACGACATTGAAACCCTGTGGGATGCGGTGGTGAAAAATACCACACACGAAGGTCCGGTGAGCTCGGTTGGCCGTTATGGCGTTGATTATTATAACGAGTTGGGTTACATCCCCTACAATGTTGGGGTGAACGAAAACGTGGCCCGAACCCTGGAATATGCCTTTGCCGACTACTGTGTGTACCAACTGGGTAAAGCCCTGGGCAAACCGGAAAGCGAAATCGAGATTTTTGCCAAGCGGGCGATGAATTATAAGAATGTATTTGACAAGGAAAGCAGCTTGATGCGCGGTCGCAATGAGGATGGTTCCTTCCAGGCACCGTTCAGCCCTTTTAAGTGGGGCGATGCCTTTACCGAAGGCAACAGCTGGCACTACACCTGGTCGGTTTTCCACGATGTGCAGGGATTGATCGACCTGATGGGAGGCAAGCAGGAGTTTGTTACCATGCTGGATTCAGTGTTTACCGTTCCGCCTGTTTTCGATGAATCGTACTACGGGCAGGTGATTCACGAAATCCGCGAAATGCAGATCATGAACATGGGCAATTATGCGCACGGCAACCAGCCCATTCAGCACATGATTTACCTGTACAATTACGCCGGGCAACCCTGGAAAACGCAGCACTGGCTTCGCGAAGTGATGGACCGCCTGTACACGCCACAAGCCGACGGGTATTGCGGTGACGAGGACAACGGGCAAACTTCGGCCTGGTACGTGTTTACTGCCATGGGCTTTTACCCCGTAGCTCCGGCAACCGACGAGTATGTCATTGGTGCGCCACTGTTTAAAAAAATTACCGTGGAGCTTGAAAATGGCAAAACCATCAGTATTGAAGCACCCAAAAACGGGAAAGATAACCGTTACGTTGACTCTATCGATTTGAACGGCAAGTCATACAGCAAAAACTACTTTAAATATGATGAGCTGATGAAAGGCGCCAAAATCAATTTTGATATGAGCGCTGAACCCAACAAAAAGCGGGGAACCAAAGCATCCGATTTCCCCTACTCGTTTTCGAATGAAAAATAGTTGATT
>NZ_LGIA01000131.1 GCF_001270965.1 Sunxiuqinia dokdonensis | reverse complement strand
CAAGTGTAATATATTCTTCCTGCAGCTTTAATTTCGGCGAAATTCCGAACACATCGATTCCTCCCTGTTGTATGCCAATTTGGGTATAAATACCATCGGAACCGTTTCCAACTTCTTCTTTTCCGGTGAAGATTTCCGTGTTTCCCAAATCCCACGCAGTTTTTTTCAATACCTCCTGATTTTCAATCTCCAGGCGTGCCGATTGTATTTTCGGGTAACTTTCAACCGCAAGTTCACTGGCTTCCTCCAGTGTAATGGCGGGCAGGTTCCTGAAAATTGAGTTGATGGAATTTGAATTCTCCTGAGCTTTTGTTGCAGTAGGCAAACCTATTAATCCGGCAGCAATTAATAACACCATTAATGTTTTCGCTGATGCCGTTGGCTTTATCTTCTTTTTACCCCTTGATTCTACGAAAGTATAGAGTATTGGCAGTACAATAAGTGTTAATAATGTAGCCGTAAGCATGCCTCCAATAACCACAGTAGCTAACGGGCGTTGTACTTCGGCTCCTGCAGATGTTGAAAATGCCATGGGTAAAAACCCGAGTATATCTGTAGAAGCTGTAAGCATAATTGGGCGTATTCTTTCCTTTGTACCGGTTAAAATCCGTTCTCTGATGTTAGAAACTCCTTCCATTTTCAGCGAATTAAACCGGTTGATTAAAACCAGGCCATTGAGCACTGCAACTCCAAAAAGTACAATAAACCCAACACCGGCCGAAATACTAAAAGGCATATCTCTTATCCACAAGGCATACACACCGCCAATGGCTGCCAGTGGAATAGCAATGTAAATCATAATGGATTGTGTAAAGGATTTAAGTGCAAAGTAGAGAAGCACGAATATGAGAAAGAGTGCGATTGGCACAACAATCGATAAACGGTTTTTAGCACGCTGCAGATTTTCAAATTCTCCACCATAGGAAATATAATAGCCAGGCGGAAGTTCAAGTTCTGCATCCAGCTTTTCCTGGATATCGGTTACTACCGATTCAACATCGCGTCCCCTGGTATTAATTCCTACATAGGTTCTGCGATAGGTATTTTCACGGGAAATCTGCATAGGGCCCGGAATATAGTCGATATCGGCTATTTCTTTAATTGGCACCTGTGTGCCGTCGGGTAAATCAATAAAAAGCTGGCGCAGGTCGTCAATACTCTTCCGGTGGGATTCATCGAAACGGATAACCATGTCGAACCGTTTTTCCCCTTCGAAGATGGCTCCTGCTACTCCTCCGGCAAAAGCGGTGCTTACATACTCGTTGGCTTTTTGAATATCCAATCCGTATTGGGCAATTTTTTCGCGGTTGTAGCGAACGGTCATTTGCGGCAACCCCGATGTACGCTCCGGGCTCACATCGCCTACTCCAGGAATGGTTTGAATAATTTCAGCCATTTGCTCCGATTTCTGCGCAAGTATATCCAGGTCTTCGCCAAACAATTTTACGGCTACATCTTCACGAACCCCTGTAAGCAATTCGTTGAAACGAAGCTCAACCGGTTGGCTAAAAACAAGGTTTACACCGGTTAATTTTTCATCTAGGAGTTCTTTTATTTTGCCAATCAGCTCCTCAGTAGATTCTGCGCTTGTCCATTTATCCATGTCCTTTTCGAGGATGATAAATAAATCAGCGATATCCATGGGCATGGGGTCTGTTGGAATATCGGCCACCCCAATACGGGCCAGGGCTGTTTTTACTTCAGGAAAATTTTCCAGTAAAAGCGTTTCAATTTCGGTGGAAACATCTATTGCTTCACTCAACCCACTCCCCGGGCGAATTAAAGCCTGCATGGCAATATCCCCTTCATCTAACTGGGGCACAAATTCACCTCCCATTCGCGAAAAAGTATATACGGTAACGCTCAGTATCACGATGGATAGAATGATAACTACGGCTTTGAAACGTAAAGCAATTTTTAAAAACGGAAGGTATACCCGATGTATACCGCCAATAATTTTCTCACTGAGCGTTTCCAGTTTCCGTTCAAATTTTCCAAACCAGTTCTTTTTGTTTTGAATCGGCTTCATAAACAGGGCCGACATCATGGGCACATACGTGAGGCAAAGAATAATGGCGCCAATCATTGCAAATCCGAAGGTGTATGCCATTGGCTGAAACATTTTTCCTTCCACGCCAGTTAGAAAAAGTATGGGGGCAAAAACAATAAGGATAATGATTTGTCCGAAAAAGGCTGAACCCATCATGGTGCTTCCTGAATCATAGGCCACCTCGTCCATTGTTTTCTGGTTAAAAATATGCTTTCCGGCTTTTATACGTTTTTGTATTTCATACACCGTTCCTTCAATAATAATTACCGCGCCATCTATGATGATTCCAAAATCAATTGCTCCCAGGCTCATCAGGTTGGCCCATACATTAAACTGTTTCATTAATATAAAAGCAAAAAGAAGCGAGAGGGGGATAGTAGTGGCAGTGATAATACCGCCCCGCAGGCTACCCAGCAATATTACCAGCGCAAATATCACAATCAATGCCCCTTCCAAAAGGTTTTTCTTAACGGTATCTGTGGTTCTGGCAATAAGCTCGCTGCGGTCGAGAAAAGGTTTAATTTCCAGTCCTTCGGGCAATGATTTCTGGACTTCTGTCATCCTTTCCTTTACATTCTTGATTACAGCATTCGGGTTCTCTCCACGGAGCATAAGTACCATTCCCCCAACTGCTTCATGCCCATCCTGGGTGAAAGCGCCGTACCTTACCTGGCTTCCAAAGTGAACCTTTTCCGCTATGTCCCTAATCAGGATTGGGATACCATCTTCATTCCTGATAACGATATTACGGATATCATCAAGCGAACGCACCAGGCCTTCGCCACGAATAAAGTTGGCCATGTTGTTTTTTTCGATATATGCGCCCCCGGTGTTTACATTATTGCGCTGCAACGCTTCAAACACTTCAGAAATAGAAACATTGATAGCATTGAGTTTTTCGGGGTTAATGGCAATTTCATATTGTTTAACTTTCCCTCCAAAGGCATTTACCTCTATCACGCCGTCCACCATTGCCATTTGCCGTTTTACAATCCAATCTTGAATTGTACGGAGTTCAGTTGCAGAATAAACGGTGTCGTAACCGGGCATGGGTTTGATGGTGTATTGGTAAATTTCTCCCAGGCCTGTGGTAATTGGCCCCATTGAGGGGGAACCAAATTTTTCAGGAATTTGCTCTTTTACTTCGTTGAGTTTTTCCGAAACCAGTTGCCGGGGCAGGTAAGTCCCCATCTTGTCCTCAAATACAATGGTTACTACTGAAAGGCCAAACCTCGATATGGACCTTATTTCTGTTACCCCCGGCAAATTTGCCATTGCCAGCTCCACCGGGTAGGTCACAAATTGTTCTATGTCTTCTGTGGAAAGGTTTTCGGACACGGTAATCACCTGCACCTGGTTGTTGGTGATATCAGGCACCGAACCGAGATTTACCGTGGACATGGAGTATATCCCCACTCCAATGAGGGCCAGCGTAAGCAGCCCTACAATAAATTTGTTTTTTATTGAAAATGCTATGATTCTGTTTATCATTTCCTATTGATTTTATTTGTTAAAACTCTATTTATTTCTTTGGTCATAGTATTTGTTCATCGTTTCTTGATTTTTAAAATAAACCAATTCCGGTTTTCCTTTTTCTTTTAACCCGATTAAGGCATCAGCTTTGTTAATTGAATCGCCCGAAAAAGCATCGGGCACCATCGCAACTTCCATAAAGTACTCTGTAAGGTGGTTAAAACATTTCTCGCTGCAGAAATAATACACCTTGTTTTTATATATGACTTTTGAAGATTTATGTAACTGTAAGTTGTCGCCGTTCATGCAAGCCCATTCGCCGGGAACTTCATTGTCATACCACGCCCATTTGTGATACAGAAACCGGGTATCGCACTTGTAGGTATAAAAAATTAGGACAGAAATTGTTGCGATCATCAGTAAACTGAAACTGACAATAAGTGTTCGATTAAACTTTTTATTCTCGATTTTTTGTTTTTCCCGTAATTGTTGCTTGCTTAACTTCTTCTTTTTCATATCAAAAAGATTAAGTAAACATATAGGCCGGCTGTTTTACCGGTCTGTTAATTCAAACAAAAGTTAAGCAATTGCAGGAGGCGCCCGGAGTGAGTGAGCGGTATAGAAGAATTGTTTTATGAAAATGGCATGATTGCCAAAGATAGTTGTGGTAATGTCTTTTACAGGTGGAATTTCACTTTGAACAATAATTCCAGCCGGGAAGAAATTGAAATGGTCAGATAAAGACTGATTTAATGATGTAGTGCTTGTCTTTTCAGACACCAGAATATTAAATGCATGACAATGCGTGTCTGGTTTTTCCGAATTTTGCCCCTGAACAGGAGTTTCACAGGCTGCTTCCTCTTCTGATGAGTGTGTAATCTCTAAATGGTGATGGTGCGGCACAACAGTATGGGCCAAAGTAATCAGCCCTGCCAAAAAGGTAAAAAATCTTTCTATATGTTGTCCTTTAAAAATCAACCGACTATGATATTAAAAATCAATTAATAAAATAATGACAAAGATAGAAAAAATATTTCTGCAACCAAGTTGCAGAGTTTATTTGTCGCAATTGGAACAAACTCCTTTCACTACCATATTTACGCTTCCGAGGGAAAAGCTACTGGGGAGGTTTATTGTTGGAACAGGAATGTCGTTTAAACAAAAGGTTTGATTGCAGTTTGTGCAAAGAAAATGAACATGCAGGTCATCGGGTTGGCACTCGCAAGCTTCCTGGCACAAGGCGTATTTTACAGAGCCCGAACCATCTTCAATCGAATGAATCAGTTTGTTTTTCTGAAATGTTTTAAGCGTACGATACAACGTTGCCTTATCGGCTTTTTCAAATTTTTGTTCTAATTCTGGCAGGCTGATAGCTGTTTTTTGTTCGGTTAAAACCTGTAACACCAATTCGCGCATGGCGGTTGGTTTGATATTGCGGGATTGGAGTTTGTTGTCTATGTCCTTTTTCATTATACTAACTTTAACAATCTCGGTTTGTTCAAAGCTTAAATGTAACAATTATGCACCTGTGCGTAGGCAGAATTGCAGCTCTTTTTCAAGCCTTTGGTTTGGGCGTTGGCTTGTGGGGGCTTGGAAATGTGCTGCAAGGTGGATGGGGTTTCTTTTTTTGATCGGGGGAGGAAAAAAGCAAAATAAATTCCTCCAAGTTTGCACTGTCCTATCATAGGATTTCTTTTTTTTCGCCTTGTTGCTAACGTATTAGTATTTTATCCAATGTTCTTAACGAACGATGTTAAAAGTAGGAATAATCTTCGATTTGATCAGCAGTTTTTTAAACGAGCTGATGAATAGTGGATAAAATTAAGTTGGACTGTTCCCCGCGCCGCTATGGGCCTGTTATAACGAAGGTTCGTGTTTTTAAATGTCAATTGAGTGGTGATGTTGTTGCTTTGAACTGATTTCTTTCTCATTTCGCTTTTGTTTTGTTTGCTTACGGGCATAACTTTCCCGTTGCCGTTTTCCTTCCGCCTGATTGTTTTTTGTCCGTTGACTTCAATGAACGTTTGCCGGGGTTGTGGTTAGGCGGTGTTGTTCAACGATGCCGGCCTCATTCTTCCTGTTTTACAATTTTTGCACTGTGAGGGATCATTTCCGCTGATCAGGTGCCAGGCTTCCCATGCGTTCAGTCCTTCCAGTTCTGACAGGTACTGAGGCTTGTCGATCAGGGACAGGCATTGCTCTTTTTTAGCTTGTGCGTTTGCCGAAGCCAAAACTCCGAAGTACCTGATTTTGTAAAAACCCAAAGGAAGTACATGAAGCAGGAACCGTTTGACAAAGGTTTCACCATCCATTGTCATTTCCCGGTTGTAGTGGCCTGTTTTCGGATTCTTGTAACGAAAACAAACTTTCCCCTGTTCGAAGCTGCAAATACGCTGATTGCTTATTGCTACCCGGTGCGTGTAGCGCCCAAGGTACTCCAGCGCCCGATCGGCGGTTTTCCCGGTCTTTTTGGCATATACAACCCAGTCTTTGGCATAGAGCTTTTGTTTCAAGCTTTCGGTGTTAAATCCCTCGGGAACATCAAGACGGCTGTTTTGAAGCAGATTTAGAAGCGACTCGCAAAACCGGGCGCGAAAGATTTTGGACAAAACTTTAACCGGTACTAAAAATTCTTTTTTCGGGCGAATCCATTCCATCCCGTCATCCGACAATCCACCGGACGGAACCAGCATATGAACATGCGGATGGTAAACCAGGGTGGATGACCAGGTATGCACTGTGCCCCGGCACCATCGCTCAGCCTCGCGAAACCGCTTCCTTTATTCGTCTGGCTGCGCCCACGAAACCAGTCGCTTTTTCGCTTGGCTTCACTCCGAAGCCGGGCTGCACCCCACGGCAAGAGTCGCTCCGTTTGTTCCGCTTCGCTCCAC
>NZ_LGIA01000130.1 GCF_001270965.1 Sunxiuqinia dokdonensis | reverse complement strand
AACTCCTGCAGTCGTTTCCAGTCTCCCTCCTGTTTTTGCAGTTTCATTAGTTGAAGTGTATGTTCCTCCATTTCTTTTTTTAACAGATCCAACTGCTCCTTGTACTTTTTTACCTGCTCCGGATCAACTTCGCCCAGTTGCTGCAATTGGCCTTCCAAGTGCTGTCTATGGGCATTATTCTTCGATTCGAGCGCCGTCACCTTATAATAAAGTTCAAACTTTTCCAGGCTGAAAAGCTCTTTCATCATCTGGGTGCGAGCCGTATCCTTTAGCTGTAAGAACTCCTGAAACTGTCCCTGAGGAATGATGATTGTCCGCTTGAAGTTGTCGTAACTCAGGCCAATCGCTTGCTCAAGTCCATCGGGTTCCATCGGGTTCCACTGGTTGCCTTCTTTTTGATAGGCCGACCGATCCAGCTTCTTGACATCGTCAAAGCGTTTGCTGTTCCGTCTCCCCTGAACCACGGCCCGGTAAGCCGTTTGGTCCTTGCCCGTTTCAAAAATGAAGTCAATCAGCAATTCGTCCGATTTCAGGTTCATCATGTTGTAGTTCCGGTTATCCCCCGAGAGATTAAGCCGATCCGTTTTACCATAAATAGCAAAGGTGATGGCTTCCAAAATGGAGGACTTTCCGCTGCCCACTGATCCAAAAATGCCAAAAAGGTTCGCGGCAGTCAGTTTTGTAAAATCGATGGTTTGCTTATCCTGGTAGGAATACAAACCTTGTATGGTCAGTTGTATGGGTATCATTGTTCGTCTTCGGCCAAAATTTCGGTGAATAAATTCATGAGCTCTTCGTTGGGTTCCTGTCCTTTTTCGTGCTTAAAATAGTCGCGAAAAAGCTCTTCCATACTGCGGGTCAGGTCAATCTTTTTTTGAATGGTATCGATCAATTCGTCGGCATGGATCACTTCCGGGATGATCGCAACAATACCGGAGTGGGCTACATTCAACTGTTTGCGTTCGAGAGCCGTCAAAAAAGTGTCGGTCACGAGTGTCAGTTCAACCAAACAATCCTGATTTTCAGCCAACCACTGTAAAGCATCCTCCAAACCTTCGGCCCGCTTACGCAACAGTTTCTTTCCCTGGCTCAGTTCAACTTCACGAACGGCAGCTGTTTCTCCCGGTTCTACATCCACCAGCAAAACATATTTTTTCTGGTTCGCTTCTGAAAAGCTGTATGACAACGGACTTCCGCTGTAATAAACCGGTGCAGGATTTGAATCCACCCGATGCATCCGGTGCAAATGTCCCATGGCCGTGTATTGAACCTGCTTTGGAATATTCTCGGTATAAACAGCCTGTGCCCCACCAACATGCAGAATGGGTTTTTCATCAGCTGGCTCCTCGGGGAGCACTTCCCCCTTCTTAATCACAAAAAGATGCGAAACCAGCACATTAACCCCATGCTCATCACAATACTGATCAGCCAGTTGCTTCCATTTTTGCTGAAGGACCGTGCGCAGTTCCTCTTCGCTATTCTCCAGTCCCAGGCAGGTTTTCAGGCGGTACTCATTGGCATAAGGAGTCAGTAAAAGACGCAGGGGAATTTCACTTTTCGGCAGCCGGAGCCCCAAAAAACCTTCACTGCTCTGCAAGACTTTGAGGCCGGAGTCCAACTCAAAAGGAGCCACAGACGAGTTTGGATAGCCGGCAAAAATAATCCCGCACTCGCGGGCCAGCGGATCGGGCGACTCAATCCGGTCGGGCGAATCATGGTTGCCGGCTATGGCAATCACCGGTCGCCGGCCATTGTTGGACAGCCGTTTCAAGGTCTTATAGAATAAATCAACGGCTTCGGTGGGCGGATTAAAGGTATCAAACAAGTTGGAAGATTAGATCGGATTTTTACACGTTTTTTTTTTAGTCATTTTTTTTTT
>NZ_LGIA01000129.1 GCF_001270965.1 Sunxiuqinia dokdonensis | reverse complement strand
TCATAAGGATTAACTAATTACTGTAGCTTCAGCAAGCAATGGAGTGATGGGGAGGATCGCTGGGGGAAGGGCTTGGATAGAACGTGGACAGGAGGAATCTGTGAACACCAGCAGAGCAAGTTTTTATACAATTCTTCTGTGAAATTCGTACATTTAGCCCCACTAAACTTCTGACGTATGCACCGGTTTTGGACCACCATATTGGCTTTCGTTTTTCTGCTCACACTTTGCCAACACCAGGCTTCGGCCAGTAAAGAATACACCATTGGCTTTTCGCAATGTACCACCTCCGACTACTGGCGTCAAACGATGCAACGACTGATGGAAATTGAGCTGTCATTTTACCCCGACATGAATCTGATCATCAAGGATGCCCAGGATGACAGCGACTTACAAATCACGCAAATCGAAGCCTTACTGGAAAGTGGCATTGATTTACTGATCATCTCGCCCAACCAGTCGGAACCCATTACGCCCATTGTTGAAAAGGTTTACCAAATGGGAATTCCGGTGATTGTCATTGACCGCAAAGTCAACACGGACCAATATTCCGCTTACATTGGAGGAAACAACTACAAGATTGGACTTGAGGCCGGAAGATACGCAGCCAAACTGCTCAATGGAAGTGGTAAGATTATTGAAATCAGGGGACTGGACGGTTCGTCGCCGGCCATTGAACGCCGAAAAGGATTTACTGAAATTTTGGCTGGCTACCCCAATATGGAGATTGTCTATTCCGAATCGGGCCAATGGAACTGGGACGGGGCCCGAAGGGTTATGGAACAAGTGATACAGGAAGGCATTGACTTTGATTTGGTTTTCGGCTATAACGATGTGATGGCAAAAGAAGCTTACGAAGTAAAAGAAACCTACCAACCCGGCAAACCGGCGTATTTTTTGGGCATCGACGGGCTGCCCGGAGACCAGGGTGGACTGCAGGCCGTAATTGACGGGAAGCTGGACGCTACTTTTTATTATCCCACGGGAGGGGAAAAAGCCATCCAAATCGCCCATAAAATACTGAACGATTTGCCATATGAACGCGAGAACATTCTGGAGACGATTGTGATTGACTCCACCAATGCTGAAGTTTTAAAACTTCAGACCGACCAGGTTGAGCTGCTTCAACAAAAAATTGAAGCCCAACGATCTGTTCTGGACATCCAGATTTCAAAATATCAAACCCAACGGTTAATCTTAATTTTCACCATTGTCCTGCTTGCGCTCATTGTTATTTTGGTGTTCTTAATCTTCAATGCCTTCCGAAACAAGAAACTGGCAAACCTAAAACTGGAAGCGAAAAACGCAAAGATTGAAAAGCAAAATGTCGCCATCAAGGAACAGCGCGACAAACTGGTTGAAGTGACCCAACAGCTGGAGGAAGCCACCCAGACCAAACTTCGCTTTTTCACCAATATTTCGCACGAATTCAGAACCCCGCTAACCTTGATCACCGGCCCGCTGGAGAACCTGATGCACTCGGAGAACTTTTCGGCCGAACAGCAACGGCAGTTTAAGCTCATGCACCGGAGTTCGTTGCGGTTGCTTCGCCTGGTCAACCAGTTGATGGACTTCAGGAAGCTGGAAAACAAACAAATGAAACTCATTGCCTCCGAATTGGACCTGATTGACTTTCTGAAGGAAAAGGAGGAGTCGTTTGCCTACCTGGCCGAAAAGAAAAACATTGATTTTCAGTTTCGAACCGAAATCGAACGTCAGGCCATTTGGATTGACCGCGACAAGTTGGATAAGGTCTTTTTCAATTTATTGTCGAATGCCTTCAAGTTTACGCCCAACAATGGAAAGATCTCGCTGCTGGTAAAAAAGCCAAAAGCGGCTTTGAACAAGCTATTCGAAAAGGAAATTGAGATCGAAATCAGGGATTTCGGAGAAGGTATCGACGAAAAGTATGTCGGCCGGATTTTTGACCGGTTTTTTCAGGCCGAAAAATCACACCATTTTAAGGGCACCGGACTGGGATTAAGCCTTTCCAAAGAGTTTGTTGAAATGCACCAGGGTCAAATCAGGCTTGAAAGCCAGGTGGGGCAAGGTACGACCTTTACCATTATCCTGCCCCTGGGCAAGGAACATCTAAAGCAGGAGCAGGTGGCCGACACAGATACGGCCTATGAACCCAATATCGACGCGGAAGAACCGCTGAGCCGGGGAAAAAACAGTCAGCGACAAACGGACATTCAACCGGCCAGTGGACAAAACAAGCCGCTCATTCTGGTTGTTGAAGATGTGGCGGATGTGCGTGAATACGTTCGAACCTGCCTTGGCGACCAGCACAAAATTTTGGAAGCCGAAGACGGGGAATCC
>NZ_LGIA01000128.1 GCF_001270965.1 Sunxiuqinia dokdonensis | reverse complement strand
ACTCAATCCCTTGAAACCAACTACTTACACCAAAGTAAAAGCAGCCCGAAAAAACGGAAAAGCAACAAGAACGAACACCAAAGAAAGCATGTCGACCTGTGAAGGAGCTGCTACTCCCCGAAAACCTCTTGGAAAAATTTGTAGTCAACAGTCCTCTTCCACACGATTGGCAAACCCATTCTAAGTAGAATCACGAATAAAACGACATTCTGAAGCAGATGATTCAACCATTAAGTACCTCTTTGATGGCATTGACTCCCTCCGAAAACAAATCATCACACTATATATATGGTATGATTTTTACTTTTTGGTTTTAAAAAAGCCATCGACGACGACACCATTCGTGCACCCTGACGAAATTCCTTCAGATTAATTTTTCAATCAATACTAAAAACCTGCAAGCTCCGTTTTGCATTTAGCTTGCTTTTTAGCTATCTTATGATGGCCAAATCAGAAATCGCCCATATATTTGCCTTTGATAAAAACATAACGAACAACAATTATGAAGAAAATTCTAACCAGATATGTAACTGTATTTACATTGTTGGTACTTACAACAACTACTTTTGCTCAAAACAACTCTTTTAACGCAGCCTTTGACAGCTTGAGTATCGAAGGACAGTTTGAACATCTGTACCGAAGATCGAACACCTTTGAAGAATATAAAGTGATCAGCATTAGTGGCTATAATTTACTCAAGAAAAATTCGCAGGACAGCATCCTTCAATATAAACAAGATGCGGATAGCCATTTGCAGGAAATTGCGACGCTAAAAAGCAATCTGACCAGCACCAATAGCGAAATTGAAAAACTTCAGGCAGAACTAAGCAGCACCCAGCAAGCGAAGGACAGCATGCGCTTTATTGGGATTGAGGTTTCCAAAGGAGCATACAATGCCATCATGTGGGGCATTATCATCTGTCTTGCCGTTATTTCGGTCATCCTATTTTCACTTTTCAATCGTGGACACCGTGTGGTCAAGGAGACCAAGAACCGGTTGGCTGAAGTACAGGAAGACTTGGAGACTTTGCGGAAAAATGCTTTGGTGCGCGAACAAAAGCTGGCGCGTGAACTGATGGATTACAAACTGAAGAACAAATCGCCTCGCTGATTGAATACTCCCCCGTTTTCTCAAAAAAATAAAGAAGGCCTCACTTTTTCAAGCGAGGCCTTCTTTATTTTATTTTCTGGGTGCGTTTACATTTCGTATTTATATGATCCAAGGTCGCTAATATCAGACGTGCGAATAAACTCACCGTGTGCTTTCACCTGGGCCTTGGCCAAACGAATGAAGTTTTTGGCCGACTTGGTAAACATCGCGTCACGGTTCGAATCCAGCACAAGTAAGTAACTCATAATGATGTTCCCGGCCATTTCAACCAGGCGACGGGCATGGAAATCAATAAACTCATTGTCATCGGTTGACACCACTTTGTTGACGGCTTGCTCGTACTCGTCTGTCAAAATGATTAAGGTACGGCGCAAATGTTCCAGTTCGGGCGAAACTTTAGCGGCTTCGTAAACCCTGATTTGGTTCAGGTAAGCGCCTGTGGTTACACCCCGAATGGCAGCAACGACCTGCAACTGCGTTGTTCCTTCGTAAATGGAAGTAATCCTGGCATCGCGATAAATCCGCTCCACCGGATAATCTTTCATGAACCCCGAGCCACCGTGAATCTGGACGGCATCGTAAGCCAACTGGTTGGCGTACTCGCTGGCCATTCCTTTAACCAGTGGCGTGAAGATATCAGCCAGCTTCTGATATTTCTTCATCTCGTCGCGCTCATCCTTCTCCAGTTTACGCTCTTCGGCAATGTGCATGTAGGTTTTGTACACATCCACAAAGCGAGCTGTTTCGTACAGCAGGGTACGCGATGCATCGAGTTTGGCTTTCATGTTGGCCAAGATCTCATACACTGCAGGGAAACGCATAATGGCTTTTCCAAACTGAACGCGCTCCTTGGCATAGGCCAAAGCTTCGCGGTAAGCAGCTTCGGAAACACCAACCGACTGCGCGGCAATACCCAGGCGTGCACCGTTCATCAAGGCCATCACATATTTGATCAGGCCCATTTTTCGGTCGCCGACCAATTCGCCCGGAGCATCTTTAAACACCAGCTCGCAGGTTGGCGAACCAATAATTCCCATCTTATGCTCAATCCGCCGGACGGTTACTCCCCCATCGTTTTTATCGTGAATAAACATCGACAAACCGCGTCCATCTTTGGTGCCGGGTTCGGACCGGGCCAAAACCAGCGAAATATGTCCGTCGCCATTGGTGATAAAGCGCTTCACACCATTCAACAGCCATTTGCCCGACTTTTCATCGTAAGTCGCCTTTAACTGAACAGCCTGCAAATCCGATCCGGCATCCGGTTCGGTCAGGTCCATCGCCATCGTTTCACCTTGACAAACACGGGTCAGGTATTTTTCTTTTTGCTCTTCCGAAGCAAATTCATTGATGGTTTCAGCACAATCCTGCAAACCCCAGATGTTGACGAAGCCAGCATCCGCACGCGAAACAATGTCGGCGGCCATAATGTAAGGTACAATTGGAAAATTCAATCCGCCATATTGCCTTGGTAAGGACATGCCCATCAAGCCCGCTTTGTTTAAAGCCTCGATGTTCACTTCGGTTCCTTTGGCATAAATCACGCGTCCATTCTCCACACGTGGGCCTTCCGCATCGATCGATTCTGCGTTTGGGCCAACAATGTCTCCACAAACTTCACCAACAACTTCCAACACTTTATCGAAGTTGTCCATGGCGTCTTCGTGATCCATTGGGGCAAAATCAAACACTTTCTTTTCTGAGAAATTCCTTTCCTTTAACCGGACAATCTTTTCCATTAATGGGTGATTGAGGTGGAATTTCAGTTCTTTATTATCGGTATAATAATTAGCCATTTCGTTCAATGTTTAAAATTCACAAGATCTACTTGGTGTTCTGTTTATAATACTTGATCATCTTCGGAAGGACGACACCCACATCTCCATTGATCACATAGTCGGCCACCGAATTGATGGGCGCTTCGGGATCGGTATTAATCGCAATGATCTGTGCGGATTCTTCCATTCCGGCGCGGTGCTGGATTTGTCCTGAAATTCCGCAGGCAATGTATAATTTGGGGCGAACGGTTACCCCCGTTTGTCCAATCTGACGTTCGTGCTCAGCATATCCGGCATCAACCGCTGCACGCGAAGCGCCAACTTCGCCGCCCAACACCTCGGCCAGGTCGTACAGTAGCTGGAAGTTCTCTTTCGAGCCCATGCCATAACCACCAGCCACCACAATTGGAGCAGCCTTCATGTTCACTTTGCTCTTCTCCATGTGACGTTCGATGATTTCAACAACAAAATCAGCATCGCTCACATATTTCGCCACATCAAGCTTCACCAGCTTTCCTTTGTATTTCGGATCGAGAATCTCCTTCTTCATCACCCCTTCGCGAACCGTTGCCATTTGAGGACGACAGTCGGGATTGATAATCGTGGCGATGATGTTTCCGCCAAAAGCCGGACGAATCTGGTACAACAGATTCTCGTAGTTCTTGTCTTGTTTTTTATCGACACGGTTTATGTAGCCGACGACAAACGCCTTTATCCATATAGCACCTTGCCGCCTACA
>NZ_LGIA01000127.1 GCF_001270965.1 Sunxiuqinia dokdonensis | reverse complement strand
TTTTGAAATGAAGTCATTTCGGCTTTTAAAAAGTTCGGAATGGCTTCTTTCTTTTAACAAACCAATAAGTAATGAAATTTAAATCAATTATATACAGTATATTGGGGGGGCTTTTTTTTGCATCTTGTTCAAGTTCAGAGCCAGCAGAAAAAGTGGTTCCTGAAAAAAGAGAGAAGACTGCATTTCAGACGTCCAACCCGTGGAAGCCAGTTACCGACGTTCGGGCTGACGTAGCTATTGTGTACAGCGTTCGTGATCATCACCGTAATAATGGGATGACATTTGAAGAGCGTGTCCAAAGCTGGCGAGACAAAGGGTATATCACGCACTTTATGACAGGTATAGCCTGGGGTGAATATCAGGATTATTTCACCGGGAAATGGGATGGTGAGTCTCATTTGGATGAAGGGCAGGTAACACAGCGCGGAGACACGATTTGGCACGGACGAATGGTTCCCTATATTGTGCCATCAAAGAATTTTATTAAATACATCAAAGAGACTCAGATAAAGCGGGTCATTGATGCCGGTATCGATGCAATTTTTCTTGAAGAACCGGAATTTTGGGCACGTGCAGGCTATAGCGAAGCATTTAAAAGAGAGTGGAAAGAGTACTATGGGTTTGACTGGCGTCCACAGCATGAGTCTCCTGAGAATACCTATTTGTCAAATAAATTAAAGTATCACCTGTATTATCGGGCTTTGGACGAGTGTTTTTCCTATGCAAAAGAATATGGCAAAAGTAAGGGCATGGACGTGCGTTGCTATGTGCCAACCCATTCCTTGGTTAATTATTCACAGTGGCAGATTGTAAGTCCAGAGGCGAGTCTTGCCTCCTTGCCATCAGTCGACGGATATATTGCACAGGTTTGGACTGGGACTTCCCGAACACCGAATTATTTTGATGGAAAGCAAAAAGAAAGGGTTTTTGAAACAGCCTATCTTGAATATGGTTCAATGGAATCTATGACGGCCCCAACGGGGAGAAAAATGTTCTTTTTGACTGATCCAATTGAAGATTGGCCAAGGGACTGGGTTGACTATAAAAAGAATTACCAGGCAACTTTCACGGCCCAGCTGCTGTATCCGAACATTGCTGACTACGAAGTAATGCCATGGCCGGACAGAATTTATGAAGGACTCTACAAAACAAGTGCGGACAGTGATAAGAAGGAGCAGATTCCTCGTTTCTATTCCACTCAAATGCAGGTTATGATAAACTCATTGAACAGTATGCCATTGTCTGACAACAAATTATCCGGTTCAGAAGGAATAAGCGTGTTAATGGCAAATTCATTAATGTTCCAGCGTTTACCCACCCATCAGGGCTATGAAGATCCTAGTTTTTCAAATTTCTATGGTCAGACTTTACCATTTCTGAAACGTGGTGTTCCTGTTAAAACAATGCATTTAGAGAATGTTTCTTATCCTGAAACCTGGAAGGACACCAAGGTTTTAATTATGTCGTACTCGAATATGAAGCCTGCTGACCCAAAGGGGCACGAGTATATTGCAGAATGGGTGAAAGGTGGAGGTGTGCTTGTTTATGCCGGACGCGACATTGATCCATTTCAGTCAGTTCAGGAGTGGTGGAACACTGGTGAAAATCAATACAAAACGGCTTCTGAGCACCTGTTTGAACTGTTGGATATTCAATCTTCAGGAGAAAGCGGTGAGTATAAATACGGAGCGGGTACTGTGTATATAATCCGTCAAGATCCAAAAGAGTTTGTTTTGGAAGCTGGCCAGGATAACGAATTTGTCGGTATTGTTAAACAGCTTTATGAGGAGACCGCTAAAGCTGGAGAATTGGTATATAAGAATAATTTTTACCTGGAGCGCGGTGCTTACGATTTAATTTCCGTGTTAGACGAAAGTGTAAGCGATGAACCGTTTGTGCAGAAAGGTCGATTAATTGATTTATTCGATCCTAAATTGCCCGTCCTCAACGAAAAAACAGTTTTACCCGGAGAGCAGGCTTACCTTCTAAATGTGAATAGGATCGAACATCAGGATAAGCCACAGGTTTTGGCTGCTGCGTCGCGTGTTTACGATGAGGTGACAACAAGAAGTAGCTATTCTTTTATTACGAAAAGCCCATTAAATACAACCAATGTAATGCGAGTCCTACTGCCCGACACTCCAAAGGAATGGCATGTTTTTGACCACCAAGGGAATGTTCTTAACGGTACCTCGTGGGAGTGGGATGAGGCAAGTAAAACAGGATTGTTAGGTTTTGAAAATGATCCTGAAGGAATCAAAGTTGATATCAAATGGTGATCATTATCTTTTGAATATCCAAGCTTTGAATAGGTTGTGATCCTGTTTGAATTAAAGAAATGTGTGCCATGGCCTGAGCCCATGGACGCATTTCCGAAGGAGTGGAACGGTTTAATATTTTGTATCAGCTTTAAATCAATATGCAGGAAGAAGGATTTTTTTTGAGCTAATCTGGCCAGCTAAAACTAATAACGTGTTAATCGATATGATCGTGTGAATTAATTCTAACTAAATCTTTTCGTTATGAAATCATCAGCAATTTTAAGTTTCGTGGTGTTATTTGTTTGTATAGGCATTTCAGGACTGTGTAATACGAATAAAGCAGAATCTATGACAAAAGGGCCGCAAGATCAGATAGACGGATTCCTGGGGCAATGGACTTTTGACTTTGGGAACAGCGCTGTCGGCTGGCTCCAGGTGAGACAGGAAGATGGCTATTTGGATGCCGATCTGATGTGGGGCGGTGGAGGCGTATTCTATGGCTTGCCCTATGTTTATGTTTCTGGCGATGCGTTGTATCTTGGCCGAAATCCTCGTAAGGCAACTTTGGCCAAGGATACTCAGGGAAATGCGACGATTACACGAGATTACCCAACTTGGATCGAATTGAAGCGGGATGGTGATAAAATCAATGGGTTTTATTTAAGTCCAAAAGTCACAGGTCTTGGTGTTGATTCGGTTTTTATTGACGGAACCAGGCTTCCTGATGTTCCTCCTGCGCCGGATTTGAAGAACTTAAAGTATGGAAAACCAATTCAATTGATTGAAAACAAAAATAACCTCAAGGGATGGCGACTAATTGAGGATCATCTCGCGAATGGCTGGTCGGTAACAGATGGCATTTTAACTAATAATCCGGTTCAAAAAGAAGGAGCTGCGCCAATTCGATATGGTAACCTCAGGACGGAAAAGGTATTTGAGGATTTTAATTTGAAGCTGGAAGTTAACGCTCCTCAGGGCAGCAACAGTGGAGTATATTTGCGCGGCATGTATGAGGTACAAGTGGCAGATTCGTATGAGCGTCCGCTAACTTGGGGAGGTAGTATGGGAGCTATTTTTACAAGAATTCTTCCCACTGTCAAAGCGGAAAAGCCAGCTGGTGAATGGCAAACCTTGGATATCACCTTGTGTGATAGGCATGTAACTGTAGTGTTAAATGGCACAACGATTATTAATAATCAACCTGTTCATGGTGCCACAGGTGGAGCTATTCAGTCTGATGTGTTTGCTCCAGGGCCCATATACCTACAAGGAGATCATACAGGAATATCATTCCGTAATCTGGTTCTTACTCCAATCATTAAATAATCGGCAATTATTAAAATTTGATTATTATGAAGTCGAAAGAATCGAAAACCATAAGTCGGAGAGGTTTTATTACAACCTCTAGTATTGTTATGGGCGGGTTTACTGTTGTTCCCTCGCATGTAGTTTCGGGACTCGGTCATGTTGCCCCAAGTGATAAACTGAATATTGCAGGTATTGGTATTGGAGGAATGGGACGGGTAGATCTGGAAGATGTTGCAAAGACTGAGAATATTGTTGCTCTCTGTGATGTTGATTGGAATGATTCGGTAAACAATGTGTTTGACACCTACCCGAAAGCCAAGAAATTCAAAGACTTTCGAATGATGCTGGATGAGCAGAAAGATATTGATGCCGTGATAGTTGCCACTCCGGATCATACGCATGCTCTTATCAGCATGGAGGCAATGAGAAGGGGAAAGCATGTTTACACGGAAAAGCCGCTGACTCACACGGTCTATGAAGCAAGGATGTTAACAGAAGCGGCCCGGAAGTATAAAGTTGCAACACAAATGGGTAATCAAGGCCAGGCCAGCGACGCTTCTCGTCGGATTCAAGAGGTGATTTGGGATGGGGTGATTGGACCAATACAGGAGGTACATGTGTGGACTGATCGTCCAAATCGGGGGCTTGCTGATACCTATTGGCCTCAGGGAGTGAGACGACCACAGGATACGCCTCCTGTACCTGAAAGTCTTGATTGGGATCTTTTCACCGGTCCTGCTCCTTTACGTCCGTATCATTCGGATTATCACCCATTCCGATGGCGGGGGTGGCTCGACTTTGGTACCGGGGCTCTTGGAGATATTGGCTGTCATTCGTTTGATACGGTTTTTCGAGCATTGAAGCTGAAATATCCAACAAGTATTCAGGCGGTTTCCACGTTGGTAAATGATGAAACTTATCCGCTTGGCTCGATCGTAACCTATGATTTCCCGGCACGAAAAGAAATGCCACCATTGAGGCTTACCTGGTATGATGGTGGATTGCGTCCTCCACGTCTGCCAGATATGGGTGATGATGTTCAATTGGGAGCGGGGGGAGTTCTTTATGTTGGAAGTAACGGGAAGATTCTGGGAAATCGAATTCTTCCTGATTCTTTGAGCGACTCTTATCAAAGGCCAGAGCCATATCTTGCTTCGTCTCCCGGACATCGAATGGAATGGATACTCGCTTGTAAGGGCGGCGATCCGGCAGGTTCCAATTACGAATGGGCCGGACCTTTGACGGAAACCGTTTTGTTGGGCAATATTGCACTGAGACCTGAATTGAGAGAAAAGCTGAGTTTTCAAAGTCTGAGTTTTGATCCCGAGAAACTTAGTTTCCCGAATATGCCTGAGGCAGATCAGTTTATACACTATAAATACAGGGATGGTTGGGCCTTATAATCAATAATAACAGGCTTTTAGTGTCCGTTGGTTTGAGAGGGCATTGAAAGTCTGTTATGTCTTTAAATTTAATCTTGGTTTTAAAATGAGAAACAGATTGTTCTTTTTGTGTGTGGTCGTTTACAGTTTTATGTCTCTTGAAATTAAGGCACAGACCTTGCAACCGGTTGATTATGTGAATACCCTGATGGGTACTGATTCTGAATTTAAACTATC
>NZ_LGIA01000126.1 GCF_001270965.1 Sunxiuqinia dokdonensis | reverse complement strand
ACGAATCATTCCAATTTTATTTCTAAATTTAACAGCAGTTTATCTGAACAATGGATAAAATACTAGAACGTTATGATTTTATCTAAAACCATTCCATCAATCGCACATAATTTAGTTTCATTCAAAATAAGAAGGATACCAGTTTTCAGTCACAGTCCCAGTTTTCAGTTGTCTGGCATTCAGGCTCTATCATCCGGTATCAACCTCGGTGAAAGTTCTTTGGGTTTATTTCACAGGCATTTGTTATCAAACAGCAAGGAGCGAGTATCCAGAAAACCACCCGTCTTTTTCATTTACTTGGCTGTGTTTTTCATTTAAGTGATGGCGACGTTTACTAAACTGACGACGACTTTCATTAAAGTGGAAGTAATGTTGGCTAAGATCAGCCTATTGTTGGATAACAATGTCAGCTGTTTGTATTAAAATCAACGCATAGTCATATCAAGTCAGTGCATTGTTGTATGATTCCGCTGTCGTTTAGTATTACTTGGCTCCATTTCGCATGAATAATACTATCTAATCTGTATTAAAAAGTTTCAGGATTCATGAATAATACGGCAGTTTCGTATTAAAATGCCGCGTTTTTCATGAATAATGCAGCATTTCTTTAAAGAAACGCCGCATTTCTTTAGAAAGATGCTCCATTGTTTTAAAGAAATGTCGCATTTCTTTAGAAAAACGTCACATTGTTTTAAAGAAAAGGCCCATTTTTTATGAAAGTCGTGGCATTGTTGTATCAAGTCGCGGTATTTTAATATGAAAATGCGGTGTTTTTCATTGAAGTTGCCGTCGTTTTCATCGAAAATGTGCCGGATTTGGCCTTTCTCTGGACAGAAAGCATAGGTAGCGGTGTGTTTGAAAGGGATCCCAGCTTGCTTTATGGCCTCAGGATTTCGATTTCGCCGCCCACGCCCAGTTTAATAATGCTTGAAGGCGTGGCTTTTGTCAGATCATCTTGCCGGTATTCCACCACATAATCCACCGACGAAATAATTTCCGGGTCGATTTCATCGTAGATCGCCGGAGCAGGTGTTCCACTGATGTTGGCTGAGGTAGATACGATGGGTTTTTTAAAACGCTGAATGAGCTGGCGGGTAAAATCTTCGCTGGTCAGGCGAATGCCAAGGGTTCCATCGCGGGCGATCAGGTTTTTAGCCAGGTTTTTGGCACCGGGATAAATGATGGTCAGCGGTTTGTCGCTCAGTTCAATCAGGTCGTAGGCAATTTCCGGGACTTCTTCCACGTAACGGCTCAAAAAGTTGATGTTTTCCATCAGCACCAGCATGCTTTTCGAGTCTTCACGCCTTTTGATCTGGTAAATGCGTTGTACCGCCTTTTCGTTGGTGGCATCGCAGCCAATTCCCCAAATGGTGTCGGTGGGGTAGAGGATAATTCCGCCGGCGTGCAGCACGTCGAGCGCTTTTTTCAGGTCGTTATGCATGGGCTAATTGTTTATAGAATTGCATGAGTTGTTGTGCGTAGTTTTCGGGGGCGAACCGGCGGGCGTTTTGCCGGCCTTTCTGAATCAGTTCGTTTCGGTAATCTTTATTCTGAAGAATCTTTTGAATGCCCTGGTTGATTTCATCTGGATTTTGCGCTTCCACATAGTGTGCGCCATCGGCCCCGGTTTCGGGTAGGGCACCAGCCTTTGAAGTGATTACCGGACAACCGCTAGCCTGTGCTTCGGCAACGGGCAGTCCAAATCCTTCGAAAATAGAGGGGTAAAGCATGAGCTCAGCCAGTTGGTAGAGGTGGCTTAGTTGGCGGTCGTTGACCTGGTGCAGAAAAATGAGCTTGTCTTTTAGGGGTTCAATT
>NZ_LGIA01000125.1 GCF_001270965.1 Sunxiuqinia dokdonensis | reverse complement strand
TAAACAGAAGACCTGCACTTGTGAAAGGACAAAAAACCATCATCCTAAGCTATGCCAATCACCGGCAACAGGCCGTTGTGCGAATTGATTTTGCCTACGATGCCGAACTGGCCGCCCAGGTGACGCAGCGTGAAGGCGTCAGATGGAGCCAAACCTTGGGCGCCTGGTATGTATCAAAAGAGCATTTTGATTTACATCGGTTCTTCGAGGCATTTCGGGGAAAAGCGTGGGTGGATTATGAGGGGCTGAAGAAGGATAAAAACAAGTCAACAAAACATACGCCTGTAGCGGTAAAACCCCGCTATAAGCTGAAGGCCATCAAAGCACAATTATCGTCGGAGGTGAACGGACAAATCCAGTCTTTTAAAAAATGGATGGAACAAAAGCGCTATGCAGAGAACACGATCAAAACCTATATCCATCAATTGGAGATTTTTTTCGGATATTATGCCGACAAAGATCCGGCAAGCCTGAGCCATGAGGATATTACCCGGTTCAACACCGAATTTATCCTAAAACATGGTCTTAGCTCTACATTTCAGAACCAGACGGTGAGCGCGTTGAAGAAGTTTTACCGCGTGCTATATAACCGCGACCTGGAAGCAGAAAATATTGAACGCCCACGTAAATCGCATACACTACCTAAAGTTATGAGCAAACAGGAACTGCAACGGTTTTTTGAGAACATTAAAAACATCAAACATAAAATGGCTTTTGAAACCATCTATGCTTTTGGGTTAAGACGTAGCGAGTTGGATATGCAACAGAAAGGTTGCCAGCAGGGCCGGAACAATCCAAAAAACGATGAGCTCGGGCACGCCAACCCAAATTTTTAGAATATTGAA
>NZ_LGIA01000124.1 GCF_001270965.1 Sunxiuqinia dokdonensis | reverse complement strand
TCCGTGGAATCCTCATCGGCCTGGGCGTAAACCACGATCGACAGAAGCAAAACAAACAAAACACTGACAAAAAGTTTCATATCGCTCGCTAATTACTTTCAAACTGGTAAGCTCCCGAGCCAAGTTTCACCACGACGTAGCCGTCCTCGTGGCCAACAACTTCAAGACCCGATACGTCAGCTAGTTGCTTCCCGCTTTCGGTCACGGCCGACGTAGCTGACGCGGGCACATAAACAATCGCGTTGGTATTCACCGGAATGCTAACATTGAGTTTCAGCTTGTCACCCACTTTTTCCCATCCGGAAACTACAGTTCCGTAGTAGGTTTTCAATTCTGCTTTGGCATGGCTGAGTTGATCGCCAATATGCGGTTTGATTTGAATTCCCTTGTATCCCGGATTCTCCGCTTCGGTATCAATTCCAGCTACTACCCGGTACATCCAATCGCCAATGGCACCGTAGGCGTAATGGTTAAACGAGTTCATTCCGGGCGTTTGGAAGGTTCCGTCGGGCTTGATGCCGTCCCAGCGTTCCCAAATGGTGGTGGCACCCATGGTCACCGGATACAACCACGAAGGGTAGTTTTTCTGCATCAACAGTTCGTAAGCCACATCGTTGTACCCAAAGCGCGACAACACATGACACAGGTAAGGCGTGCCCAGGAAACCTGTCGTCAGGTGCGTATTGTAGGTCCGGATATTGTCGACCAGTCGTTTGGCCGCCTGCTCACGCAAGTCTTCAGGAAGCAAGTCAAAGTTCAGTGCCAAAACATAGGCCGTCTGTGTTCCCGAAACCAGCTTGCCGTTTGGCGTCATATATTCCTGCACAAAAGAATGCTTAATGTTCTTCAACAACTGCTCATATTTCGTCACATCATCCTGCTTGTTTAGCACCTGGGCAGCATGGATGAGCAACTGCGTCGAGTGAGCATAAAAGGCTTGCGCAATCAAGCTTTTATCGGTTACAGCCGACATGCCTGAGTTGTCGTCAAAAGGCCGGTAGAATAGCCAGTCGCCAAAGGAAAAGTCAGGCTTCCACAAGTCATCAGAACTGACGGAACTGATGTAATTCACCCACCCCTTCATGCTTTCGTACTGCTGCGCCAGCAAATCCTTATCACCGTAGGCCAAATACATGGTCCATGGGCCTACCGTAGCTACATCGGCCCACCCCGGGCTGACCTGCCCGTTTCTCAACACATCGGGCACCACAAAGGGAACGCCCCCATTATCGTATTGGTCGGCAGCTACGTCCTTGAGCCACTTATCGAAAAAGCTATGCACCCGAAAATTGAAGGTTGCTGTACGGGCAAAAGCCTGTGCGTCGCCAGTCCATCCCAGGCGCTCATCGCGCTGCGGACAATCGGTTGGCACATCCAGAAAGTTGCCACGCTGTCCCCACTGGATGTTGTGCTGCAATTGGTTCACCAGCTCATCGGAACAAACAAAAGAGCCTGTTTGCTCCATATCGGAATAGAGCGCGGTGGCGGTAAAATTTTCCGGTTTCAGCTCGCCCGGGTAGCCTTCCACTTTGATGAAGCGAAACCCTTGCCAGGTAAAATGCGGCTCGAACTCCTCCACGCTTTCGCCTTTCAGAATAAAGGTATTTTTTTGTTTGGCCGACCGCAAGCTTTCCAGGTAAACGTTTCCATCTTTGTCCAAGACTTCGGTGTGTGTAATGGAAACTTGATCGCCCGCATTTCCAGAGACTTTCATTTGCACCCAGCCCACCAGGTTCTGTCCAAAGTCGATGACCTGGTCACCTTCGGGCGTGGTCAGAATCTCAACTGGATGAAACACTTCCTTCTTGCGAATGGGCTCATTTTCGGTGGTGATCAAAATATCTTTGGAATAATCCTTCACTTCAACCCCACTCCAGGCGCTGTCGTCGTATCCAGGCGTTGACCAACCGGCTTTTTCCAGGCGGGCATCGTAGGTTTCGCCATGATAAAGCTCAGCATACACAATGGGGCCAGTCGATGATTTCCAAGAATCGTCGGACACAATCCGCTCCTTGCTGCCATCCTCATAAGTGAGCTCCAACTGAAAAAGCAAGGCCAGCTCGCTGCCATAAACATTGACCTGTCCGCTAAAACCGATGTTTCCACGATACCAACCGCTCCCCAGGGTCACACCCACGGCATTGGTTCCTTGTTTCACCAGCTCAGTCACATCGTAGGTTTGGTACTGCAATCTTTCGTTGTAGCTCGTCCAGAATGGGGCCAGACAAGCATCGCCCACCTTTTGACCGTTAATCTCGGCTTCATAAACCCCTTTTGCAGTAATGAAGGCTACCGCTTGCTTCACTTTTTTGGCACTGCTGAAATCTTTTCGAAATAAAGGTGAAGGGCGTCCTTCCTCTTCCTCAAAGCCCACCTGAATCCATTGGGCCTTCCAGTTGTCAACATCCTTGATTCCTGTGAGCCAATGTGAAGGCTCGCTCCATTTTGAGCGTTTTCCCTGGTTGTCCCAAGCCCGAACCTGCCAGTAGTAAGTCGTTCCGGGCAACAGCTCGTCTCCTGAATAGGGTACATAAACCGATTGTTCAGAATTGATTTTCCCTGAATTCCAGCTCAGGTTATTTCCTTTTTCAAGCGATTTCAGGTCGGTCGCCACCCGAATTTCATAAGCAGTTTGCATGACATTCCGCTTGGAAGAAAGCAGTTGCCAACTCAGGCGTGGCGCCTGCTTATCGATACCCGCAGGCTCCATCCGGTTTTCAACGAGCAGATTGGTTACCTGAACTTGTGCAAAGGCCATTAATCCAATGAATTGAATAGCCAAAACTAAAAGAATTCCTTTTTTACTCATGGTTAATAATTAGGTTATTGTCGTTTATAATCTGATTCTGATCTATCGATTTTTAAAATCGTTCAACAAGATACAAAAGAAAGCGCTTTTTCTGTTCAAACGCATCCGGTACTATCCTGTGCCTGTCCTGTATCCTTCATAAAAAAACAGGCTCCCGTTTTTGCGAAAGCCTGTTTTCCTGCCATCATTTATTCAACATTAAAATGAGGCTCTCCGTTGCTCGTTTCAATACCCGTTATTGAACTGTGCTAAACCGGTAAATTGAGCTGGTTTCGTACACTTCGCCCGGGTTCAGAATAATTGACGGGAAGGCTTCCTGGTTCGGTGAATCCGGGAAATGCTGGGTTTCCAAAGCGAAAGATTCCCTGAAGTCAAACGTCTTTCCATACTTTCCGGTGTCCGATCCATCCATGAAGTTGCCGCCATAAAACTGAAGGGCGGGTTCTTCGGTCAGCACTTCCATTTTACGTCCGCTTTCCGGCTCCACCACGGTGGCTGCCAAAGTCATTTCGCCAACTGCAGTTTTATTCAAGGCAAAATTATGATCGTAGCCCAAGCCATTTTGCAACTGTACGTTCTCGGCTTGCATAGGCAGGTCCTGTCCAATGGACTTTGCGGTTCTAAAATCGAAAGGCGTTCCTGCAACCGACTCATTCTCTCCCAGCGGAATCAGCGTCGAATCAACCGGTGTGTAATAATCGGCATTGATGGTGAGCAAATGATTGTTGATGGTTCCGTTTGCTTCGCCTGCCAGGTTGAAAAATGCGTGATTGGTCAAATTCACTGGCGTGGCTTTGTCGGTTGTGGCTTTGTAATCCATCTTCACCTCGTTGTTGGGCGTTAAGGTGTAGGTCACTTCCACAGTCAGATTTCCAGGATAGCCCATCTCGCCGTCCTTCGAAAGATAAGTCAGCACGATGCTGTTTTCAGTCACCGATTCCACATCCCAAACCACATTGTGAAAGCCTTCGGGCCCACCATGCAAATGATTGGGATCGTTATTAATTGGCAGGGTGTAGGTTTCGTCATTCAAAGTAAATTCACCTTTGGCAATCCGGTTGCCCACGCGTCCGATTAAGGCACCATGAAAAACTTCGGTCGCATTCAGATAGCCATCAATGCTGCTGAAACCCAGAACCACATCAGCCAATTCACCATCATTTCCCGGCACGCATAGACTGACGATGCGGCCGCCATAGTTGGTAATGGCTGCGGAAATCTCGCCATTTTGCAGGAAGTACAAATTGGTCTCCTTGCCGTTGATCGTCGTCTGAAAGTCTTCAGCATTGAGGTTACCGCAAGTTTTTTCTGTTTCCGCAGGTTTGGGACTGCATGCCACCTGGATGACGGCAGCCGCCAAAAGAATAAAAATTAGTTTTGTCCGATTCATTTTTTTGCTTTTATCAATATTTGAATGATTTATTTCTTGCCTGTTGTCGGGCCATGTACGATTAACCTGCCATCTTCGGTCACTTCCATCGGATCGATAAAGACCACCCGGTTTTCGCCCGTTTCGGAAGTTCGCCCATGATAAACACAAAGCTTGGTTTTTCCATCAGGGGCGAGCGTAATCATGTTGTGGCCGGTGCCGGTGACAATCCCGCCCTGCTCCACATTCTTCTCCAAAACCGGGTTGTTGTCGGCTTTTTGAAATGGCCCCATGGGCGAGTTCGATGTGGCATAACCCACCGCATAGTTTTTCCCGCCAAAAAAGTTGGCCGAATACATCATGTAGTAAGTATCTTTTTCCTTGAAGATGTAAGAGCCTTCGGTCCAGCGGCGGTTAACTTCGCCTGAGGTAACAGAGCGACTCTCCCACTCGGCCTGCTGATCGTCCATGCTTAATGGCGGACGCAGCAGCAGTTCGGGCTCACCCACAATGCCAGAAAAATCGGGCTTCATTTCAACACCGTACACCCAGCTTTCTTCGATCTCATCAAACATTCCCTGCTCACGGGCCCAGTCAGCCACTTCGCTTTCCACCGGATTTTTGTAGCAACAGCGCGAATAGTACAAATACACTTTGCCGTCTTCAAACCAGAGGTTGCCGTCAATGACCGGATAGCCCGGATCAAAGATTGGGCGGTCGTACAAATCGGTGTAGGGGCCGGTTGGCGTATCGGAAACAGCCACACCAATGCGGAAATTCTCCAGCTCATTGGTCGGATTGATCCGCCAGTCGGCACTGAACAGCAGGTAGAACTTTCCATCCAGCTCATACAGTTCGGGAGCCCAAAAGTTGGCGATCCCCCACGAGTCGTCCGTATTGCCCTGGTAGATTCGTCCTTCATCTTTCCATTCAGTCAGGTCGGTTGAAGAATACATTTTGAAACCGTCATTGACACCTCCGGTTCCAATCATGTAATACATACCATCGGAGGCTTTCAGAATGTACGGATCGCCAAACTCAACTGGTAGAGGATTTTGCACTTGTAATTTTTCCGCCTTTTTTTCCTGGCACGCTCCGAGCAGAAAACCGACGATTGTGAAAAGTAGAATAGTAGTTTTTAAATTCATTTCAATGGTTATTTATTTAGTTGCATCCCAAATCCAGGAGCTGAAGATGGAATTAATTTTCCGTTTTCCAATCGATAGTTCCCCAAATCCACATCATCCGAAATGCAGGTGACCCCCTCAATGGTCACCGTATTTCCATAGGCTCCGGTTAAATGAGCCACAGCGTTGGTTTTAATTTGCGAACCCCAGGCATGCGGCGAAGCAAACACCTTCAGGCGTTTGAGTTCGGGCATGAGTTTGCGCCAGCCGGTATAACCAATATCCTGAATGTCGGTCAGGTGCACATCCATCAGCCTGGCCTCCATCAGCTGCATCAGAAAATCCTGATCGGGAGATGCTTCGCCGTCGGCCAGGAGGGTTTCAATTCCCATTTCTTTCAATAAAGCCCGCAGTTTGGTATAATCTTCAATGGTTTCGCGAAAAGGTTCTTCAATCCAAAAAAGCTTCACCCCTTCGATTCCTTTCAGATACTGTTCAAAATCTTCGAGTGGATAACCATCGTTGCCATCCACCAAGATATCGCAATCAGGGAAAGCTTCGGCGACGAGTTTTGTGACTTCGATATCGCGTTTGATTCCGGCTGCTTTGGGCATCCACTTGTTACCCCGGCCAATTTTCAATTTAAACTGCCGATAGCCCAAATCGTAATCAAACTGGCACTCTTTCAGAATAATATCCACGCCCATCGGCTGATTGTAAAACGGCGTCAAATCATCAAAATAGATCATGCCACTGTAGCAAACCGTTGTTTCCGGCTGTTTTGCGCCCATCAGCTCGTAAACCGGCTTATTCAGAATTTTTCCGGCCAGATCGTGCAAGGCAATGTCGGCATAAGCGCCTTTCGGCTCTATCAATCCAAGTTCAGGCGCAAACACTTCAGACACTTTTTTGCCGACCAAGTGGGCCGAGGCTTCCTCAGCCGATCGTCCCCAAAGGGTAACTCCCCAGCCTTTGGCTCCCTGGTTGGTAACGACTTCACAGATGGTTTCGTCGTAGCCCCAACCATGGTTTCCACGAATGGCATTTTTACTGACAAAGCGTGGATATTGAATCCTGACTCTTTTGGTTAACACTTGATCGATGGTATGTTCACTTAGCTCTCTGGCCTGCGCCGAATGGGCACCAGAAAAGCCAAGCAGGGGATTTGCGGCCAGATAAGCGGCGGCTGCACCTCCTGAAACTGTTTGGATAAAGTTGCGTCGTTTCATGTATTGGTTTCGTTTATAGGTTTCAACAATGTTTTACTGGGCTTCTGCGGCTTCAATTTCCGCTTCTCCCGATGGACGATCAATTTCCTTTCCAGCCGGAACAGGGGTTCCAAAGTTGGGGGTTCCATCGGCATTCCAGGTGAAGGGCTGCATCCGTACATTGCGGTCCCATCCCGGCTCGGTTGTTTTTTTGGAGTGATAAACAATCCAGTCCTCGGTGCCATCGGGCGACTTGACAAAGGAGACATGCCCCACCCCATGCACCTGAGCCGTTCCTTCGAACACCGGGCCTTTCTTGGTCCAGTTGGCCGGATCGAGCAAATCACCATCCGGATCATTCAACTGCAACATACCCTGGCGGTATTCCTTCAACCACGACTCGCGGCAGGAATACACCACAAATACCTGATCTCCGTTCTTCAGAATTTGTGCGCCCTCGTTCAGGTTGAGCGGGCCACCGGTTTCCCAGCTTTCTTCGGGCGACGACAACAATACGCGCGTCCCCTTCAAGGTATACGGATTTTCCATTTCCTGAATGTACAAATGTTGTGGCGTAGCATCCGTGTCGCGTTGCTCCTTCCAGCCCGACCAAATGGCAAACAGTTTTCCGTTGTGCTCCAGTATTGTCATGTCGATAGCCCAAACATTGCTTTCTGGATCATCGGGATTATCGCCCGTGTAAAGCATGCCCATGTCTTCGTAATCGCTGAATGCGTCGGATGTTTTTGAACGAAGAACGCCGGTTCGCTGATTAATAAACGGAGACCCCGGCGTGCTGCCCGCCGCATAGTAAACATACCAGTGCCCATCTACAAAGTGGATTTCGGGCGCCCACACACTGTGGCTGTTCCAGCTGTTGGCCGGTGCTTGCCAAATCCGTTTCAGCTCTCCTTTGCGGGTCAGGTATTTGGAGCGTGAAAGCATGATTGAATTGTTGGCCGAATAACAATAGACATAGTCATCGCCCTGTTGGGTCATCCACGGATCCGCTCCATCCCACACCGGATTGGCAAAGGTGGTTTTCACTTTATCTTCGGAAACCACTTCGGTCTTACCGCAATTGGCAAAGGCCGATACGGTGATGATCATGGTAAGTGCAAAAATTCTCGCTTTCATTTTAAATCCTATTTTAAGCCAATTTATAAATACAATTTCTTCATTTTGCTTTCTATCCAGCTTGACGGGCTGTGCCCTATCGGCTGCTGTGCTTTCGTCGGTGCGCTACCTCCCGCCATAAATCTTTGCTACGCTTCGAACTCAGGCTGCTCTCTCTCCATTCTTCATTTCGAAAGGTCATCTTTTCGTTTCAAGCGCTCGTGCACTCTTATCAAGGTCTCATGCAGAAGCTTCAATCTGTCATGCAATGTTATTACTCTGCCATGCACCGTCTTCAATCGCCCCTGCATTGTTATCAATCTGTCATGTATTGTCATCCACCTTCCATGCACCCTCTTCAATCTTTCATGCACCCTCATCAATCTGTCATGCACCCTTATCAATCAGCCATGCATTGTCATCAATCTGTCATGCATTGATTTCGAACTGCCATGCATTGATTTCGAACTGCCATGCATTGATTTCAATGTTTCTTGTGCACTTTTCCAAGTCCCGTTTGCCCTTTTCAATGTTCGATGTACGATTAAAAGCTTTGGTTGTTGATTCATCTGGAGAACAGGCGAAGCCATCAACGGGACGAGTGGCGGAACGACAAGATACTCCATCATTTTGATTTTGAAAAATTATCTATTCCATCTCCGGCAAATAAAAATGAAACGGTTGATTTCGGTCTTTGACTTCCAGTTTCCCGTTGTTGACAAGCAACTCAGCGACCTGGATGGAAGAACGCTTTTCCGAATAAGGATATTTTCCGTCGGCATCCAGAGTAGCAGCACCATGTGTTTTTCGCCCGGGATGCGTAAAATAGAAAATATAAGCCTGATCGCCAACCACCACCACATCGCCATGCGCTCCGCTGGGCGTATCCTCGGGGCGGCTTGAAGCCCCAGCCAAGATCGGCTCGGCTTGTTTGGTCCAGTGTTCCAAATCAGCCGAACGGTAAACGCCCATGCCTGCCCATTGATCCGTCACCATCCAATACCAACCATTGAATTCAAAAACCTTGGGCCCTTCGTGCGCCTGATCAGCAATCACCGGTTCATCGCGCCAGGTCCAGTTAAACAGGTCATCACTTTCGGCCAGCCACGACTGGCTGTTCTCCTTATACCACATTTTCCATGTTCCGGTTTTATCCTGAAAAAGCGTACCGTCAATCACATTCTCTGACGACAAGGAAAGCAAGCCTTCAAAGTTCCAATCCCAGGCGTTTGTGCTTGTATAGTGAGCCATTCGCGCCTGTCCGCCCCAGTGGTTGCGTACGCCTTGAATGTAGGCCAGAAACATGTGGTATGTTCCATCGGCATAAACCACATCGGGGGCCCAAAAGGTATTTTTCCCGCGTTCAAACTCCAGATCAAGCGTTCCGCGGTACACCCAGTTTTTTCCATGATTATCCGATGAAGCGATGGCGATGCTGTTTCCGTAGCAATAGGCCACATCGGCTGTATTTTCGTTGGCCCGACGTTGGGTGTAGAGCATCCACCACTGTTTTTCGTGCCGGTTCCAGAACACCACCGGATCGGCAGCACCATCATAAACCGGGTCGCGAAACAGGGGTGCCGGTGCCTGCTGCATGTTTTGTGCCCAGCCTTCGGCAAAAGCCAGGCAGAGCACAAAACAACTGCAAGTCAATATCCGCAGCAAATGCTTCATTTTTTTATTCGTTTAAGAATGGGAAAGCCGCAATCCGCAAGCGGGCCGCTCCCATCGGAACCAAGGTAATGTCTTCAACAGGTTCGCTGGTCTGCACCGGATATCTGGGCTGAACATCAACCAATCCATATTGATCGATCGTCCATGAAGGAATCTGGCGTCCTTTTGCCTGGATTTCAATCGGCGTGTTTTCCAGTGAGAATGGATAATCATCGGCAGGCCAGTCGTTGCGAACAATCTTTAAAGAGGCCTCCAGGTTTTCCTGATCCAATATCAGGCCGTAGTTCCACGGACTTTTCGGATCGATGGTATAGGCCGGCCATTTTTCCGGATCGGCATCTTTTTGCCATTTTGAATCGCCAATGGCAGATTCGATGCTGCTGATTTTTTGGTAATCTTCATCAATTTTCAGCGAAAAGGTCAGCGGGCCATAGTCCACCGAAACACTGTTTTGGTTTACTGCCCAGGTCCGTGAAGACAAGCTCATCGGCAAGTTCAAAGTCAGTTGGTCGCCATCGGCCCATTCGCGGTCTATTTTGACGTACGCACCTGCTTGAGCGCTTACCTGGACTGGCTGTCCGTTCAGCTTCAGCGAAGCATTTTCGCACCAGCCCGGAATACGTAAGTATAAGGGGAAAGCGACATTTTGCTCCATATTCAAACTGAACCGGATGTCTTCTTCGTAGGGATAATTGGTTTCCTGATTCAAGGTAACTTCCGTTCCATCTCCCACTTTCGCGGTGGTTACGCTGGAGTTGTACAAGATGGCGGCCAAGCCGTTGTCGTTGCTGGCCATCACCAGGTTTTGCAGGTAGTAAGGCAAAGCATGTCCGTGGTTATGCTGGCAGCATCGGCTGCTAAACGGATTCATGGTGAGAAATGGTCCGCGGTTATCAATGCCTGGGTGGTGGTTTTCGGCATCGGCCGTTACGCCGTTGGGGCAAGTAATGTACCGAAGTGATTTCATATCGCTTGTGAATGCTGCGGTAAAGCTATTGAACAGCACATCTTCGCAGTTATCGGCCCAAAGTGGGTCGCCGGTAATGCGCATCATGATTCCATCGGACGTCATTTGTTCGGCAAAGCCACAGGTTTCGGTTCCCTGGCGGGGATCAATATAACCCAGACGTGAATTTTCGTCGGAACCAAACATGCCGCCGGGCACTTGTCCAAAGGTGCGGCGAATCAGATCGTGAACATTGTACGAGGCATGGTAGTGAGCCGAATCGCCCGACTGCATAAACCAGGTTGCCGGTTCGCGAAAACATTGGGCAATGTTCACATTGTGCCAATTGGGCAAGCTCGATTTCTGTGTCCAGTCGGCTGTATTGCGGTGAATTTTTTCCGCCAGTTCAAGCAAAAAGGCATCTCGGGTATGGTTGTACAACCAATAAACGCTGTACAGGTTATCGCCTCCCCGGCTGTTTTCCCAGTAGCTGGATAAAAATTCTTCATCAGGAACGGTCAATTCAAACTGAAAATACTTGGTCATAAAGTCGATCACCCGCTCATCGCCACTATATTCGTAGTAGTTTTGCAGCGTAAATAGCACAATCATATTCGACCAGTAATCAAGATTACCATTTCCTGAGCGCACTTCGGGCCCAAACCAACCATTTTCCTGCTGGCTGTTCAAGATGGCCTCAATCCACACCATGGCTTCTTGCTTCATGTCCTCATCATCAAAAATGAAGGCCATATCGGCATATCCGCGCAGCCAATAGGGAACTTCTTCCCAGCCGTGATCGCCTCCTTCCGAAAGCCAGGCATTGTTTTCCTTGTCGAGCCAGGCACTGATCTCGCCCAGGTGACCGCACAAACCATTCTTCTGCAGTTCCAACAACTTAAGGATCCATCCTTTGGGTTGAATACTGCCCAAAGGCAATTTAATAAAATGGGCAGGCTGCAAGGGAGCCTGATTGCTTAAATAAAAATCATTTTGCTGATGGAGTTCCGGATGAGCAACGACTGTGGCCTGCGAATCATCAGCCGGTTGCTGGCAGGACGAGAAGCTTACCAGTACTGAAAAACAAAGAGCTAGAGAATAAAAGATTCGTTTCATGTTTATACGATTTATTTTATTGGTTCGATTTCTTTTCCAGATGTTCTATTCTCAGTACAACAACAGCCGTTTAACTACTCATCGAAACTTCGGTTTCCGTCCTTATTCGATTAATTTGGGCCCATTCGCTGTCCATAAAACTTCACGCTTCGAAATTTTCCATGTTTTTCCAAAGTCATCATTGCCTTGAAAAAACAGATAGGTGCGTCCATCTTCGTCTTCGAAAATGTGGGGATGTCCGGATTCGCAGGAGTTCCATTCCCCGGGATCGCCATTGGGCAGGAAAGGTTTATTGCTCAGCCGCTCCCAAAGGATGCCATCGGCACTTTTAGCCACACCAACCTGCTGGGGAGCATTGTTATAAGCTCCGGCATAAAACATAAACAAGCTGTCGCCACGCTGAATAATGGAAGCCCCCTCCACGCACCGCCCCTCCCAAGGGTATTTGGGGGCCAGAATGGGTTCATCAGTCAATTGGGTCCAGTCTTCCCGATTAAAGTTGGTATTAAGCGGCGCCGCGGCTACGCCCTGCATTTGAATATTCATACTGGAATCGCGGGTAGCGAAGTAAAGCAAATAACGATCCTTGAAGCGAATAACTTCAGCGTCAATGGCCCGTCCACAGTTCCAATCTCCGGTAGGCCGAAAAATCGGATTGGTAGGGTTTCTTTCAAAATTAATTCCGTCACTGGAAACAGCATGACAAATCGCATCGGTCCGCCAGTTGCCATAGGTTTGATAGAACAGGTGTACCTGTCCGTCAATGACCAATGCCCCGGGAGCACACAAACCTTTTTTTTCATAATCGCCCTCCGGCAAAATTTCTCCCACTTTTTCCCAATCAACCAGGTCAGAGCTTTTAGCAATTCCAATGGCCCAGCCATTAATCGGGTCTGGATTTCCATCAAACGGGGGAATGGAGAAATACATCAGGTAATGGCCGTTGAGCCTCACTACGTGCGGGTCTTTGGAAAAAGGAACTCCCCGGCGCGAGGTATCGCCAAACAGCATTTCCCCGGAGCTTTGAGCGCTCCCCTTCAGACAGAAAAAGGCGGATAATACCACCAGTAAACCAATCGTTTTTACCATGATTCAGTTTTTTGCAAGTAAAAAGGGCCATCCGTGAATCATTATTCAATTCCGGATGGCCCCCAATTTCAACAAAAATGATTATAAATCAATTTTCTGCACCGAAGAGAATACCATATCTTCGATGCCTGCAATCTTCAAGCCTACCCTGGCATACACATAGTTTTGGGTGGGTGTCAGCGACGGTACGGTTGCCGTCATGCTGATTGCGCTTGGGTTGGCAATGTCTCCACCACCGATTTCAGCACTGGCTACCGGTCCTCGAAAATCCACGAATTGTGTCTTCCCAATATACAGGTTCACACGTTCGATATCGCGGGCACCCGCATCGGTGATGATTTTCTCAGCTTGGAAAGTGGCGGTTACATCGCGTCCGCTTGCCGAAAACTGGGCATTGCGAATCATGTAATACGGCTCCACTTCAATATCGAGATTCATATCGCCATTCAGGTTCACCAAAACGGTATCTGAACCGGTTGTGGAGTTTACATTATTCCGCCAAGGCCCTTGAGCCGAAGGAATAATCAGTTTATAGGTACCATTGAATAACAGCGCGGAATAGGAACCATCCTGATCAACGGTCACATCGATGGGGATATCCAACTGCCATCCTGGCTCCCATAATTCGAAAATCACATCGTTATAACTGACATTGATCGCTTCGCCGTTGTAAACAATATTTCCCTGAAGCATGGATCCCGGGGCATCGTAGTTATCCCACTCGCAAGAAGTAAGAAAACCGACTACTACTCCCAATAATATGATTAATTTTATCTTCGTCATTTTGCTACGTTTTTATTGGTTCGGATTCTTAACAATTTGTGGATTGTTATTTCTGATATCATCATTGATAAATGAATAGTAATTACCCAGACGGAAACGATCAGCTCCGGTTACCTGGCCGGGTACGACCTGCTTGAATACGTATTTTTCGTTGTTCGGACTTCCCGGCTCATAGTATTTGTAGGGCCACAAGCCAAACACACGGGTACTCACTTCGTCGGCTTTCCAAGGCTGGTCAGTCAGTGGTTCTTGTTCACCATTCCATACCACATGGGCCAAACGCCAGCGTTTCATGTCCCACAACTGGTGTCCTTCAAAGGCCAGCTCCACTTTGCGCTCGTGGGCAATGCGATCAAACGATAGATCAGCAGCAGTCAGGTCAATGGTAAAACCAGCTCGCCGACGCAACACATTGAGGTATTCAGCAGCAGCATCTTCGTCGCCCAGTTCAAAGGCGGCTTCGGCTGCATTCAAATATACTTCACCTAAACGGTAGCGCACCCACCAGCGGTCACTTTTCAAACCGCGTTGTCCGGATCCTGTTGCCGTATCCATAAATTTCCGGACATAGAAACCAGACTGGGCACTAAACTCACGTCCATCGATGGGGCCATCAAAACCAACAACCTGGCGAGGAGTATCTGTCCCAGGAAGTTCTTTCCGCTGACCAAATTCATCTCCGGTCACGATGGTTCCATCGGCTAAAATATAGCCCGCCCAAATATCCAGGTCTTTTCCTTTGAATTTTGATCCCGGCAGCATGACTGTTCCTGCCAAACGGGCATCGCGTCCCGCAAACATATCGATTGGACTGTCAAAATAGACGTAATCGCCACCACTCATCGTCTCAAAAGTCTGGAAAGTATTGTCCAGCATTTCAAACGACTGAACCAGGTTCAGCGAAGGATTGGTGCGCCCACCTTCCAGGTCTTCGGCTCCCGACCAAGGTTGGTTCCACAAGGTCCACAGGTTGGCACGTCCGTCCCAGCGTTCACTTTGAACAAAGTCACGGACAAAAATCACCTCCGGATTATTTGCTTTGTCGATAAACAAGCTGGAGAAGTTTTCGGATAAATCTTCCTTCTTTTCGTACAAGGAGTACGGCCCGTTGTTAATCAACTCTTCGGCTGCATCCAAGGCAATGGTATAGTAGCCGTCGGCCATGCTGGCCGGAATACCAACCTCACCGCCAGGCAATGAAACGCTCGGCGTATTGACGCCATACTTGGCAATGGACGCCGCATAAAGTGCCACGCGTGATTTCATAGCCAGCACCACGCCTTGTGTTGCACGACTTTTCACCTCGGTATCATTAGGCAAGTCATTCTTAATTTCATCCAACTCGCTCAGGATAAAATCATAAACTTCCGATTCTTTCGCACGTGGGTATTCCAGGTAAGATGCATCACCGCTAAAGTCATAGGATAAAGGCTCCAAAATCAGCGGCACGCCACCCATGCGTTTCACCAATTCAAAGTAATTGACAGCACGCAGGAATCGGCCTTCAGCCACAAACCGGGCTTTCACCGCGGGATCCAACTCATCTGTCAGCTCCGAGCTGGCTTTTTGAATGTAAAGATTCAATTCGCGGATGTAATCGTAATTCCAAAGGCTCCAGTCGCCATAACCCCACTCATTATTTTTATGCCGCCAGTAATCGCCAAAGTTGGAAGCAAAGGCTTCATCAAAATCGGCATAACTGGCCCAGTTATCGACGGTTTGGTATTCCGGAATCCGAAAATATAAATCTGATATCACCGACAAAATCAAACTTTCATCATTCCAAACCTGGTGGTCCAGCAGGATATTGGTTGGCTCCCTGTCCAGAAAATCATCGTCATTGCAGCTCCAGCTAAAGGCCAGCAAAAAGATTAGTATATAACTAAATTTTTTCATATTCGTTCTCTTTTTTAGGTTAGAAAGAAAGGTTAACACCAACATTGACCATACTGTTTTGCGGGTATTGCAAACCATTTTCATCCATCACTTCCGGCTCAACACCCAGTTTCCTGAGATTATCAATGGAGAACAGGTTGTAGGAGTTCACATACAGACGGGCTTTTTGCATCCCCACTTTCTGCACCAGGTACTGCGGAATGGAGTAGCCCACTTCCAAGGTTCTCAATCGGATATAACGTGCATTGGTCAACCAATAAGTCGATTGTTTATTGTAGTTGTTGTGTCCACCGGCATTAAAGCGCAAGGCCGGATACCGTCCAGCAATCCATTGGCTGTTCAGGTCGTACGGATCTTCCCGATGCCAGCGGTCATCGTAGAACTGCTTCAGCAGGTTACCGGTATTCTGGTAGGGCCAACGCATTTCCCAGTTCTGGTTGTAAGAGTAGGCTGAACCGCCGGAGAAATCCGCTTTCAGGTCAAAGCCCTTGTAGTCGGCGCTAATATGGAAACCAAAGTTAACAATGGGGTTCCGGTTCCTTGGAAAACCAATGGGGCGTTCATCTAAACCGTTAATGCGCCCATCGCCGTTCACGTCTTTATAAATCAAGTCGCCGGGCAACATATCCCGGTTACCTTGTCCATCGTTATTGACCGGCCAACTGTTGATCTGCTCAAACGATTCAAACTGGCCAATCACTTCATATCCCCAGAAAATACCAGTCCAGCGATCTTCTCTTGAATCACGGTAATGACGCCAGGAGTTTCCAAAGCGAGGTTTGTAGGATTCCAGAAACTTCTCACGGGCAAACGAAATATTTCCACCCACAGTATAGTTCAAATCACCAGCTTTCCCATTGTAGGCAATAGAGGTTTCAGCCCCCATGATCGCGTCGCTCTCAACGTTTTCATCGGGTAGGTCGTAGCCAACCTCACTCGGAATCAGAATATCATATTTGCGACCGCGCAGGCCTTCGCGTTTCCGGTAGAAATAATCAACCGTACCACTTAGCTTACCATTCATAAACGAATAATCGGCACCGATATCGGTAATGGTACTGGTAAACCATGAAATGGATTTAATGGGGACACCTCTGTCACGGGCTCCGGTAATAATCTCGCCATCCATAATCACCGCTTGCGAAGCGTAATCATAACCTGTCAGATAGGCGAAATTCCCAATAAATCTGTCATCACCAGAACCAATTCCCATATTAATGTTATCATCACCCAGCTCCCCGTAAGAGGCACGTAGTTTCAAATCAAGACTGCTCTCTCCCAGCAGTGCTTTGGCAAAATTTTCTTCCGTAATCCGCCAGCCCACTGATGCCGATGGGAAAAATCCCCAGCGCTCATCCGAAACGAATTTCCAGGATGCGTCCTGACGTCCAGCCAACTCCAAATAGTATTTATTGTCGTAATTGTAGTTGAAACGACCGATGTATCCAATCCGGGCACTTTCATCATCCGAATCATTATAAGTATCGATATCCGGAAATTGGAGCAAAGGTAAAGCGTTTGTTTTTGGCACGGCATGTACCCAAACATCCAAATCGCGCCGTTCAATGCGCTCATTCACGAAAGTTGCCGCAATACCATGCTTGCCAAACTCTTTGGCGTAGTTGATCTGGCCCTGCAAAACGGTCTCCAGTACTTTGTGGGTTCCACGTTCCCTCCAGGGGTTGTTCATGGTGAAAGTCACCCGGTATTCGTCTGTATCCGGAAAATAGGAATAAGCTTCGTAAGTATATTCGTGCCCGTTCATCAAGCGGTCGGCGATGTAATGCGAATAGGTTCCCTTTACACTTAAACCATCAATGGGGACATCGTACTCTCCGGTGAAGTTCAATTGCAGCACGCGCCAGTCTTCGGTCCAGTAGCCCGATTTTTCCTTGGTTAGCAAACCCCAGTTTTCGGCCATGTGCCCGATGTTGTTGATGTACTCCGGATTATCGTTGGCATAAGGACGTTCTGTTGGCCGGTTACGGAACAAGGCAAAACGGGGAGCCCAATAATCATCACCACCGGGAACACCGGGGTTGTCGCGCGTTTCAACACGTCCGTTGATCGAAACACCCACTTTAATCCGATCGGTAATCTTGGCATCCACATTCGATTGGAAGTTGGTTCGTCCAAAAGTAAATTCGCGGCCCAGCATGGAGTTTTGATCCAAGCGGGTCACTGACAAATAATAGTTGATTTTATCCGATCCACCGGAAGTACTTACGTTAATTGATGTTTGGGGTGAATTGGGTTGGATAATAAAATCATACCAGTCGAAACTCTGGTAACCAGGCTCAGTGCCGGCACGCCACTTGTCCAACTCGTCTTGTGTAATGTTGGTTGCGCCGTCCAAATTCATATCCGCATAGGCCTTACCAAGCATCCATTCATAGGCACCAACTGTTTCGGGGAAACGGGTCCAGTTTTGCCAGCCTGTATAAGCATCTACATTGATGGTATTTTTTGTGCCGAGTTTTCCACGTTTGGTCGTAACAACCACAACCCCGTTTGCAGCCCGCACCCCATAAATGGCTGCCGAAGCATCTTTCAATACGGTAATGCTTTCAATGTCGTTTGGAGAAAGGTTGTTAAACTGTCCGGCGTCTTTTTGAATTCCATCAATAACATACAGGGGGTTTCCCATATTACGAATCTGTATGGTGGCGCTGGCCCCCGGTCGTCCGTCCGGCATCCGGAAGGTTACCCCGGCAATTTTACCCGCCAATGCTCCCGAAACAGTTGTGGCATGCACCCGGTCTAAATCTTCAGCGGTCACGCCGGAAATGGCTCCTGTTATCGACTCTTTCTTTTGAACACCGTAACCAATCGCCACCACTTCTTCAAGACCAATGGACGACTCGTTCATGGTAATGTTAATCACACTTTGGCTGCCCACTTCCACTTCCAGGGTCTCCATGCCCACAAACGAGAACACCAGCGTGGTTACGCCCGACTCCAGGCTGATGGAGTAATTACCATCAAAGTCGGTAATGGTTCCCCGGGTGGTACCCTTGGCGACAACCGTTACTCCGGGCAAAGGCTCTCCGCCCGAATCCAGCACTTTCCCGGTGATCATCCTCGCCTGCGCACTTTGCGTTGTGGTGAGGACAATCAAATCGTTTTCCAGGATTTTGTAACTGATATCCGAACCTTCAAAAAGTCGGTTCAAAATCCCTTCAACATTGGCATCCTTAACGGTAAAATTCACCACCTGATCGATGTTGGTGAAATCGTCGTTAAAGAAAAAGCGGAAGCGACTTTGATTTTCAATTTCAGTAAAGACTTCCCGAATCGTTTTACCACGGTAGTCGCCGTCAAACTTGGTATTCTGCGAATACACTGAGGCGTTTACCTGTACCAGGAAAGCCAGGATAAAAATGGCTGTTAGTTTCATCACAAGCAATGTTTTTTTTAGTTTACCCCTCGCAGGGAAAACAAATCCAATCCGATTTTTTTTCATACATTTGGTTTGTTAAATGGTTAACAATAGATGCTTGCAGCAGCTACCAACTTATGCAGCATCGATTAAAATTTAACTCAATCATTTTTCAAGGGGAACGGATGGGTCAATCTGTTCCCTTTCTTGTTCATCTTAAGTACTTTTTAAAATTTCTGGTTCGTTTCAAATCTTTATTTATGGTTACTACTTTTCCTTTAATTTCGTAGGCGATGGGCGAAGTAATGGCAATGACATCCATCACTTGTTGCAGGGTTTCATCTTCGAGAGTGCCAGTAAACCGATAGTTTTCGATTTCCTCAGATTCAAATTCGAAGGTATAATCGTATTTACGCCCCAACTTTACCACCAAGTCTTTCAGCATCTCACTTTCAAAGATCAACTGATCATTTCTCCAGGCAATCAGTGGTCGCGGATCAATATTAGTCAGGATTTCCATACGTGGTTTGCCACTTGCCAGGGCATCTTCGTTCTTTTTATAGAACGTGGCTTTTGAGTTTGGCTCCATAAAAACATGGTCATCAATGATCTTCCGCTCATGATCCAACTTGACCCTGCCTTTAACCAGTATAGTTTCTATGACCGGTTCCTCTTCATAAGCCTGTATATTGAATTCGGTTCCAACAACTTCAACCAGAAAACCATGGGCATTGACCTGAAATGGCAGTTTGTCGTTTTTGGTCACCTCAAAATAGCCTTCGCCAACCAAAGCAACATTTCGCTCTTCCTTGCTAAAGTCGGTTGAGTACCTGAGGGTACTTCCCGCGTTTAGCCAAACAACCGAACTGTCGGGCAAAACCACCCTGGATTTTGCTCCCAGTGGTGCTTCAATTTCGCAGAAGGCTGCTGGTTCCGGTTCTCCCGGAGCATTCAGAAAATTGACCAACAATCCGCCCATAACAAATGACAACACAATGACGGCTGCAATTTTTGTGATTTGAAGATATAACGGGACGGAGCGGGAATCTTTATCGTATTGTTTTTGCTTGATCTGTAACTTCACTTTCCGGAATGCATCATCGCTTATAAAACGACCGCTTACCTGATAGCTCGTTTCTTCCAGGCTCTGAATCATCCCTTTTTTCAGTGCCACAACCGATTGCTCCTCCTCAAAGAAAGCTTCCAGCTCATACAACTCCTGCAAGCTACATTCGCCTGTATGGAGTTTTTCAAGCAGCTGAAAAAATCGGGGTTCTATTGTTGAATTCTTTTCCATGTCACAGGTAATACAAGAAGGCCAAACTGAACACTCAAAAAAAAACTGATTTTTTTTGAGAATCTTTAACGTGCAGGAGTAGACCAATCTGGATTAAAGCATTATTCATCTCAATCCCTGGAAGATGGCGGTGGAAAGAAGCCTAGCAAAAAGGCAGGATGCCTTGACAAAGGCAAAAAAGGATAAACAGGTATTCTCCTTTCAAATGCTCTTTCAAATATTTTGTGGTCCGGTAGATTTGATTTTCTACCGTTCGGATGGATAGACCCAGTTGCTCGGCAATCTCAGGATTTGACAAGCCCTCTACTCGGCTTAATTTGAATACATTTCGCTGTTGCTCTGGAATTTTTTCAAGAAGGGAACGGATACGCGCATCCAACTCACTCAATTGAAGTTGCGCTTCGGGGCTATCGCCAAAAGAATGGTTAAAATTCAGGATATATTTCTCATATTTCTGCCGGACAACCTGGTGCTTCATATGGTTGAACACTTTATTCACCGTCATTTGATAGATGAAACTTTTGAATGATCGATCCTCATCAAGATCATCTTTCATCTCCCAAATCCGCAGAAAAACATCCTGCACAATTTCTTCAGCGACAAATGATTCTTTCAGGTAAGAAAAAGAAAACTCATACAGTCTTTCGCCATACTTTACGAAGAGCTCCTGAAAGGCTTTCATATCTCCCCTCTTCATCTTCATAACCAGCCCACGATCGATATTTCCAGTTTGCTTAGGCACTTGTCAATCTCCTGTCTTTTTTAAATCCTGGTCCAAAGTACGAAATAAAAAGTCCAAATAACACCTCAGTTAAAGGATTGGGAGGTTTTTTTCTTCCAAAGTCGGGCTGATAAGTCCCTTTATAAAACTAAAAGAAGTGCCCGCAGCATTCTCTCGCTTTTCAGCGTAAGAATTGCCACAGACACTATCACTACTACTACTCTCTATTAACTAATATTTTCAATACGGCTATTTCTCCAACAATTTAATAAAGTAACCACCAACAACCGAGCGAGCTTGAAAACCAACCTGCTCGGCACTGGGTGTTTCGTACCAGTCGGACATGGGCACGCGGTCGGGCGTTTCGGTGACAAAAGCATGCAAGGGGTCGATGAACTTTTGAAAAGTTTCCTGGTCATCGGCCAGCGTGGCGGTCCACACAATCCAGTCACTTTTGGTGTAGGTTCTGCGGTTGTCCAATGGCAAACCATACTTGTTTTGCTTGGTCAGGTAATAGGCAATTTCGGTTTGCGCCACTTCGGCCGGAAAAATATCCAGCTTCATCAGCTTGTCCCAGACCAGGTTGTACTTCTGACTCCAGGTTCCGGGCTTGTCAAAAGTCAGGCGGTAGTGGTCGCCATCGTCGGCCATCTTCATCCATTCCTGCGCCATGCGTTTGGCTTCGGAGGTGTATTTTTCGGCTACCTCGTCTTTGCCCAGCATTTTGGCCAAACGGCCGTAGCTGGCAATACCCATAATGGCTTTGACCGACAGGTTCACGTTGTGGGCAAAGTGACCCGCAAAATCGTCCGTACACAGTTGGTTGTCCGGATCCAGTCCGTTCTCCAACAGGTAGTTGGCCCAGGTGGTCAATGCCTCCCAATGTTCGGCGGCGTAGTCAGCATTGCCTTCCATTTCAGCAATGGCAGCGGTCAGAATCACCATGTTACCCGATTCTTCAACCGGCATGTCGCCACCGTAAGTTTGGCCGTTGGCCAGCGGATAGGTACCCACGTCGTGTGCGGCGAAAGGCTTGGTCCATTGGCCGCTTTCGGTATAGTAGAAAATCGGGTTGAGCATGCCTTTCAGCAAATCGGGATTGTATTTTAGATACAGCGGAGCTGACGGGTAAGTCACATCAACCGTTCCGATAGATCCGTTGCTGAAGTTTTCCTTCGACAAAAACAAAATGTTGCCCTGGGTATCTTTCACCAGTTTGTGGGCGGCAATACTCTGGCGGAAAGCCAGCACGCACAGGTCGGCGTAGTTTTCACCACCGGCTTGCACGGTTTCGTCCCACAATTGGTTATCGAACTCGGCACTGCGATTCATCACCTGGCCGTAATCAGCCGAGGCTGCCTGAAGCGCGTCGTTGATCGTGACCGTTCCTTCTTTGGTCCACCAGCCTTTCAGGTTGTCGCCAAAGTATTGAATGGATTCCAAATCATCGTAAGCCAGCATCACATAGCCCGAAGCTTCCTTGGAAGAAACTGTTCCCAGGTTATCAACAAAAGCCATGGCCGGCATTTCTTTCACCGGACGCGTAGTCATACTTTCAACACCGGTTACTTTTCCGGCTTGCTCAAACTCCTGCTTCGAGCTAAAGTATTCGTTGATTGACAGGCTGGTGTTTTCCGACTGATTGGCCGCCAAATACACATAGCCCCAGTCAATGCGAATGTTGTCGCCTTTCTTCTCCAAAACAGGCTGCTCGGTAGTTCCGGCTTTCACAAAGTTGACCGCTCCTGCCTGACCTTGGGTTACTTCCACTTCCTGAGCCGGCACATTCACGGCCCACTCGGGCGTGGCTTCAATATAAACCTGCACCTCGTGCTCAGCTCCGTCGTTCGACACCACCTGGTAGTTGATGTAATTTACCGGGCGCGACAACAAGTCCAAATCATCGGGCAATAAAGGCGAAACAAACTGAAGTTTCAGGTCAACCGGGCCACAGGTAAACTCGTAGTGGGTTTGTGTAGCCGAAAGCGACACTTTAGTTTGCTTGGCAGTTTGTGTAAAAACATCGCCTTCGGGGCTTTGCTGATACAATCCAAAATCGACATAACCTCCACCCGTACGGTTGTGGCAATGCGTAGCAATCACATTCTTCTCGCCTGGTTTCAACCAGGAAGCATCAATTTTCAGCACAACGTTATTGTGCCATTCGTATGCTGTTTTTACCAGCTGTGTTCCATTCAGGTACAATTCAAAAATATCGTCGTGCGAATAGATCAGGTAAATATCTTCCTCCGAAAGATTGTCCGGAATGGAAAACTCGCGACGAACCCAAATATCTTTGGAGGTCCAAACAGTCCCAAGCGAAGGCATCTCGGGTGTTCCAAATGCGCCTTTCCCTGTTTTCCACGAACCATCATTAAAATCACCTTTCTCCCAACCTTTGGCAGGCTCGTTCTCGGTGTATTGTGCGTTCCAAAAATCAAAGTTTGCCATTGGCACGATTGGCGTCCATGGTACATCGACCTCACCTAAAAAGCGATACACCTGGCCGTCAACACGAACGGCTCCAATTAGGGGGTGTTGTTCGCCGGTCCAGTGTTTGACGGGTTCATCGTACAAATTATCGGTCATCGACCAGGCACTGGTGTAGGGGTCGATGGTAATTAAGGGGTAAGCCGGAGCGCGAAGCTCGGTTGTTGTGGGTACTTTGGTTGCCATTGGGGATTGCGTGCATTGAGCAAACACCACCCCAACCAACAGCAATACAAATACAAAGTATGGTCTCTTCTTCATTCTACTGTTCGTTTTTATTTATAATTGATTTGATTTTAATTTCTTATTGGTTTTAGCAGGCAGCTCTTCGTCTATTCATTCAAATAATAAGGCTACCTTTACGCAACTGCCAATCTCAAATCAGACCAGCCTGCACCAACCAATACATTCTGGCAAAGAAATCTACTCATGCTTTTTCTGAAAAAAACCAGAAGAAAGTAAGCCTGACAATCCCCAAAGGCCACCTTCAAGGACAACCCATTACGCATGGATGTGGGAATTGTCCTGTGGAACAAGAAACTAGGCAAAAAAAACAGGCTAAGAAAGGTTTTGTTTCCTGATAAATAATTTCTAATTTTGCGCGACCATATTTTATGGGTAAAGAGTTTTAATGTTTAATAAATTAGATGTTTTATGAAAAACCAGTATGAAACCGTTTTCATTGCAACTCCCGTTTTATCTGATGTACAGATAAAGGAAGCGGTAACTAAGTTCAGGAGCATCATCACCGAAGACGGTGGAGAGATACTCAACGAAGAAGACTGGGGATTACGCAAGTTAGCTTATCCCATTCAGAAAAAAAGCACCGGTTTTTATCACCTGATCGAGTTTAAGGCTGAGCCTTCCTTGATTGCGAAGTTAGAAACCCAGTACCGACGCGACGAGCGGATCATCCGTTTCCTGACTTTTAAGTTGGATAAATACGCTGCGGAGTACAGTGAGAAGAGAAAAAATAATTTGAAAGCTAAAAAATCTGAAAAGGAGAATTAAGCTATGGCTAACAATCAAAGTGAAATCAGGTACCTGACTCCCCCGTCAGTCGAAATTAAAAAGAAAAAGTACTGCCGCTTTAAAAAGAACAAAATCAAATATGTGGATTATAAAGATCCAGAGTTTTTGAAAAAATTCCTGAACGAGCAAGGTCGTATTCTTCCTCGCCGAATCACTGGTACTTCATTGAAATACCAGCGCAAAGTGGCCAAAGCAGTTAAACGTTCGCGTCATTTAGCGATGCTGCCCTACTTAACAGATATGTTGAAATAATTTAAAGAATTTAGAAAAATGGAAATTATTTTATTACAAGACGTTCAGAACCTGGGCAGCAAAGACGACATGGTAACAGTTAAAGACGGTTACGGTCGTAACTTTTTGATCCCTAACAAAATGGCGATTGTCGCCACTGAATCGGCAAAAAAAATACTGGCTGAAAATACCAGACAACGCGCTCACAAAGAAGCTAAACTGAAAGAGGAAGCTTTGGCGATTGCAGAAAAACTGCAAAACAAGCAAGTTGTTATTGCAACTAAAACCAGTTCTACCGGAAAAATCTTTGGTTCTGTTAATACCATTCAGCTTGCTGAAGCCATTAACAAAAAAGGATTCGAAATTGACCGGAAACAAATTAAAATTGCTGACGACAGCATTAAAGAAGTCGGTAAATACACAGCCAAAATTAAACTACACAAAGAAGTGGTGGTTGATTTTGATTTTGAAGTTATTACCGAAGAATAGATTTAGATTTACACACATCAGACACATTTTTTTCAAACAGATAGAAAGCCATCCGTCATCAAGACAGATGGCTTTTTTGATAAGAAAAACACCTTGATCTAACTAAAACCCCTATTCGTTTTCGTGCCCAACAATCATTCGTTTGTTTTTCATGATATTCACCACCGCATCGACAATGTAATCGTCCTGCATGGTGGCATAATTGAAAATGAGGTCGAAATCGTTGTTGTTCATTTTCCGTCCGTTCACATGTTCCACAAACAACTCACGCTGGCGGTCAATTTCCATCACATAAGCCTGCGCTTCACTCTTGGTCATATTGCTGACCTGCATAATCCGGCTGATCCGCCAGTCCAGGGGCGCCTGCAATTTTATGCTCAGTTTCTGTGAAATATCGCGTGCAATTGAGCCCGCAGCCCGGCCCACAATGATAAAATTCCCCACCTCAGCCAAACGTAAAATGACATCGCGCACCGTGTCAATCACCTCCTGATCGTCGGCATCGTACACTTTATCGACAGAAAAAGCAGTCGTCACTTCATGCAGATGGGTTTTCGCTTCCGACAAAAAAACATGCTTCACTTGATCCGGATGCAATTCCAACTCCAGCGCAGCCTCTTCAATAATTTCTTTGCTCACCCATTTCCATTCCGACTCCGTCTGTGTTTCGGCCTGGTAGCTGTAGCCTGAAAGGATTTTTGACAATTTGATGGCAATTGGCTTGGCCGAACAACCACACTCCCGCGAAATCATGATTACTGGCCCCGGATACTTTGATTTCTTTTCAAATATTGTACTGTTCGACAGATAGTTACTCAAGAAATTTTTCATAGTCGCTGCGATTTTTGTACTGCATCAAATCAACCTTATTCCATACGCTTCATCTTTAAAACGGAGACTTTCCATGATCATCCATTTCACCTAAGCTCCAGATCCATAAAGCTACAACCTGAAAATTTAAAAAACTTCAAAAGCTGCTCTACAATAGCTCTTTTCAAAAATGTTATAAAACTATTTTTAACAGCATAAAACATTTTGCTATTTTCGTGTAAAACTTATTTCTATGAATCGAATCATACAAACAGCGCTCGCCTCCTTTGGCATGTCCGGCATGGTTTTTCACGGGCCCAGCTTAAAGGTTAATCCCAATTTTCATATTCACTCCATTTTGGAACGAAGCAAAAACCTGTCGGCCGAGTCCTACCCCGAAGCTAAAATTGTCAGAAGTTTTGAGGAACTCATCCAGCAGCCGGAGGTTGATTTGGTCATAATCAATACACCCGATGTTTTTCACTATGCCATGTGCAAGCAGGCGCTCGAAGCCGGCAAGCACGTGGTGGTTGAAAAACCGTTCACGCACGAAGTTGAGCAAGCAGACGAATTGATTGCGCTGGCCAAAAGCAAAAAGTTGGTGCTCTCAGTTTACCAAAACCGGCGCTGGGATGGTGATTTTTTAACGGTGAAAAAAATCCTTTCATCCGGAATGATTGGCCGGCTGGTTGAGTTCGAATCACATTTTGACCGCTACCGGAATTACGTGCAGGAAGGAACCTGGAAAGAAGAAGGCGACAAACGCCATGGCGTGCTTTTCAATTTGGGCTCGCACATGGTCGACCAGGTGTTGCAACTATTCGGATTACCACAGTCCGTGACTGCGCATCTGGCAATTTTACGCGACGGTGGCGAAGTAAACGACTATTACGAGATTCGCCTGCAATATGGAAATTTCGCGGCGATCCTGAAATCATCCTACCTGGTGCGCGAACCCGGGCCACGGTATAGTCTATACGGCACACATGGCACCTTTCATAAATGGGGAATTGATCCGCAGGAAGAAATGCTAAAAGCCGGACGCCTGCCCGACGAAGACGGCTGGGGAGACGAACCGCAAGAAGATTGGGGAATCATCAACACCGAGTGGAACGGACTAAACTACAAAGGTACGATTGAAACCCTAGCTGGAAACTACACAGCTTTTTACGAGAATCTGTATGAAGTTCTGGTAAACGGGAAAGAACTGGCTGTTAAGCCGGAAGAGAGCCGCGATGTCATTCATATTTTGAATTGCTGCCTGCAAAGCCACGAAGAAAACCGAACGGTTTTTCTTTAATCCCACGATAATTTGCGCAGGGTTTTCAACACCCGGTTTTCTTTGATTTCTCCTGAATAAAGAACCAAGGCATAACGCAATACAGTAGGTTCTGTTTCGGCCAGAGCTACCGGTTTGCGCCCCGGCCAAACGGCATTCTGCATGCTGTTCTCACTGCGCAAAATCCAGTCGTTGGCGGTTTCAAATTCATTGGCTGAATAAATCAGTACGCCGCCGGGCCGAGAATTTTGAGCCATTGAGCCCGACATATTGATATAATTGCCCGCTTCAACGGCTTCGTTTTGTGGGAGCACCACACCTTCGTCCGATGTAAAAGTCACATCGGCAGGTAAGTTGGCTCGAACAGAAAAGCCACCATAGCCTTTCACATCATCAGAGCCACCCAACTCCACGTTTTCAACCAAGGCTTTCAGTTCGATTTCAAACTGAATGATACGGTAGTTTTTTCGCTGTTCATAAAAATTCACCTGAACCCGCTCCTGCACAAAAGGTTTTTCACCGCCTTCATACGCTGGCGAGTTCCAATTAACAATGGTTTTCAGGGTTGCCATGCCCTCTTCGACCCTAAAAAACTCAACCGACTTCACATCATGAATGAACTCCCGCAACTCCCATTGATCGCCAATGGGTTCGCCATCAATCAAAAGCTGGTGCCAAGCCCAAAAAATTCCACGATGATGAATATGGTCTGCCGGGGCATCTTCCGTAATCAACGTACCATCGGGCAAATAAACCGGATGAAAATAGTTGTTGCGCCCTTTGTCGAGGTTCATCGCGGCAGCTTCTTTCTTATAAAAGGCAATCTTCTTGTCTCCCTCAGTCAATAAAATGCCGTCATCGGTTCGCTCCATGCTCAATTGAGCAAAAGCACTTGCGGAATAGAAAAGGGCGGACAGCAGCAGAACTAGTGTTTTATTCATGTTTAGCGAAGTTAGAGTTATCGTAAAATCAAACGTCAAGACTAAGATATAATTATCTGCTCAAACCAAGCCCTTTTTAAAGTTGAAAACTGTGGACGGCTGGAACTGCTCGGCCAGCCGAAACTTGGTCATCACTTTTTTCAAAGCATTTTTTGTGGGCTTTTCGTGATTCAGGTCAATGATGAAATTCGAAAATCCCTCCTTCTCCAGTTGTTTTCGGTATTGAAAAAGACTTACCGGAATCGTCGGAGTCACGATAGTCATCCCGTCTTTTTGCGACTTGACGAACGATTTTCCGCCATCATCCTTAAACCGATTTTCGGCACCCGAAACCTGCACCGGCATGCGCGAAAAAAACAGTTCGGGATACGAATGAAGGACGACAAAACCCTGCTTGTTTTTCATGCTCCTCAGATTTTCAAAATCGTTTTCAACAGGATAACAAAAATTGTGGATCCGGCTTTCATGAATCAATTTGGCCGCCGCATCATTATAAACATACACATTTTCGTTGCTGATGACTTGGCTGGAATTGTCCAGCAACAGTTTCTGCGACAAATGACTAATAAAAAACCGGTCAATTCCTCGCTTTTCAATTTCATGCAAAAGCGATTTCCAGTCTTCCACTTGTTCTTCGGCAATAAATTTGGGAAGTTCAATGTGTATTTTCGCCTGGTTTGCCTGAACAAACGAAGCCGAAAAGTCAAAGGCCTCCAACTGTCTGCGAGAGAACGACAGCACAATTCCATCAAGCTCGTCGGTCCGCAACCAGTCGAACCATTTCGGATCGTCAATCCGAAGAAAAACCTGCGATGTCGAAGCCTTTTGCTTTATTGTCAGTTGCTCCCGAAATCGTTTTTTCTCGGAAAGTGGCAGTCTCACCGCCCGATAATTGGGCAGTTTTCTGAATTTGGCAGGCAGCGCCTTCGCCTTACGCCCCACCCAGAATAGTTCATCACCTGCCTGGACGGTTTCTTTGCTGTCCAGCACAAAGGAGTACCGGTTATTCGCTCTTTGCAAGGCTTGCAGGCGGGCATTAAACGTACTTTCGTTTCGCACATTTCGAATCCGGATCCGATCCCCTTCCTTCAGGTCAATGCCGGACTCGAAGGTCAGTTCGCGGTTCTTCACCCGGCTCACAAAACCAACCGGAATACCGGTGTTTGAGGAATCGGTAATACCTTCTTTCACGTCTTTCCCAAGAAAGTACGCCATCTTTTCGCGACCGAAATCCAGTTTCAGCAGTTCTTCCGCTTCCTCCCTTTTCTCCGGATGATCAATAGCCGTTCGGTAAGCCTGGGCCACCCGATACACGTAATCGGCCGATTTCATGCGGCCTTCCACTTTCAGCGAACGGATGCCCAGCGCCTTTAGTTCCTCCAGGTTCGGCAGTTGTTGGTTATCTTTCAGATTAAACAAAAACTTATCTTGCTGATCATCTTTGTACATCCGCCGGCAAGGCTGGGCACACAAGCCCCGGTTGGCACCGCGGCCGCCCAGGTAACTGCTAAAAAAACACATGCCCGAAAACGAATAGCATAAAGCGCCATGCACAAACAACTCCAGTTCCGTATTGGCTTTTGCAGCAATTTTTTTCAACTCGGTCTTGGTGAGCTCGCGCGCCAAAATCACCCGGGCCATTCCTTTTTGTTCCGAAAAGGCGACACCCGGCGAATTGTGATTTCCCATTTGCGTGCTGGCATGAATCACCAGTTTCCGGAAACGCAGCCTAGCCAGGTAATACAAACCCCAGTCTTGAATAATAATGGCATCAACTCCGGCCTGCTCCAAAAAAGCCAGCACATCGAGCAAGGGCTCGATTTCTTTATTCTTAATCACCGTATTCAGGGTCACATATATTTTCACCCGGCGCTTTCGGGCTTCCTGCAAAGCAGCCAGCAAATGACTTTCCGTGAAATTGGCTGCACGACCACGCGCGTTGAAGCTAGTCAAGCCCAGATAAACTGCGTCGGCGCCACCTTCCAGGGCAGCATAAAACGACTCGGTATTGCCGGCAGGCAGAAGCAATTCAGGATTTTGGATACGCATAAACAAAGTAATTTTCACAAAAATAGGTATTATCCATTGTCCCTCTTAATTTTTGGAGATCGGAGGCCAGTCAAACGCTTATTTTTATTAATTATAAATTACACATTCCGGGCGAAATTGTTATCTCTACATTGCAAAATATCAAACTTCATGTTTACTTTTGCTTGCAGAAAATAGATCAGATACAAGTGGAACATCTTATACACATACATCAAACGCTTTTCGAACAATCGCGCGAAACCATTCGCCGCGAACTGATGGATGAGATTGACTGGTCGCACCGGCTGATTGGTATCAAAGGTTTTCGGGGAGTAGGCAAAACAAGCTTTCTGCTCGACCTGGTAAAAGAAAAATATGCCGACGACAAGACCTGCTTGTATGTCAACCTGAACAATTTTTACTTTACGCGGCGCAAGATTTACAACTTCGCCGACGAATTCTATAAAAAAGGTGGCAAAGTGCTCATCCTGGATCAAATTCATAAATATCCGGAATGGTCGGAAGAATTGCGTGCTTGTTACGACAATCTCCCGGAGCTTAAAGTTGTTTTCACGGCATCGCCTGTTTTGAGAGTCATCGAAGGAAATGCAGCCCTGAAAAACATCGCCAAAGTCTATCATCTGGAAGGATTGTCATTCCGCGAATACTTAAATTTCCACGGTAAACATGAGTTCCGGCGCTATAAGCTCGATGAAATACTGGCCAACCACCAGTCCATTGCAAACGAAATTACCGGGCACATCAAGCCGCTGGCCTACTTTCAGGAATATTTGCAAACCGGCTTTTATCCGTATTTTTTGAACAACAAATCGTTTTATTACGAAAAGCTGCTCAAACATGTCAACCTGGCCTTGGAGCTGGATGTAACTTATCTCAACCAATTGGAGTTGAAATATCTTCCCAAGCTGAGAAAGCTGTTGCAAATCACTGCCAGTGAGGCGCCATTTTCGCCAAACATCAGCAAGGTAAGCAACGAAGTGGAAACCTCGCGGGCTACAATTATGAACTACATGCGCTACTTGAAAAACGCGCGTCTCGTCAACCTGCTGTTTCAAAATGGCAGCGAAGATCAATCGAAAAAGCCGGATTTGGTTTATATGCACAACACCAATCTGCTGTTTGCCGTAGAACCGAACAACACCAGTAACCGAAATTTACGGACCACCTTCTTTTACAACCAGGTGGGCTACCAGCACCAGGTAAAAAGCTCGGACAAAGGTGACTTTAAGGTGAACGAAAAATACCACTTCATGATTGGAGGAAAATATACGGAGCCGGAAGATGGAACTTATGCAGCTGCCGACATGATTGAAACCGGCAGCGAGAATAAGATCCCCTTGTGGTTGTTTGGATTTTTGTACTAGATGCTGGATACTGGATGCTGGATATTAGATGCTGGATGCTAGATGCTAGATGCTAGATGCTAGATAAAAGGATTGAAGAGAATAGATAAAATTAAAAAGGATGTCGTATAAAAAGCTGGAAATATGGACTTTGGCTCGTGAGCTTTCAATTAAAGTTCACAAGATGACCATGACCGAGCTTCCAGCTTTTGAGCTTTATGAAGAGGGCAGCCAGATTCGACGCTCTTCCAAAAGCACCCGTTCGCTGATTGTTGAAGGCTACGGAAGAAGAGAGTACAAGCAGGATTTCATTCGCTTCCTGATCAATGCACTGGCTTCAAACGATGAGAGCATCGATCATTTAGAAACTTTGTGGGAAACCCAGTCGCTGAAAAGTCGAAAAAGCTACGATGAACTTCTTCAACTGGCGAACCACCTGGGAATGAAGTTAAATCGTTTTATTGAAGTCGTAAAAGTGAAGCACAACCAATTGAAAGAACCAGAACAAGAATATTTTACAAACATACCTGCAATCCAAGATCAAGGATCAAGTATCGATCAAGGATCAAGTATCCCGGATCAAGTATCCAACAACAAGAATCGAGAATCAAAAGAATATAAATCTGAAATTTAACTTGAATAAAATGGCAAAAGAAAAAAAATTCATTACGTGTGACGGAAACTACGCGGCAGCGTACATGAGTTACATGTTTAGCGAAGTTGCCTGTATCTATCCCATTACGCCATCGTCAACCATGGCCGAATATGTGGATGAATGGGCTGCAAAAGGGAAAAAGAACTTATTTGGACGTCCGGTACGTTTAGCAGAGATGCAGAGTGAAGGTGGCGCTGCGGGTGCTGTTCACGGAGCGTTGCAATCAGGCGCATTGACTTCAACTTACACGGCCTCACAAGGCTTGTTGTTGATGATTCCGAACATGTACAAAATTGCCGGCGAATTGCTGCCGACTGTTTTCCACGTAAGTGCCCGTGCCCTGGCTGGACACGCCTTGTCAATCTTTGGCGACCACTCCGATGTTTACGCGGCCCGTCAAACCGGATTCGCCATGTTGGCTGCCGGTTCGGTACAGGAAGAAATGGACTTGGCGGGTGTTTCGCACCTGGCAACCTTGAAATCGCGCGTACCTTTCCTTTCATTCTTCGATGGATTCCGGACTTCACACGAAGTTCAAAAAATTGAGGTGATTGATCAGGAAGATATCCGCCCGTTGATTGACTACGATGCACTGCAAGCATTCCGCGATCGCGCGTTAAATCCTGAAACTCCACAAACCCGTGGTACTGCTCAAAACCCGGACATTTTCTTCCAGGCAAAAGAAGCTTCCAACGCATTTTACGATGCCGTTCCTGACATTGTAGAAAGCTACATGCAGGAAATTACCAAATTGACCGGGCGCGAATACCACCCGTTTACTTACTACGGTGACAAAGAGGCTGAAAACATTATCATCGCGATGGGTTCGGTTACTGAAACCATTAAGGAAACCATCGATCACCTGGCTGCCCAAGGCAAGAAAGTTGGTCTGTTGTCGGTACACCTGTATCGTCCGTTCAGTGCCAAATACTTTATGAATGTGCTGCCAAAATCAGTGAAGCGCATTGCCATTCTTGACCGCAGCAAAGAGCCCGGAACAAACGGCGAACCACTGTATCTGGAAGTAAAAGACCTGTTCTACGGAAAAGAAAATGCGCCTGTGATTGTTGGCGGACGCTTTGGTTTGGGTTCAAAAGACACCACGCCATCGCAAATCATGTCGGTTTACGAAAACCTGGAACTTCCCGAGCCGAAAAACGGATTCACACTGGGTATTGTTGACGACGTGACCTTCAAGTCACTTCCGCTGAAAGAAGAAATTAAAGTTTCGCCTGAAGGAACTTACGAAGCTAAATTTTACGGTTTAGGTTCGGATGGTACGGTTGGTGCCAACAAAAACTCGATCAAAATTATTGGTGACACAACCGATAAATTCTGCCAGGGTTATTTCGAATATGACTCAAAAAAATCGGGTGGTTTCACTTGTTCTCACCTGCGTTTTGGCGACAGCCCGATCCGGTCAACTTACCTGATCACGACGCCCGACTTTGTGGCTTGCCACGTTCCGGCATACGTGAACTTGTATGACGTGTTGAAAGGCCTGAAAAAAGGTGGTTCATTCTTGTTGAACTCGATTTGGGATGAAGAAGAAACCAAAAAACGCCTGCCCGACGCCATGAAGCGTTACCTGGCCGAAAACGAAATCAAATTCTACATCATCAACGGAACCAAACTGGGCGAAGAGCTTGGCCTGGGAACCCGGACCAACACCATCATGCAGTCGGCTTTCTTCAAGATCACTGGCGTAATTCCTTACGACCAGGCTGTTGATGCCATGAAAAAAGCGATTGTAAAATCGTACGGTGCCAAAGGAGAGAAAATCGTAAACATGAACTTTGCCGCCGTTGAAGCCGGAGGTAAAAACGTGGTTAAAGTTGCTGTTCCTGCCGAGTGGAAAGAAATCAAGCTCGAAGAAGAAGTAGCTGCCACTGACCGTCCGGATTACATCAGCAAATTTGTTGACGTGATCAACGCACAAAAAGGAAACAACCTGCCAGTATCTACTTTTGTAGGTTACGAAGATGGTACCTTTGAGCAAGGAACCGCTGCTTTCGAAAAACGCGGAATCGCGGTCAACGTGCCCGAATGGCAGGAAGACAACTGTATTCAGTGTAACCAATGTGCTTACGTTTGTCCTCACGCTGCTATCCGTCCGTTCCTGCTCACCGAAGAAGAACTGGCCAATGCACCGGAAGGAACAGCCGTCAAAACAGCGACACCAACCAAACAATTTCCGGGCTTGAATTTCCGTATTCAGGTGTCTGTACTCGATTGTACCGGTTGTGGAAACTGTGCTGAGGTGTGTCCTTCCAAGGAGAAATCATTGATCATGAAACCGCTGGGATCACAGGAGTCGCAAATTGCGCGCTGGGATTATATGGACAAGCAAGTCACTTACAAAGAGAAAGTGGTTGACAAGTTTAAGTCAGTGAAAAATTCACAGTTTGCACAGCCGTTGTTTGAGTTCTCCGGAGCTTGCGCAGGTTGTGGTGAAACACCATACATCAAGCTGATTACCCAGCTGTTTGGCGAGCGCATGATGATTGCCAACGCAACCGGTTGTTCTTCTATCTACGGTGGATCGGCTCCGGCAACGCCTTATTGCAAGCACAAAGAAAGTGGCGAAGGACCAGCATGGGCCAACTCCTTGTTTGAAGACAATGCCGAATATGGTTTTGGTATGGCCGAAGGTGTGAACGCACAACGCGACCGCATTGAGATGATCATGAGCGAAGCATTGCAAAATGGTATTGCTGAAGATGTGAAAGCGGCTTTTACTGCCTGGATTGAAGGAAAAGACAATGCCGAAGCAAGCAAAGAAGCATCAGCAAAAGTACTGGAAGTACTGGCTGGTAACGAAGAGACCTATGCCAAAGACATTCTGAGCCTGAAAAAATACCTGGTGAAAAAATCAGTTTGGGTATTTGGTGGCGACGGATGGGCTTACGACATCGGTTACGGTGGTTTGGATCACGTATTGGCTTCGGGCGAAGATGTAAACGTATTGGTGATGGACACCGAAGTTTACTCCAACACCGGTGGTCAGGCTTCAAAATCGACTCCGGTTGGTGCTGTGGCCAAATTCGCTTCCTCAGGTAAAAAAATCCGTAAGAAAGACTTGGGTGTGATGGCCATGTCGTACGGCTATGTTTATGTAGCACAAGTGGCTATGGGTGCTAACCAGGCACAATACCTGAAAGCGATCCGCGAAGCAGAAGCTTACCCGGGACCATCGCTGATCATCGCTTATTCTCCATGTATCAACCACGGACTGCGTGCCAGCATGGGTGCCACCCAGGCTGAGGAGAAGAAAGCCGTTGAAGCAGGTTACTGGTCACTGTACCGCTACAACCCGATGATCGAAGCGGAAGGGAAAAATCCTTTTGTACTCGATTCAAAAGATCCGGACTGGAGCAAATTCCAGGAATTCCTGAACGGCGAAGTTCGTTATACTTCACTGAAAAAGTCATTCCCGGAACAAGCTGCCGAACTGTTTAAAGCGTCGGAAGAAAATGCCAAATGGCGTCATGCTTCCTACAAGCGGTTCGCTGCTATGAACTTTGCGCCGGAAACGGTCGAAGAAAAGTAATCTGAGAAAAAAACCGTTTACTATAGTTCAAAAGCCATCTTCCTACGGGAGGGTGGCTTTTTTTGTGTTTTATTGATCGGATGATTCGAAGTCATTCGATCAATAAGCCGGCAACAGCTTTTAATGTAACACCAACCCTCAGCCGTCATCCCGATGAAGATCGGGATCTGTAAGAAAAACAGAGGTTAAGCCTCGTAATCATCCTCCGATATTTTATTTTTAAATCCAGCGGATTTACATGTTCGTAGAAAAATGGCAAGGAAGCAAGCCGTTCGATCCCATCCGGGATCGCATCTTTCCCTGATGCTGTGTTTCTATAAACATCCGATGCCACGGGCATCGAAAGGGTGATCAG